>CAIXRH010000170.1 GCA_903921785.1 uncultured Pseudomonadota bacterium
CGCCCCGCCGCCCCCGGCGCCCCCGGCGCCGGTCGCGCCGCCCGTCGCGGGTCCCCGCGCGAGCGCCCCGCCGAAAATCACCCCCCGAAGCGCATCGGCGACCCGGCCCTCCGTCCCCCTGGACGACGACGTGCTCCCCGCCGGCGTGAAGGGCCGCCCCACCACCCCGGCGAAGCCGGCGCCGAAGCCGATCGGGGCGCGCAGCCCGAGTGAGAACGGGATGCTGCCCATGCTCCCCCTGGGCAACGAAGATCAGGCCGAGGTGCAGGGCGATCCGAGCGCCACCGCGTTCTTCGCGATCCCCGCGCCGAAGACGGAGCGTCCGAAGGCGACCCCGCCGCCGGCCTCCCCTGGATTCCAGCCTCCTTCTTCCGGAGCGCGCCCGGTCGGCGCATCCTCCCCGCCGCAGTTCGCGCCGCCGGCCCCCGGGTCGGCCCCGATGCCGACGCCCCAGCTCGCCCAGAACCCTGGAGGAATCGGGCTGGGCGGCGCGTCGGGCGGCATCGGGCTCGGTGGCGCTGCGCAGACGCCCTTCCAGGTGGCGGGGCCGTCGCCTTCCCAGGGCTCCGCGGACGAGTCCCGCATGCAGTCCACCCGGGTGTACGCGCTCATCTTCGTGGCGTTCGCGATGGTGTGCTTCGCCACGCTCGCGGCGGGTGGCGTGATGTACTGGAAGTTCTACCTGACCAAGGACGAGCCCAAGCCGGGGCCCGTCGCCACCGCGCCTACCCCGCCCCCAATGGCCCCACCGGTAGAGCCCGACCCACCCGCCGATCCCGCGCCCGCGCCCAAGCCCCACCCGTCAGGCGGCGGCGGCGGCGGCGGGAGCAAGCCCCCGCCCGTGGCCACGCCGCGCCCCTCCGCGACCGGCTCCGTCTCCGTCACGTTCACGGGCACACAGATTCCCACCAAGATTGAGATCGCGTGCGACGGCGGGTTCCAGCAGCGGCAGTCCGTGTCCGGCGGCACCGCGATCGTCAGCGGGGTCCCGACCTCCGGGAGCTGCAAGATGTTCCCGAAGGGCGGCGTGGTGGCGACGGCGAAAGAGGTCCACGGCGGGGCGTCGTACAACTGCACCATCGAAGGCACGACCACGTCCTGTCACTGAGCCCCAAAAAAGGCAGAGCCCGCGTTGGAAGTGGCCTCCCCTGCCCCTTCCAACGCGCGGCCAGCCGGATGCGACTACGCTGCCGCTTCGTGCGTGCGCGCCGTCGCCTGTCCCAAGAGGTCGTTGATCACCGCCGCGGTCGCCACAGCAGCCAGCTCCTCATCCCCGTACATCGCGAGGAAGTGCTCGTAAAAGCTGGAGATGAGTTCGCCGAGGTCCGTGTCGATCGTGGTGGTCATCGCTGGCTCCTTGGACACCCGAGGCTGTTGCAACTTTCGTTCCAGCAGCCTCACTTCCCGTTTCGGCCGGCGGTCGCCGACCTGTAGGAGAAATACGCGCGAGTCGGGTCACGGTCCTTCGGACGTTGTCAGGAAATCCCGACGGGCACGCGCCGAAGCGGGCCGGCGGCGGCGAGCACGAGGCACGACACCGATGTCGCGCCGGCGGCGAGGAGCTCCGCGGCAGCGCCGTGGAGGGTGGCCCCGCTGGTGAGGACGTCATCGACGACCAGGACGTGCCCGGAGGTGGCGCGGCGGGGCACGAAGAGATCGCCGCCAGCGGCGAGGCGCTCGGCGAAGGTGCGCGCAGCTTGGGCCTTGCCCCAACGGCGGCGGAGCACCGTGTCGATCGGGGCGCCGGTGTGGGCCGCCACCTCGTCCGCGAGGCGCTCAGGCAGGTGGAAGCCGCGCTGGGCCAGGCGCCAAGGGGTGGTGGGGATGGGGACGATCCGATCCGGTGTGAAGCCGAGGCCCTCGCCAAGCGCGCGGCGCATCGCCTCCGCGAGGAGCTCGACGGCGCGAGTGTCGAGGGAAAACTTCGCGCGACGCACAAGTGCGCCGATCGGACCGGAGTAGGCGCCGATCGCGAAGCCGTGCCGCATCAGGGTGTTTCGGGTGTGCAGCGGGGTGAGGCGGGCGGAGAGCGCATAGGCGCAGTCCCCGCAGAGGGGCTCCGCGTCCACCTCGCCCCCGCAGGAAAGGCACTCTCGGATCGCGACGAGGTCGAGCATGCCGGCGAACGTGCGCACCGGGGACCGGCCGTCAATCCCCGTGGTGGTAGGGGCTGCCCGAACGGATGGAGCAGGCCCGGTAGAGCTGCTCGACGAGCACGACCCGCGCGACGGCGTGGTTGAGCACCAGGTTGGAGAGCCGAATCGTCTTCCAGGCCGCGGCCTTCACCTCGGCGTCGAGGCCATAGGGCCCGCCGATGACGAAAACCAGCGGGTGGGCGCCCACCCGCGCGCCCGCCTCGAGCAGCTCCGCGAAGCCCTCGCTCGTGCGCTCTTCGCCTCGTTCGTCGAGCGCGACGATGCGCGCCCGACCGGTGAGCTTCGGGAGCTTCTCCACCAGGCGGATCGGGAACGTGCGCTCGATGCGGCGGCTCCAGTCCCGGCAGGCTTCGTCCACCCAGGGGGCGGCGCGGCCACCCCCTGTGACGACCACCAGCTCCACCTACACGTGCGCCGGCTGACGGGTGCTGCGCGGACGCGGCATCGTGGAGGTGAGCCCTTCGACGTCGATCCGCGGCGAGTCGGACCAGAGGGACTCCAGGTCGTAGAAGCCGCGCATGGGCTCATCAAAGACGTGGACGATGACGTCGCCCAGGTCGATGAGCACCCAGCGGGCGGCATCGAGGCCTTCGATGCCCACCGTGCGCTTGCCGGTGAGCTTGAGGTCCTCCACGATCCCCTCCGCGATCGCGCGCACCTGGCGCCGGTTGGTCGCGTGGCAGAGCACGAACGAGTCGCAGTAGGAGGAGATCCCGCGCATCTCGAGGATAACGATGTCCTCGGCCTTGCGGCTGGCTGCGGAACGGGCGGCGGCGATGGCGAGCTCTTGACCTTCGATGATGACACCTCTCATGGCGCAGTCAGGAATTGATGACCTGGTAGCGCGTGATCACGACGTAGACTACCCCGTCCTCCCCGCGGAGGCTCCGACCGGCGAGCTTCAGGGTGGACCCCGAATGCCCCCCAAGGATCAGGTTCTCGAGCAACTCGGTGCCGACGAGCATCGCGCCCTCGGCGGCCTGGGTGCGGTAGGGCGCCGCCACCCGAGACGGAAGGTCGTTGCTGGTGGCGGCGATCTGACCGGTGAAGCTCCAGTCTCGCCCATCGCTGATGACGCGGCGGGCCATCAGCCCGGTGGTCCACGCGGCGTTGGCGCCGAGGAGCTCGGCGTCGTGCGCGGCGTGGGCGGCGGCGGCATCGGCCACCTGCGCTTCGTCGGCCCGGGCCACCGCGAGCGTCTCCTCGTAGGGGCAGGCTCGCGCCGGGGTGGCGAGCGCGGCGAGGACGATCGTGAGGGTGGCGGACAAGCGGACCGCGCACAGTGTAGCGACGCCCAGGCCCGCCTTCAAGGCGCGTCTGCGGCGGCGGGCGCTTCCACCCCCGCGTCTCCGCCGAGGCTGGCCATGGCGAACCGCAGGTGCGTCGTGCGTACCTGGTCACGGAAACGAGCTTGCAGCGTGAGATCGCCGGCGAGGCGCACGGCGGTGATCTGGTCGATCCAAAGCTGCCCCTCCAGCGACAGGAGCTCCCGACTCCGGCCTCCGCCCGGGGGCGCGGGGAGCATCCCCAAGGTGTAGCGCCAGACCTTCCGGGACTCGATGTCCTCCTCGCCGGCCTGGGTGTACTCGACGCGGTCCACGAACGTGCCCAGCGCCTCGGTCCACGGGTCGGAGTGGAGGCGGAGGTCGGTGAAGGAGGTGGCGGGGTCCCGCTGCCGTTCCAGCTGACCCGCGCCCTGGGCGCGCCACGCGACGCCCTCCCACACTCGCACCTCGGTGAGCCGCTTGCCGTCGCGCACGTCCTCCCAGTGCCAGTGGTCGCTGTCCTGCCAGCGGAGGCGGGTCGTCTCGCTCACCTCTTCGCTGTGGGTGCCGCGGACCGTGGTCGTGTCGACGTGGGACTCCAGGATGTAGGCGCCCAACGCCTCGGTGGAGGCGAAGGTCGTGCCCATCGCGGCCTGCGGATAGCTCTCCGGCGCGGCCGGCGGAGCGCCGCCGCTGCTACAGGCCAGGCTCAGGAGGAGGAGCAAGCTCACGGAGGCGCGTCCACACCGCTTGTAAGAGGGCGGGCACCCCCTGTCGCGTGACGGCGCTGATGGTCATCGTGGGGACGCCCTGCGCCCCGAACGCCGCCTGGACCGCCGCGACCGCCTCGGGCTCGGCGGTGTCGGACTTGGTGAGGACCACCAGCTCGGGCCGCTCCAACATCTCCGGGTTGTACCTACGCAGCTCGTCGCGAAGGACCTCCCAGCGGCGCAGCGGGGGTAGCTCATCCTCGCCGAGGGCCACGAGGTGAAGGAGCATACGAGTGCGCTCGACGTGCCGGAGGAACTGGTGGCCGAGGCCCTTGCCCTCCGCGGCGCCTTCGATGATCCCCGGGATATCCGCGACGACGAACGCGCCCTCGTCGCCGATCGCGACGACCCCGAGGTTCGGGACCAGGGTGGTGAACGGATAGTCGGCGATCTTGGGCCGCGCCGCGGAGATCACCGAGATCAGCGTGCTCTTTCCTGCGTTGGGGTAGCCGAGGAGCCCCACGTCGGCGACCAGCTTCAGCTCGAAGAGCACCCGCCGCGCCAGCCCCGGCCCGCCCGGCGTGGTGGTGCGCGGCGCCCGGTTCGTGGACGACTTGAAGTGGATGTTCCCCAGCCCGCCGGTGCCGCCTTCGGCCACGATGCGCTCTTCGCCGTCGGTGAGGAGCTCGAACAGGATCACATCCTCCGCCACGTCCCGCACCACGGTGCCGACGGGCAGGGGGATGACGAGGTCTTCCCCCGCGGCGCCGGTCATCTGCCGGAAATCGCCCGGCGTACCGTCGCCGGCGCGCCAGTGGGCGCGCGAGCGGAGGTCGAGCAGGCTGGTGAGCCGCGCGTCGGCCTTGAGGATGACGTGGCCGCCGCGGCCGCCATCTCCCCCGTCGGGCCCGCCGTGTTGCACATACTTTTCCCGGCGGAACGACGCGCTTCCGCGGCCACCCCGCCCGGACTGCACCTCAATCTCCACCTCGTCGACGAACCGCATGGCGCGCCGCTAACGGGCTTCGGCGGCGCGCGCCTCCCGGTGACGGTGACGGTCGTTGCGCCTGAGCCTGCTGTAGGGGGCACCCCGGTGTATGGCGCCCCAAAACAGAGCGTTCAGACGGCCGCCACCCCGCGACGCCAAGGCACGGCCAACGCCACTCCCGCTGCGCCGAGGACCACCATCGGCCAGCTGAACCCGACGTCCAGGCCGTAGGACAGCGCGACCATCGCCACCGAATTGTTGAGGGCGTGCGCCAACATCCCCGGGCCCACCCGCCCGGTGCGCAGCGAGAAGAGGCCGAGCACCAGGCCGAGCGCGGCCGTCGGGAAGAACCGGAAGACGCTGAGGTGGAACGCGCCGAACGCCACAGCCGTCCCCATCACCGCCACGACGGGCCCGGCCCGCGTACGCCAGAGCCCGAAAAATGCGCCGCGAAACAGGAGCTCCTCGCATACGCCGGGGAGGACCCCGAACGCGAAGACCAGCAGCCAGAGCGGTGAGTCGGCGGGAAATACGCCTTCGAACAGCGAGCTCGGGGAGTGGAGCACGAGCCCCTGGAGCGCCTGCACGGTGAGGCCGACCCCTGGGAGGCAGAGCCCGAGCAATGCGCCCCGGGCCCAGTCCGTCGCGGACGCGGGTCCCCACCGAAGCGTGCTTCGTACCGGCAATCCCACCCACCATGGCGCGAGCAGCGCGAGCGGCACGAAGAGCGCGAGTTGGGTGAGGAAGGTGCCCCAGACGACGTCAGCGGCCTGCGCGGTCTGGCCGATGAACCACAGCGCGAGGAAGGCCACCGCGAGGAGCCCCAGCGCGTCGGCGCGGAAGTCGCCACGAAGGCGACGTTGGGCGCTGCCGCGCGTGCCGAGGATCACGTCCTCCCGACCGAGGAGTCGCGCGCCCCCGGCGAGCGCCGCCGCGGCCCACCCGCAGGTGGAGAGGAACGCCACGGCCAACGGGAAGCCGTCGATTCGCCCGGCCACGACCTCACGCGTAGCCAGGGCCAACCCCGCGATCGGCAGGACGGCCGTGAACGGGGTGAGCGTGAGCCCGGGGACGAACGTGGCCGCCGCCATGACGAGGGGCAGGATCAACAGCGGCGTCGTGAGCACCTGGCCGCTCTTGAAGTCCGGCGCCCACGCCGCAGCCGCCACCAGCACCGCGGCGAGCAGCACCGCCATCGGCGCGAACAACGCCAGGGAGAGCAGGATCGTAGTCGGGGGCAGCGCCAGCCCGAGCACCCACTGGGCGCTGACCCAGCTCGACGCCAACGACAGCACCGTTGACACGACCGTGAATCCGAGGACGACCAGGAACTTGGCGAAGAGCACGAGCCGGCGATCAACCGCGGTGGAGAGCAGCGTCTCGACGCTGCCGCGCTCCTTCTCGCCGGTGATGAGATCGAGGGCGGTGTAGAGGCCGCCGGTGAGCATGGTGAAGAGCAGGAGCGCGGGGAGAAATCTCGCGGCGCTCTCGCGCGTGCGACGCTCGGGGGGATCGGTGTCCTCCGCGCGGACCTGCCGCTCCGCCGACGCCTTCCGGGCAGCGGTGAGCGCCTCGACCACGCGACCCCGGGCATCGATGCTGTCTGGGGAGCGGCTGTCCCACCAGAGGTCGACCTGATCTCCGATACGGCGAACCCCGATATCCGCGGAGCCGTCGCGTACGGAGGCTTCGGGATCGGCAGACACGGCTCGGAGGTTGGCGGGGAGGTCGATGGCCGGCTCGATCGCGACGTCGAGCACCCGCGCGTCGGCGGAGGCCTGGGCGCGCGAGACCACGAGGTGCCCGACCCCCCCGAGCGCCGGGTACAGCACGAGCGGCACCAAAACCATGAAGACGAGCGTCAGCGGATCGCGCAGGTGCTGGCGCAGCTCCGCGGTGACGATGACCCGGAGCACGCGGCCCGGGCTCGCCTCGACGCGGAGCGCACCCTCCTTCACCGCGGACCATCGCCGCGCACCAGGCGCATGAACACGTCTTCGAGGCGCGTCTCGCCAGTCTGATCGCGGAGCTGGGCGAGGGTGCCGGTGGCGAGCACCCGACCGCGGTGGATGACGACGAGGCGGTCGCACAGCCGCTCCGCTTCGCCCATGATGTGCGTGCTGTAGAGCACGCAGCGGCCACGATCCCGGGCGTCTTCGAGGAAGGAGAAGAGCTCCTGGGCCACCAGCACGTCAAGCCCGGAGGTGGGCTCGTCGAAGATGAGCACGGGCGGATCGTGCACCACGGCGCGGGCGATGCTCACCTTCTGCTTCATGCCGGTGGAGAGCTTGTCGCAATGGGCGTGGGCGAAGCGGCGGATGTCGAAGCGGTCGAGGAGGGCCTCGGCGCGGGCCTCGGCGTCTTCGCAGCCCTGGAGCGTGGCCACATAGATCAGCACTTCGCGCGGCGTGAGGCGCCCGAAGAGCCCGGTGTTCGCGCTGAGATACCCGATGCTCCGGCGCACCTCCACGGCGGCGGTGCGTACGTCGTGCCCCGCGACCGTGGCGGTGCCCGAGTCGGCGGAGACGAGCGTGGCGAGCACCCGCATGGTGGTGGTCTTTCCGGCGCCGTTGGGGCCGAGGAGCCCCACGATCTCGCCGGGGCCGGCGGAGAAGCTCACCCCATCGACCGCGAGGGCGGGGCGCCCTTCGGGGTCCACGAAGGCCTTGCGGAGCTGGTCGACGACGATCATCGGGCCTCCAAGCGGCCGAGCGAGCGGGTGGTCCAGGCCGTGGCGAAGGCAGCGACGGCGACGAGCTCGGCCACGGCGACGGCGGCCCAGCCGTACGGCGTCTGGCCGAGCAGCAGCTCGCGCATCACCAAGACCGCGTTGGTGACCGGGACAAAGCCGAGCCCACCCGCCAGCTCCGAGTGGGGGAGCATGCCGAGGCAGGCGGCGCCCATGAGCACCGTCGTGGCGGCGGTGACGGTGTTCTGCGCCTGCTTGAAGCTCCGCGCCGGCGCAGCCGCGAAGAGCGCGAGCGCGGCCCCCGCGAGGGCCGTGACCGAAGCGAGCGGGACGATCGCGAGGATTCGCGCGGGCGGAAGCCCGATGGTGGCGCCGGTGAGGCTGGCGAGGTGCACCAGCGTGACGAGCGCCCCGGCGAGCGTGGAGACCATCGCCACCAGCGTGATGACCCCGACGCTCGCGAGCTTCCCCGCCACGAAGACCCAGCCCGGCGCGGCGGTGACGAGGCTGGTCTCCAGGGTGCCGCGCTCACGGTCGGCGACGACCGCTTCGACGGCGGGGAACATCGACGCCATGATCGCCAGCACGACCAGGAGCCCGGGGAGGATCCGCGCGAGCACGGCGGACAACGCCTGGTCCGAGGGGGCGATGTCGTGGCTGGTCACCTCCCAGGGCCGGTCGAGCGCCTCCACGACTCGGGCCTGACCGAGCGACGACACCGGGTCGGCGCCCTGGTAGCGGACGGTGACGGCCGTGCCCGAGAGGCCGACCGTGACGTCGGCGGGGGCGCCCGGCGCGACGACCTCGACGGAGTCCGGGAGCTCGGAAGCCAGCTCCGCGGGCACCGCCACGCGCGGCCGAAGTCCCTCCGCCCAGCCGTCCGCGAGCGCGTCGGCCTGGGAGAAGAGCCAGACCACCAGCGGGAACAGGAAAAGCGGGAAGAGCACGCTGAACAGCAGCGTGTTCGTGTCGCGCAGGAGCTGACGCAACTCCGCCGTGAGGACCGCCCCCAACGCCCGGAAGGAGGCGCCCCGACGCACCACGCGCCGGCTACTCGCCGCCCGCTTCGCCTTCGGGCTTCGACGGCGCCAGCTTCTTCGTCGGCGACGGGGCGCTGTTGACCTCGATCGACCAGGACTCGGCCTCGCCATCACTGAGCGGGCGATCGAGCTTGAGCACCTTGCGCTTGTCATCCGCCAGCTTCAGCGAGGTGTTCTTGGCGACGACGGCTTGGATGGTGCCATCCTCCAGCGTGCGCAGCTCGGCGATCTCCATGCCGACGGCGTAGCCGCCGTCCTTCCGCTCCCGGATGTCGAAGACGACGCGGCACTGCTTTCCGTCGAACCAGTCGGCGAGGAGCGCGCCCGGCACCGGGCCGGGGGCAACGTCGTGAAAAGTGACGTCGACCGCCGGGCCCTTGGGGGGGTGGACGGTGACATCGAGGTCGAGGGCAAGCGCGGAGGTCGCGAGGAGGAGCCACATACGCGCAGCTTACCCGATATGGGGCCCGGCGTGAGGCTCACCCCCGGCGCCAACGTGGATCGGTACGTCGTCGCCCGGGCGCTCGACGAGCCGGGGCCCGGCCGGGTGTACCAGGTCCGCGGCCGACGAATTGGCGCGATGTACCGCCTGCGGGTCGTTTCGCCCGAGGCCGAGGCCAGCGCGCGGCTGCTCGCCGCGATCGAGGCCCAGGCCGCGCTGGTGCACCCGAACGTCCTCCCGGTGAGCGACCTCGTGGAGCTCGACGGCGCGCTCGGCCTCGTCACCGAGGAGGTTGCGGGCCCCACGCTCGCAGAGCTGCTCACCGCGGACGAGGGCCTCGCCCCCGAAGAGCTTCCCGCCCTCTTCGCGCAGCTCTGCGACGCCGTGCAGGCGGCGCACGCCGCGGGGGTGGTGCACGGGAGGCTCGGCGCGGCGGACGTACACCTCGCCGACACGGCGGCCGGGGTGATGGTCCGGGTGGCCGACTTCGGGGTGGCCGCGGCGCTCGGCGGGGGGTTCACACCGACGACCGCGACCGACATCGCGGCGTTGGCGCGGCTGCTCCGCGCGATGGTCGGGGATGGGGGGGAGGCGCGGCTCCGCGCGGCGCTCGACCGGGCGGACGCTGGCAGCTTCGCGACGGTAGCGGCGCTCCGGGCCGCGGTCAGCGAGGCGGGCCTGGCGCCGAGGGCGGGGGACTCCGCGGCGCCCATCCACCCCGCCGCCCCGGCGCCCCGCCCGTGGTTGGCGCCGGAGATGATCGGCGGGTCCGGGGGCGCGGCGGGAACGGTCGGGGTGCCGACGGCCTCCGTCGCGGACAACGAGCTCCACCGCGACGACGCCGGCCCCCCACCGAGCGCGCCCGTCCCCAATCTCCCGCCGGACGACCCCACCCAGGAGGAGCTCGCGGCCGTCGGCCTCGCCGCCTTCGCTGCTGCGGGGCCCACGCTCGCCGTCGAGGCCACCGCGCCGCCCCTCACCCCGCACTTCGACGACGCCCAGCCCACCGCCCATACACCCGCGCCCGCGGCGCCGACCGGCCCCGCGCCTCCGCTCGTTCCCGTGGTCGCGCCCCACCCGCCGTACGCGCCGTCGGCCCCCCGCGGCGTGAGCCTCCAGGGCTACGTGGTCGTCGGGGGTCTCCTCCTCGTCACCCTCGGCGTCCTCGCCAGCACCATCGACGAACAGGCCACGAAGGTCCACGCGGCGGACGCCGAGCTCGCCACCCTCGCCACCGCCCTGGAACGCCCCTGGCTCTCCCCGCCCGAACCGCTCGCGACGGCGCTTCGCCACACGGAGGGCCGGCTGCTCGACGACGCGCACCGGTTCGAAGCGGCGCCGACCGCGCGGGACCGGGTGACCGCCGCGCGGGCGCTGGTGCGCGCCGTACGCGTGGAGCTCGCCGCCGAGGCCGGAAAGCTGCCCACGGCCGATGCCCGCCTCGCCCTCGACGAGCTCGAGCCCATCGAGGCCCAGGTGCGCGAGGCCGAAGCCGCGCTGACGGACGCGGAGGCGCTCCGTGGGGTCTGGAGCACCGCGGCGGCGGCCACGCTCGGCTGGGTGGACCCCGCGGTGCCCACCGGCGGCGCGCCGCTCGTGCCCGGCCACCCACTAGCCGCGTTCGAGGAAGCGAAGCCGTAGCGGCTCGTGCCATCGGGTCCTGGCGCGGAACCGCAGGACTCCCGCGCGACGCCGGGCGGCTCGACGACGGGGCGAACCTCGGACGCCGCAGAAGCGCGAGCGCCCGAAGGGGGGGCCCCTGCACCCGGCCCGTCGACGGCATGAACGACAGGGGCGCCAGACCGGCGTCGGCGCAGCGGAGGACCGCCCGGCGGCGCCGGCGGGCCCGAGGCCCGCCGCGAACGGCC
>CAIXRH010000171.1 GCA_903921785.1 uncultured Pseudomonadota bacterium
ACGACGCCGACCCTGGGGAGCCCGGCGGCTCGGGTGTGCGGCTTCGCCGCGGAGGCGTGCGGTGCCGAGTCATTCGAGGCACGCGGCCGACAAGGCCGCGAGCACGCCGGAGCCCGGCCGGCGGAGGTCGGCCGCAAAGGCCGACCGTGAGCCGGTCGAAGCCGCGCCAGGTCTTGGCGCAGGAATAGTCGAGAACGACGCCGACCCTGGGGAGCCCGGCGGCTCGGGTGTGCGGCTTCGCCGCGGAGGCGTGCGGTGCCGAGTCATTCGAGGCACGCGGCCGACAAGGCCGCGAGCACGCCGGAGCCCGGCCGCGTGGGGTAGGCAGAACGTCAGCGTTCGTCATGGCATCGAAGGAGCCTGCGCCGCCGGCGTACCGCTCGGGCCACCCCGAGGCTTGCTAGCCATGAAGATGTGGAGTAAACCGCCGTCCCGTCTGGAGGTCCTCTTGCGCTCGTTGCGCTCCCTCGCCGCCGCCGCGCTCGTGGTGCTCGTCGCCGCGCCCGCTGCCGTGTCCGCCGCGCCGCCCGCCGAGCCCAAGACCCTCGCCGAGCTCCTCCCGCTGGTTCAGGCCACGTACAAGGGCGTCACCGCGATCCGGTCCGACTTCGTACAGAGCGCCAAGAACCCCGCCACCGGCGTCGAGTTCAAGGAGAGCGGCCGCATCCTGTTGGAGCGCCCTCGAAAGTACCGGATGGAGATGGGCCTGCCGCTGACCACGGCGCTCGTCTCCGACGGTACGACCCAGTGGGTCTACTCCGCGCCCGCCAAGCAGGTCACGATGCAGAAGGAGCTCGGCACTGGCGCAGGTCCGGTCCAGCTCATCGACGATCTCGGTCGCCTCTCCGAGCTGTTCGACGCGACGCTCGCCCCACCCACGACGCCGCCCAAGCCGTTCTACGTGGTCAGCCTGAAGCCGAAGGTCGCCGGCGCCTACAAGCAGATCGACCTCACGCTCAAGAAGCAGACGTATACGCTCCAGGAGCTGGTGCTCACCGATGTGACCGGCGGCGTCACCAAGATGACGTTCAACGGCATGGTGCTCGGCGGGGACATCCCCGACACCCAGTTTACCTTCAAGGCTCCGCCCGGCGTCACCGTCGTCAACCAGATGCAGTAGATGGAGCGCGTCCACCTGGTTTCTCTTGGGTGCCCGAAGAACCGGGTGGACTCCGAAGTGATGGTCGGAAAGCTCCGTCAGGGAGCGTTCGAGCTCGTCGACTCTCCCGAGGACGCCGACGTCATCGTCGTCAACACGTGCTCGTTCATCCGCCCGGCCACCGAAGAGTCGATCGACACGGTCCTGGAGATGGCGAAGCTCAAGCACACCGGCCGCGCGAAGAAGCTCGTGGTCACCGGGTGCATGGTGCAGCGCTACGGGAAGAACCTGGAGTTGGAGCTGCCCGAGGTCGACCACTTCCTGGGCACCGGCGAGTACCACCGTATCGCCGACGTGCTGGAGGCCCGCGAGGGGGAGGCGCCGCGCAGCTACGTCGACACGCCGGTTTACCTCCACGACGACACCGCGCCTCGTGTCAACTCGTGGGCGCCGCACTCGGCGTACCTCAAGCTGTCCGAAGGCTGCGACCACAAGTGCGCGTTCTGCATCATCCCCCAGCTCCGCGGGCGGCTGCGTAGCCGCACGATCCCCTCGCTCGTGACCGAGGCTTCGCGCCTGGCCGACGAGGGTGTCCTCGAGCTGAACCTGGTCTCGCAGGACAGCACGGCCTACGGCCGGGACCTTGGGGACGGCAGCGACCTCGGCAAGCTCCTCCGCGCCCTGGCCCGTATTGAGAAGCTCGCCTGGATCCGGCTGCACTATGTGTATCCGCTCGGCGTGCCCGAGGGTGCCCTTCGGGCGCTGGCGGAGGAGCCGAGGCTGCTGAAGTACGTGGACATCCCGCTCCAGCACGCCTCAGGTCGGATGCTCAAGGCGATGAAGCGCGGGGTGAGCCGGGAAGGCCAGGAGAAGGTGCTCCGCCGCATCCGGGACGCCATTCCCGGCGTGACGCTCCGCACCACGTTCATCGTTGGCTTCCCCGGTGAGACCGACGCCGACTTCCGCGAGCTCTGCGACTTCGTGGAGGCCGAGCAGTTCGATCGTGTGGGCGTGTTCACCTACTCCAACGAGGACGGGGTCCCCGCCGCCGAGCTGACGGGACAGGTCGAGGAGAAGGTGAAGAAGGCGCGCCAGAAGGAGCTGATGAAGCTTCAGGCCGCGATCTCCAAGAAGAAGCACAAGGCACTGGTGGGGACGGAGCAGATCGTGCTCGTCGATGGCCCGAGCAAGGAGAGCCCGTTGGTCCTCGTCGGTCGGCTCCCGAGCCAGGCGCCGGACGTCGACGGGCAGGTGTGGCTGTCCGAGACCGACGAGACGGTTCGCCCTGGCCAACTCCGGCGTGTCCGCTTGACGAAGGCGACCGCCCACGACTTCGTGGGCGAGGTCATCGACTGAACGGTTGCACGGAGGCTCGTAACGTGGCAGAAGGGCGGCCCCACGTCTGGGCCCTCTCGGCCCGGCTCGCCCTGGAAAACGATCCATGCTCGGTCCGCTCGGTCCCTGGCTCTACCTCCCCCTGATTTCGGGAGTGCTGGGCCTGTTCGTCGCCGCCTTCTTCTACTTCCGCGTCCGCGCCTTGCCCGAGGGCAACGCCGACATGGTGCGGATCGCCGGGTACATCCGGGAAGGCGCCATGGCGTTCCTCACCACCGAGTACAAGGTGCTCGCGGTGTACGCAGCGGTGGTCTTCGTGGCGCTCGGCCTCGTGCTCCCGAACCACTGGATCTCGGCCTCGTGGTTCCTCGCGGGTTCGGCCCTCTCCCTCGGCGCCGGCTTCGTCGGCATGAAGGCCGCGACCTACGGCAACGTGCGCACCGCGCAGGCGGCCGCGGGGGGCAGCAAGGCCAACGCGCTCCTCACCGCGCTCGATGGCGGCGCGGTCATGGGCCTCTGCGTCGCCGCGCTCGCCCTCATCGGGCTCTCGGCGGTGTACTTCGGCTCGGGCGGCGCGCTCGGCGAGTCGCTGGGCGGCAACCTGCACGCGTTCGCGGTGGGCGCGTCGTCGATCGCGCTCTTCGCCCGGATCGGCGGCGGCATCTACACCAAGGCCGCCGACGTCGGCGCCGACATCGCCGGCAAGGTGGTTGAGAACATCCCGGAAGATGACCCGCGCAACCCCGGCGTCATCGCCGACAACGTCGGCGACAACGTCGGCGACGTGGCGGGCATGGGCGCCGACATCTATGAGAGCCTCGTGGCCGCCGTGGTCGCGACCATGGCCATCGGGCTCACGGCGCCTCCCGAGGCGATCGCCACCCTGGTCAGCCCTGGCACCACCGGCGCCAAGGAGATCGCGGTCGGTCTCCCGCTGCTGCTCGCCGCAGTCGGCCTGGTCGTGAGCATCGTTGGAATCTTCGCGGCGCGCGCGATGCGCAACAGCACCCCTTCGACCGTGCTCCGCGCCGCGATGGTGCTCCCGCCGGTCGTGCTTGTGATCATCACCGCAGTGATCCTCCCGATCTTCCACGTGAGCCAGAACGTCACCATCGCCCTCGCGGGCGGCGCCCTCGGCGGCGCGGCCATCGGCCTCATCACCGAGTACTACACCGGCCACTACACCCCGGTGAAGCGCGTGGCGGAAGCCGCCAAGACCGGCGCGGGCACCAACGTGATCCGCGGCATGGCGGCGGGCATGGAGTCCGTGGTGGTCTGCCTGCTCCTGGTGGCCGGCGTAGCCCTCATCGCCAACCACTTCATGGGCGAGCTCGGCCTCTACGGCATCGCGCTCTCCGCGGTCGGCATGCTCGGCGGCACCGCGATCGTCATGACGGTCGACGCCTACGGGCCGATCTCCGACAACGCGGGCGGCATCGCCGAGATGGCCGGGCTCCCCCCGGCCGTCCGCGAGATCACCGACGAGCTCGATGCGGTGGGCAACACCACCGCCGCCATCGGCAAGGGCTTCGCGATCGGCTCGGCGACGCTGACCGTCATCGCGCTGTTCTCCGCGTTCAGCCTCGAGGTCGGCGCCACCCGCGCCGCGGCCTCGCTCCCCGCGATGAACCTCTCGCTGGACAACCCCTCCATCCTCATCGGCCTCCTGGTCGGCGCCGTCCTGCCCTACGTGGTCGGCGCGTCCACGATGCTTGCGGTCGGCAAGGCGGCGGGCGCCATCGTGATGGAGATCAAGCGTCAGTTCGACACCATCCCGGGCCTCCGCGAAGGGAAGGCCGAGCCCCAGCCGAAGGCCATCGTGGACATCGCCACCTCCGCGGCGCTCTCCCAGATGATCCTCCCCGGCCTCACCGCCGTCCTCGGCCCCGTCCTTGTGGGCTACACCCTCGGGCCCGCCGCCCTCGCGGGCACCCTCGCCGGTGCGCTGGCGGTCGGCGCCTCGATGTCGCTGTTCATGGCGAACGCCGGTGGTGCTTGGGACAACGCCAAGAAGTACATCGAGAAGGGCGGGCTCCCCGGCCACCCGAAGCGCTCGGACACCCACAAGGCAGCGGTCATCGGCGACACGGTCGGTGACCCCTTCAAGGACACGTCCGGCCCCGGCGTGGCCATCCTCATCAAGGTGATGAGCGTGGTGAGCCTGCTCATCGCCCCGCTGGTCGCCACCCGCGGCGGGTGATCTTCCGCGCTCACCGTTCCTTTACGGGAGTGGAAAGAGCGCGGTGGAGCGATGGAATCTCGGCAGCCCCGGCAGTACCCTGAACTCTCTTGTAGGTAGGGGGCTGCGTCGGGCCGGTGACGTGGTAGATTCCAGGCGGTGACTGCTCCCCGCAAGGGGGAGTGTGCTCACGGCGCGGCAGCGTTGACTTGACCGACTCCCTTCAGGGGGTCACATTCCCCGACTTCCGACGGTTCGGCAGAGCTGGTCTACGGATGGAGAGTGCATGCAAGGTGTGATTCAGTTCTTCCAGGCTGGCGGCAAGTTCATGGTGCTCAACATCTTCATGGTGGCGTTCGCGCTTGCCGTGATTGTGGAGCGCACGTACTCGCTGTTCATGAGCTACGGAATCAACGACAAGCCGTTCGTGGCCGCGGTCGACCGGTATCTCCAGGCGGGGAACATTGAGGCCGCCGCCAAGGTGTGCTCTCAAAGCCCGTCGCCGGCGCTCTCTCGGGCCACCCGAAATCTCCTCAAGCTCTTCCGCAACGGCATGGAGAGCCCCATGCTGGCGGTGGAAGAGTCGCTGATGGAGGTCAAGCCCCTGGTCATGGCGCGCGTGGGCTGGCTGTGGGCCATCGCGAACATCGCCACCCTGATCGGGCTGGTCGGCACCGTGAACGGCCTGATCGGCACGTTCGCCGCCATCGGTCCGCTCCCCGCCGAAGAGAAGGCCCAGAAGCTCTCGGAGGGTATCTCCGAGGCGATGAACAACACCCTCTTCGGCCTCAGCATCGCCGTGTTCTGCATCTTCGCGCACCTGGTGCTCAACAACCAGGTGGTGAAGATCGTCGAGAAGACCGAGCACGCGCTGTTCCACTTCGTCAACGTGCACGCCCAGTACCGCAGCGGCTTCCGCCCGGCTGAGGGCGAGCAGAAGAAGGCGTAGCCGATGGCCGGTGGCGGAGGCGGCACCGAGGACCTCAACCTCGTCCCGTACCTCGACATCATGGTGAACCTGATCATGTTCATGGTCACGGTCACCGCGTACATCGTGCAGCTGAAACAAGCGCCGATCATCGCCCCCACCTACGGGTCGGGCGGCGGCGGCGGTGATCAGAAGCCGTTCCTCACCGTGGCGATCGGCACCACGCAGATGCAGATCCTCGGAGGAAGCTCCGGAGGGAACGGCGCTGGCGGCGCGGAGACCATCAAGAAAGGCGACTGGGCGAAGCTCAACTCCCGGCTCAAGCAGCTCAAGGACACGGTGCCGAACCTCGCGGACAACCTCGTGGTTTCGGCGGACCGCGCGGTGCCCTACAAGGAAGTGATCAAGGCGATGGATGCGGTGCGTCTGGATGTGTCGGGCCAGCCGCTGTTCCCCAACGTCACGTTGGCCACCGTGGTGAACAAATGAGCGTCGACGCCAAGGAGTCTCGGCTCGTCGATGACGAGATGCTCCTCCGCCGCCGGCGGCACCGCAAGATCGACGGGGGCATCGAGGGCCTGAACCTCACCGCGATGATGGACATCATGACCATCATCTTGGTGTTCCTCATCAAGCAGTATGAGTCGGCGCCCGACAACATCACGCTCACCGACGACCTGATGCCGCCGAAGAGCTCCACGCCCGACGAGCTGGAGCCGGCGGTCACGCTCACGCTCTCCCAGGGCGCCGTTCTGCTCGACGGGATCAAGGTTTTCGGGCTGGTGAACCACCAGCCGGACACGGCGGACGGATGGGGCGCCCTCGGCAAGGCCCTGAGCGTGCGGCGCGATCAGCTCAAGATGATCGAGAAGGCATCCGGTAAGCCGTTCGACGGCGCGCTTCGGGTGATCGCCGACGAGAACACCCCCTACGACACCGTCAGCCAGGTGCTCCTGCAGGCGGGTCGCGAGCAGTTCACCAAGTTCAAGCTCATCCTGCAGGCCGGGGGCTCGAAGTAGCTTCAGGTTTTGCGCGGCGCGGCGCTGGCCGCGCTACACTGGCGTGGTCGACGAAGGAGATGGGATGACGATGGTCCTGTGGTTGGCGATCGGCTGCGGTAGCGACGGCCTGATCAAGGAGCCGAACGTCAACGGCGGCAACGACACGAGCTTCAACGAGGGCGACACGTCGCCCCCCGAGATCCTCTTCGAGGCGCTCGATGGGAACCAGCCCGGCGGCGAGCCCGTCGTGATGGACGCCACGATCACCGACGAGGGCAACGGCGTGTTCATCGCCACGCTCTACTACCGGAACGAGACGGACAGCAGCAAGGACTGGAAGAGCATCGGCTTCGTCCCCGGCGCGGCCGAGGGCGAATACACCGCCACCATCCCGGCCGACGCGCAGCACTCCAGCGGCATGTGGTACTACCTCTTCGCGTCCGACGGCGCGAACGAGACCACGTCGCCGGAGCAGGGCCCGGATTCGCCGTACCACTTCGGCTACACCGACTGAGCTGCGGCTGGCGCTTGAGCGGGCGGCCCTAGCGGTCGCACGTACTCGGACTCGCCTCGGCGTTGCTGCTTGCGCTGGGGATGTACGTTGCTTCGGTGCGGCGCCGTGCCAGTGCCCGTCGGACCGCGAAGGACGGAAGCGGAGCGCTGACGGTCGTTGCGCCTGAGACGGGTGTGGCCGGGAACGACGTGGTCTGGCGCCCTGATGAGGACGCCAGCCATGGTCGGCATCGCCAGCGCGAACGCCCTACTTGATGCGGCGGAGCTTCATCTGGACGTCGCCCGTCCAGTGGTTGGCGAAGCCGCGCACGCAGAGATCGAGGTAACGCTCGTAGTCGTCGTAGAGCGCATTTCCCCAGGTTTCCCGGATGTAGGCTTCGTGCAGCCGCATGCGGCGGAGCCACTCGGCGGTGGTGCGGCCGTAATCCTCGCGGCGGGTGTGGATCTCGCGGATCTCCCAGTTCGGGTTTACCGCGGCGACCAGCTCCTCGAGACGCGGGTTGCGCCCGCCGGGGAAGATGACGTCGGCGGTGAACTGCAGGTCCAAAAGGTCCTGGCGGGTGCGCGGGATGCGGTTGGTGAGGATCGCCTGGAACCCGAAGTGCGCGCCCGGCTCGACCCACTCCGCGAGCTTGTTGAAGTAGCTGCGGTAGATGTCGATCGCCTTGCCCTCACGCGCCTGGGCGGGTGAGCACAGGTGGTCGATCATCTCGATGGAGACCAGGCCGTCGTAGGGCTCTGCCGGCTTCCAGTCGCGGTAGTCGCAGATGTGGATGGCCGACCCAGGGAGCCTCCGCGCGAGGGACCACTCGGCCTGCGCCGTGGAGAGCGTGACGCCCTCGGCACGCCGGATGCCACGGCGGACGCAATAGTCGAGCATCGACCCCCAGCCGCAGCCGATGTCGAGCACCGACTTGTCGGGGCCGAGCTCGGCGAAGTCGTACAGGATGCGCGCCTTGTTCTCCTGCGCATCCTCCAGCGACTGATCGGCGGACTGGAACACCGCGCTGGTGTAGTGCATGTTTTCATCGAGCCACAGCTTGAAGAACTCGTTGGAGACGCTGTAGCTGACGTCGATCTCGGCTTGCGTGGAGGTCATCGGCGGGGCCTCGGAGGGAGACGGCGAGCTAACCGGAAACCGCCGCGGGCGCCGCTACTCTGGCAGCGGCCACACGCCCTCGGGCCACTCCCCAAGAACGTGGACCTCAGGGATCAGGTGCACGCCGTGCTCACGCCGCACCGTGTCCCAGGCAGTGCGGATGCAGGTCATGACGTCCGCCGCGGTGGCGCCTCCGAGGTTCACGATGAAATTGCCGTGTTTGTCGCTGATGGAGGCGCCGCCGTGCCGCCAGCCTTTCAGCCCGCACGACTCGATGAGCCGCCCGGCGTAGTCCCCGGGCGGGTTGCGGAAGACGCTGCCGCAGCTCGGCAGGTCGAGCGGCTGGGTGGCCTTGCGGCGCAGGAGGTGCTCCGCGATCTTGGCTCGTTCTTCGCCGACTCCGGCCCGGGTGCAGCGAAGGTCCGCGGCGACGACCACGAAGCCCTCGGGCAGGCCGCCCTCCCGGTAGCGCATCGGGAGGTCAGCGCGGGACAGACGCTCGCCGTGAAGTCCGTGGACCGCGAGGAGGCAGGCGGCGATCTCCCCGAGCGCGGTCCCGGCGTTCATCGCCACGGCCCCGCCCATCGTGCCGGGGACGCCCGCCAGGCAGCCGAGGCCGCCCAAGCCGAGCTTCTCCATGCGCTGGAGCAGCACAGCGTTGAGCAGGCCGCCGCCCACGCGGAGGGTGACCTCGTCGCCCGACTCGGCGAGCACCATGACGTCGCGGAGGGCGCCGCCGAGGCGCACCGTGGTGCCGCGGAGGCCGGCGTCCGGGACCAGGAGGTTGCTCCCGTTGCCGATCACGTGGTCGATCGCGGGGAGCGCGCGGAGCTCCTCCACCGACTCCGCGATCACGAATCGTTCCAGCGGGCCGCCGACGCGCCAGAAGCCATGCTTCGCCAGCGGCTCGTTCAAGAGGACGCGCACGGACCGTCTCCCCCGCCCTCGTAGCCCGCCCGACACGCGCCGGCCGGGCGGTCCGGCTATGGTCCCCACGATGCGTGTGCTCCTCGTCCAGGCCTTCACCGCGCTCGACATGGAGCTGGTGTACCCCCTCGGCCTCGCCTACCTCGCGGCGCACATCCGGGATCGCCACGAGGTGGCGCTGTTCGATGTGAACCTCCACCGCGCCGACCCGTTCACCGCGTTGGAGGCGCAGGTCCGGTCGTTCCGTCCCGATGTCGTCGGAATTTCGCTCCGGAACATGAAGGTGGGGATGCCGCACCTTCATACGGACGACTTCGAGCCCCAGCAAAAGACCATCCAGCTCATCAAGCGGGTGGCGCCGAACGTCAAGATCGTCGCCGGCGGCACCGCGTTCTCGCTCTACAGCGAGGTGATGATGCGGCGGCTGCGGGAGATTGACATCGGGGTGTGGGGCGAAGCCGAGCTGCGCTTCCGCGATCTCCTCGACGACCTCGAGCACCCCGGCCAGCTCCCCGGCATGTACTTCTGGCGGGGGGACCAGCTCATCTACACCGGCCAGCCGCCGGGGGTGGACTGGAAGGACAACCGCCTCCCGGCGCGAGACCTCCTCCCGCACGCGCCCTACCTCGCGTCCAGCTTCGTCTCGGTGGGGGTGCAGGCCAAGCGTGGTTGTTCGCTTCACTGCATCCACTGTTCGGACACGTTCCTGCTCGGCCACCGAGTTCGCATGCGTACTCCAACGGATGTGGTGGACGAGATGCAGGCGCTCGTCGAAGACCACGGCGTGCGGCAGATGTTCATGTGCGATCAGATCTTCAACATCCCGCCCACCCACGCGATCGCGATCTGCGACGAGATCGTGCGCCGGGGGCTCGACGTGAAGTGGTCCGCCTGGTTCAACGAGCATCGGAACACCCTCCCGGACGAGCTGATGGTGGCCCTGAAGGCCGCCGGCTGCGGCCTGCTCTCGTTCTCACCGGACCACGTGGATGACCGGATGCTCCGGAACCTCGACAAGAACTTCCGTCACGAGGACATGCTGTACACCGTGGACGTGGCGAAGCGCCACGGCATGGACGTAGAGTACAGCTTCTTCCTAAACAGCCCGGGGGAGGACTGGCGGTCACTCTGGGCGATCGTGCAGTTCCTCCTTCACGCGCGACGTGAGCTCGGTTCGCACCTGCGTCTGTTCACGCTCCTGATGATGCAGCCCATCCGTATCTACCCGCATACCCGGCTCCACGAGCTGGCGAAGGAGACGGGGCTCATCGACAAGGACCACGAGCTGGTCGAGGGACAGTTCTGGAATCCGGGGCGGCTCCAGTACGCGGTCGCCGGGATCCAGTCGGCGGCGCACACGCTCTATGACGCACGTTCCACGTGGCGGAAGTGGCGGGGGGAGACGTTCGACTCCGTGGTGAAGGGGTAAGGGAGAAAGGCCATTTGGGCGATGGCGTGGGCCCATCCCCGAAACGGACGGGCGCCGCCCGCCATCGCGGCCCGGCGGCGGCGTCGGTCGGAGTGCGGGCCCTCTCCGCCGCCCGACCTCCGTCACCGCCCGTCGGACACCCGTCGGCTGGGTCGCGAGTTTGCCAGGTTCGATGGTGGCACGGCGGGTGCAACGATCCCGATCATGGAATCGACCCGACAGCGTGAGCCCGCGACAACGATCGAGCTTCCCACCGCCGAGGCGCCAGGGCCCGTCGCGAACTTCGGCTCGAACGCGGCCCGTCAGGACCAGCTCGCGCTCGCGACCGAGGCGCGGGCGGGGGGGGCGGCGGCCGGCAACCTCGCGGCGGACGGCAACGTCGCTGCGGACGGAAACGCCGCGGCGGCAGACGCGACCGGGTCGCCGATCGCGGAGCTCGTCCGGGCGCTCGGGGAGGCGGCCTCCGTGGTCCTCGACGCCATGCCGTTTCACGAGCTCGCACCCCAGCTCCCCCCGCTGCTCGGGGTGCCGTGGGTGCGGGAGTGGGTCCGCGGGGTGCCGGTGGACGAGCTCCTCGCGTTGCCGGATGAGGCCGTGGCGCCGCTGTTGGAGGTGGCGATTCCGGTGGGCATGCGAGTCCGGACGACCGTCGAGGGGCGCCTCGCGGTGATCGTTGGTGCCATGGTGGGGGGCGAGCTGGAGGTGGAGCGGACGCGGGAGGGGCTCGCGCTGCGGCTGGATGGCCGGTTCCTCGGCACGTTCGGCGTCGGGGAGGGGGCGTCGGTGGTCGGGGCGGATGCCTCCGCGCAGGTGGCGGTCTCGGCCACCGCGGAGGCGGGCGTTGCGGGCGGCGTGGAGTGGCTCCTCCCGGGGACGATCCCGGTTGCGCCCGGGCGGTTCCTCCTCGCCAGGATCGGTGGCGGTCCAGCCGGGACCGACGTGGTGGAGCCATGGCTCGCGTCCACCCCGCCCACGCGATGGGAGCTTGGGGTGTGCGGCGGCTCGGAGGCCTCCGGGGGGGTGGACGGCGTGGGGCCGGGGTGGATCCAACGCGCGCACGCGGCGGCGGACCTGCTGGGTCGCGGCGAGTGGGTCGCGGGGAGGGATGGCGATGCGCCGTACGAGCGGGTCAGGTGGCGGCACGAAGCGGCGGCGCGGGCGGGAGCGAGCGCGGGCGCAGTGAGCGGGTCGATCGCCCTGGAGGTGTGGGGGACGGAGAGCGCTCCCCAGGCGCTGCCGACCCGCGTGCGGGTGACCACGGTCAACCGCGTCGGCGGGGACGAGCTCCGAGACGTCGTGGAGCTTGGGTCGGTGGACGAAGCGATCGGCGTGGTCCGCGCGGCGCTCGACGCGGACCGGGCGGCGCCGGTCGGCGCGCTGCGCATCGACCGCGAGCACAACATCGACGACCCCGAGGCGGTGCGCGACCTGGTGGGCCCCGCGCTGGACGGTGGAGTGGCCGCCGACCTCTTCTTCGCAAAGGCGGAGGTACAACGCTCGGCCCGGGTGAGCGTGGTGGTGGACGAGTCCCTGCCCGCCGTGCCGGGGCTCGATGCCGCCGACGCGGAGCGGCGGCGCGATCAGCAGCGGTCGGTGGCGGCGGCCGTGCTCGGTGAGGTCTACGAGTCTCCCGGCGTCGATCCGGCGGGCTTCCTCGACCACGTCTCCGTGGAGCAGGTGAGCGTGGAGTGGGCCCAGCGCGGTGCGCTCGGCGCGGGCCTTTGCGCGGCGCAGGTGGCGGAGGCGAACGGGCTCGCCCGGGGCTCGCTCACGGTGGCGCAGCGGGAAGACCTCACCGGACAGGTGGACGTGGCGGACATCGCGCGGCTGCTCCGCGCCTGATCGGGTTCTCGGCGGGCGACCCGACCGAGTGCGATAGGCGGCGCTCCCCATGCCGCCGCTCGCGCTCGCGCTGGTCCTCACCGCCGCGTGCACTCACGCCACCTGGAACCTCTACGCCAAACGTGCGGCGAAGGTCCGCCACTTCGTCTTCTTGTACTCCCTCGGCGCCGTGGTCCTCTGGCTCCCGCTCGCCTGGGCGGTCGGGCTCCCGGCTTGGACGATCTCTGTCGCCGTCGCATTGATGGGCACCGCCATCCTGCACCTCGCGTACTCGCTGATGCTCCAGCACAGCTACGCCGCCGCGGACCTCTCGCTGGTGTACCCGGTCATCCGGGGGACGGGGCCGCTGCTCGCGTTTGTCGGGGCGACGGTGGTGCTCCACGAGCGCCCGTCGGCGCTGGCGGTCGCCGGCGCCCTCCTCGTGGTCGCCGGGGTTTTTCTCCTGACGGGCGGTCGCACCAACCTGCGGGCCGCGGGCCTCGGGCTCGCGACCGGCGCGCTGGTTGCCGCCTACACCGTGTGGGACGGTTGGGCGGTCAAGACCGTGGGGGTGCCGGTGGTCCTGGTGGACTTCGCCGGGAACCTCCTCCGCGTGCTGAGCCTCGGTCCCCGTGCGCTCGCCGACCGCGAGCAGCTCCGCGCGGACGCGCGGGAGGCCTGGCGCCCGGCGCTCGTGGTGAGCGTGCTCGGCCCGTTGGGCTACCTGCTCGTCTTGCAGGCGGTCACGATCGCCCCGGTGAGCCACGTCGCGCCGGCGCGCGAGCTCTCGATGCTCGTCGCCGCGTGGCTCGGAGGGCGCGCGCTCGGCGAAGGTGACCTCCGCCGTCGCCTCCTGGCGAGCGCCGTCGTGGTGGCCGGGGTGGTTTGCCTGGCGCTCGGATAGGATCGGCGGGTCGTGACCTGGCTCTATGCGCTGATCCCGATCTCCCTTCGCGGCCTCGCGCCGCGGTGGCCGCGGCGCTCCCGGCCGATCGAGGTCCTCACGGGCGTGGGCTTCTTCGTGGCGATCGTCGCGGTCTACTCCGATGCCTTGCGGTTCCATCGCCTCCCGCCCGGGCACCCGTGGTTGCCGCTGGCATTCGCGTGCTTCGGTGTAAGCGCGATTGGCTGGCCGTCCACGCGGATTTGGGGCGAACCGCGTCGGCAGAACGTGGCCCGGCTGGCCGTCGCGCTCCTGGGGTTCGCCGCGCTGGGGATGACATGGTGGACGTTCCCCCACGATCGGCCCCACGGCCTCTGATCGGCTGCCTCCCCCCTCGGCCTCGACGGTTCACGGCCGGCTCCGCCGGCCGGCGCCTGGGGCGGTCCTCCGCTGCACCGACGCCGGTCTGGCGCCCCCTGTGCCCCGATCACTTCGGAGCGGCGACCCCGCTCGCCCCGTCCGTGGCCTGCTCCAGCCGCGCCTTGCCGCAGATCTCGCCGTAGTCGCCACGCATGGCGCGTTCGGCTTCCAGGAAGCTGTGGATGGTCTTGGGGTCCACCGGCTCGGCGCCCTGCCCACGCATCCACATCTCGGCGCACTCTTCGCAGACGGGCGCGCCCTGACGGGCCGCTTCGCCACACTTGCAGCCGCCCGCCCGCATGGCGCACAGCTTACAACTGTGCTGGACACAACAGTCGTATCGGCCTGCCGCCTCCAGCTCGGTGACCAGCTCGCGCACCTCGGCGCTCAGCGCGGCGCGGCGCTGCTCCAGCGCGTCGGGGGTGCGCGGAGGCACCCGCTCGACGCCGTCAACGGTGGACGGGGCCAGGGGGCTCGACCCCTCGGTTTCGGCGGCGGGTTCGACGATCGGAGGTGGCCCGTCGCCCGCGCCCGCCGCGCCGCTCCCGCACGCCAGCGCCCACACGCAGCTCGCGGCCAGCCCCAGCGTTCGAAAGGAAGGATGCACCGATCGCCCCGGGGAGGTTAGCCCGCTGGCCATGTGGCGCTACGTGCTCCTCGCCGGTCTGGCCCTGTCCTGCTCGGACTACGACCTTTCAAAGGGCAACACCGCCCAGCCAGTGCCGCCCACCCACGGCAACGGCCACGACCCGCAGACCGACACGTCGGCGCAGGTGGACAGCGGGGAGACCGGCGGTGCGGACACCCAGGTGCCCGACGTTCCCGAGGGCAAGGTGGACGTGGTCTTGCTCATCGACGTCGCCTACTTCTACGACTGCTACCACGCCGATCTGGCGCTCAACACCGCCGCCCTGGTGGACGCGCTCCTCGACAGCGGGGCGGATGTCGCCATCGGCATCGCAAGCTTCGACGACTATTATGTCGACGGTGAGTGGTACACCGCCTGGGCCGGCGTGCCGTACACCTTCGGCACCCAGATCACCACCGATCGTTCCCGCCTGCACGCCGCGGCCAGCTCGCTGGAGCTGGAGTGGGGCGGCGACGGTCCAGGGGACGGCTACGAGGCGATCCGCCAGGCGACCGTCGGCACGGGCTACGATCAGGACTGCGACGGAAAGCTCGACGGCGCCACCGACATCTCCCCGTTCCAGAAGTCGAAGTCTGACGCGTTCGGCGGGAAGGTGGCGGGACTTTACGACAGCGGGGTCGCGGGCGCAGGGGATCAGGGCGGCATGGGCTTCCGCAAGGGCAGCAAGCGGGTGGTGGTGCTCATCACGGAGAATTCCCTCCGTGAATCCAAGTACGGCGACGAGATGCCCGCGGGCTCGTGCCCCGCCGGCGCCACCAAGAGCGACGCTGTCACCGGGATCACGGACTTGGGCGCGAAGTTCCTTGGGGTGAACGCCTATGAGTTCTGGGACGAGGACAGCAAGCCCCAGGACCAACTCGAGGCCATCGCCACCAACACGTCGAGCAAGATCGACAAGGACGGCGACGGCAAGAAGGACGAGCTCGCGGTCTTCGGCGAGAACTGGGACTGGCCCACCACCGCCACGTTGGTCGACGCCATCTGGCAACTCGCGGGGAACTGAGGCATGTTCTTCCTCCTCGCCCTCCTGGGCTGCCCCAAACCCGGGCCGTTGGCGCTCGGGTCGTCGGCCGGCACCGCCACGGCCGCCGTGGCCCTCCCCGACGCGCCGCTCCCGCCAAAACCCACGATGGACGAAGAGTACGGCACCGTTGCGGTGAACTACATGCGCGCTGACGCCCCTGGGGCCCTCGCCGCCATCGACGTGTTCGAGCGCGACTACCCCACTTCCCCATACCTGGAGATCCTCCAGGACTGGCGCACCTCGCTGGCGCGCTTCGGCACGCCGTCCCCGGCGCTCCAGATCACCCGCTGGGTGGACAAGCCGGCGACGTTCGCCGACCACCCGGTGACCCTGGTGGTCTTCTTCGAGCCGTGGTGCCCCCACTGCCAGCAGGAGGTCCCCGGGTTCCAGCCGCTTCAGGAGATGTACGAGGCCCGCGGGCTGGGCGTCGTGGCCGTCACCGCGCTGACCCGCGGCGCCACTGACGAGATGCTTCAGCAGTTCGTGGAGCTTGGTGGATTGAAGTTTCCGGTCGGCGTGGAAGACGGGAGCATGAGCGAAGCGTGGGGCGTGACGGGCGTTCCCCATGCCGCATTTGTGCGGGACGGCACCGTGGTGTGGACGGGCAACGCCTCACTCATCACGCTGGATCTGGTGGACGCCATCGTGGACCGGAAACCGCTGCCGCTTCCGATGCCGGAGCCCGCCACAAAGTAGGCGGTCTCCGCAGCCTTCTTCCGTTGACAGAGCTTGCGGGAATCGTCGCTTGCGGGTCAGGGGCCCCGGGGCTAACGTCGCGCCTTCCTGAGAGTCCCCATGCGCCTGTCCCTGCTCCTGCTCGTGCTGGCGGCCGCCTGTGAGCCCGCGACCACGACGGACCCCGACTCCGGCGGCGGCTCCATGGCCGACAACGATGGCGATGGCTTCGTGGGGGACGCCGATTGTGACGAGACGGACGGCACCGTTCACGATGGGGCCGCCGAGCTGTGCGACGGGGTGGACAACGACTGCGACGGCTCGGTGGACGAAGAGGCGACCGACGCCGCCGTCTTCTACCTGGACGCCGACGCGGACGGCTTCGGCGACGACGGGCAGGACACCACGGCCTGCGACCTGCCGGCGGGCTACGCCGCGGTGGGTGGCGACTGCGACGACAGCGACGCGGCGTACAACCCCGACGCCGCCGAGTCCGACTGCACGGACTCCCACGACTACAATTGCGACGGCTCGGTCGCCTTCGAGGACGCCGACTCCGACGGGTATGCCGCCTGCCAAGACTGCAACGACGCCGACGCCCTGGTGAATCCTGGTGCGGTGGAGCTCTGCAACAACCTCGACGATGACTGCGACTCGGATGTCGACGAGGACGCCGTGGACGCCGCGACCTGGTACGTGGACACCGATGGCGACGGCTACGGCGCCGACACGACCGTGGTCGCTTGCGCCCAGCCGGCGGACGCTGCTGAGTACGGTGGCGACTGCGACGACGCGGACGCCGATTACCACCCCGGTGCGCCCGAGACCGACTGCACGGACCCGAACGACTACAATTGCGACGGTTCGGTGGGCTACGACGACCGGGACGGCGACGGCTACCCCGCCTGCGAAGAGTGTGACGACGCCGACGCCGCCCACTTCCCCGGCGCGGTCGAGTATTGTGACGGTGCCGACGACAACTGCGACGGACAGATCGACGAGTCCGCCGCGGTGGACGCCCTCACCTGGTACTCGGACGCTGACGGCGACACGTACGGCTCGGCGTCCACCTCCGCGGTGGCGTGCAGCGCGCCGAGCGGTTTTGTGGCGGACGCCACCGATTGCGATGACTCCGATCCCAGCGAGTTCCCCGGGGCGGTCGAACGTTGCGACGGAGACGACGACAACTGCGATGGCGTGGCCGACGAAGCCACCGCCGTGGACGCGACCCGCTGGTACATGGACGCCGACACCGACGGTTACGGCGATGCCGCCACCAGCCAGGTCGCCTGCGATCAGCCCGCTGGCTACCTCGACAACGCCGACGACTGCGACGACACCGACCTCAGCGAGTACCCGGGCGCCGCCGAGGTGTGCGACGGGGATGACGACGACTGCGACGGCACGATCGACGAAGCCGGCGCGGTAGACGCCGACACCTGGTACGCCGACGCGGACGGCGACACCTACGGCGATCCGGCGGTGACCCTCGCGGCCTGCGATCAGCCCGCCGGCTACGTCGCCGATGCCCAGGACTGCGACGACGCGTCGGCGAGCGTGAGTCCCGCCGACACCGAGACCTGCAACGGGATCGACGACAACTGCGACGGAACCATCGACGAGTCCGACGCGACGGACGCCTCGCTCTGGCACGCCGACAGCGACGGCGACGGCTACGGCGATCCCCTGGTCTTCGTGATGGCGTGCGGCGCGCCGGCCGGCTTCGTCGCCGACGCCACCGACTGCGACGATGCCAACGGGGCCGCCCATCCCGGCGCCACCGAGTCCTGCGACGGCTTCGACGACGACTGCGACGGAGTGGTGGACGAAGACGCTTCGGTGGACGTCGTCACGTGGTTCCGTGATGCGGACGGCGACGGCTATGGCGACGCCACGCTCTCCGACGTGGACTGTGATCAGCCCGCTGGCTTCGTCGCGGACGCCACCGACTGCAACGACGCCGCCATCGCCGTGAACCCCGGCGCGGTGGAGGTGTGCGACGCCGCCAACGTGGACGAGAACTGCTCGGGCGCGGCCGACGACGCCGACGCCTCGGCCACGGGAAAGACCACCTGGTACGCCGACGCCGACAACGACACCTACGGCGCCGCCGCCAGCACCCGCAGCGCATGTGACCAGCCGCTCCACTACGTTGCGGTCAGCGGCGACTGCGACGACACCTCCGCGCTCTCCAACCCCGGGGAGACCGAGGTTCCCGGCGACGGCGTGGACGAAGACTGCTCCGGCGGCGAGACCTGCTACGTGGACGCCGACGACGACGGCTACCGCCCGACCGCCGCCACGACGCGCGCCTCGGCCGACGCCGACTGTGCCGACGCAGGGGAGGGGACCAGCACGGATCCCGCCACCGACTGCGACGACGCGACCGCCTCCACCCACCCCGGCGCCACCGAGTACTGCAACGGGGCCGACGACGACTGTGACGGGGCGACGGACGAAGACGCGTCGGCCGACGTCGCCACCTGGTTCCACGACGGCGACGGCGACGGGTACGGCGACGCCTCGCTGTCCGACGTCGATTGTACTCGGCCGAGCGGCTATGTCGCCGATTCGACGGACTGCAACGACGCCGCGGTTGGCGTGCACCCCGGCGCCACCGAGGTTTGCGATGGCGCGAACGTGGACGAAGACTGCTCCGGCGCGGCCGACGACGCGGACGGCTCCGCCAGCGGGAAGTCCACCTGGTACGCCGACGTGGACGGCGACGGCTACGGCGACGCCTCCCGCTCGTTGCTCCGCTGTGACGCGCCGGCGGGCTACACCCTCAACGGGTTCGACTGCGACGACACCGACCTGGACGTGAACCCCGGCGAGGTCGAGGTGTGCGACGCGGCCAACGTCGACGAAGACTGCTCGGGCGCGGCCGACGACGCCGACACCGAGGCCACCGGCCAGACCTCCTGGTACGACGACGGGGATTCCGACGGCTACGGGGACGCCTCGACCGGGACCAGCGCCTGCGACGCGCCGAGCGGCGCCGTGGCAGACGACACCGACTGCGACGACACCCGCAGCGCCGTCCACCCCGGCGCGACCGAGGTGCTCGCCGACGGGCGCGACGAGAACTGCGACGGGACCGAGACCTGCTACGACGACGACGACAACGACGGCTTCCTGGACTCTTCCGGCGACACCCGCGTCTCCGCGGACGGCGACTGCGCCGACGCGCACGAGGCGCTCTCGACCGCGCTCACCACCGACTGCGACGACACCACGGGCTCGGTGCACCCGGGCGCCACCGAGACCTGCAACGGCGTGGACGACAACTGCGACGGCGCCACCGACGAGGGGGTGACCTCTGGGTACTACGCCGATCTCGACGGCGACGGCTGGGGGGACGCCGGCGCACCGGCGAGCGGCTGCACCACGCCCGCCGGGTACGTGTCCAACAGCGACGATTGCAACGACGGCGACGTGGCCATCAACCCCGACGCCGCCGAAGTGTGCGACGGCGCTGGCGTCGACGAAGACTGCAACGGCGTGAGCAACGACAGTGACCCGGGCGTGATCGACCAGTCCTCGTGGTACGCCGACATGGACGGCGACGGCTACGGCGACCCGGCCGTCGGGGAGAGCTCCTGCTTCGCGGCGGTCGGCTACCTCGCGGACGCGACGGACTGCGACGACACGGCCATCTCGGTGTACCCGGGCGCTCCCGAGACGATCGGCGACGCGGTCGATCAGAGCTGCGACGGTCGGGAGACCTGCTACGCCGACGCCGACGGTGACGGGTACCGCGACCTCGCCGGGACCACCGTGGCGAGCGTGGACGTGGACTGCTCCGACAGCGGGGAGGAGTCGGCCTCGGCGCCGGCCACGGACTGCGACGACGCGGCCGCGACGTCGTACCCGGGCGCCCCCGAGCTCTGCAACAGCGTGGACGACGACTGCGACGGCGTGATCGATGACGGCGCGGCGAGCCTCTGGTACGCCGACGCCGACGGCGACGGGTACGGCGATGCGACCACCACGACCCTCGCCTGCGCCGCGGGCTCCGGGTACGTCTCCGATTCCACGGACTGCGACGACAGCGACACCGCCGTGAACCCCGGCGCCACCGAGATCTGCGACAACCACACCGACGACGACTGTAGCGGCGAGGCGGTCGACTGCGAGTACAGCGGCAAGGTGTCCGTCACCACGGCTGACCAGACGATCAACGGCACGGTCACCACCGACTACGTCGGCACCGCGACGGCGATGGGGGACTTCAACGGGGACGGCTACGGCGATCTGGTCGTTGGCTCCAACGGCTACGACACCTCCACGGCGCTCCAGAACATGGGCCGCGCCTATGTCTTCTGGGGCCCGCTCTCAGGGACGGAGACCCCGGCGACGGCCGACGTGATCTTCGTCGGTGGCAAATCTTCCGGCGACAACATGGCCGACGTCCTCGCCAACGCGGGCGACGTAGACGGCGACGGGAAGGATGACCTGCTCATCGGGGCCCACCTCGTCAACGACGTGGCCACCGACTCCGGCGCCGCGTACCTGGTGAAGGGCAGCGCGAGCTGGTCGAGCAAGAGCCTGTCGCCCACCACCGGCGCGAGCACGGCGTTCATCAGTCCGGGCACGGTGGCCAGCGACGCCGCGTACGTCGGCTTCGCGATCGCCGGAGCGGGCGACGTCAACGGGGACGACAAGGCGGACATCTTGGTCGGGGCGAACCAGTACGACTACGTCAGCGGGGCGACGACGCTCGCGAACGCCGGGATCGCCGGGCTCTGGTATGGAGGAACGACGGGGTCCAGCGAGAGGATGACCGCCGCCGATGTGATCTTCCTCGGCACCGCGGCGAACCAGGGCGTCGGGTACACGGTCAGCTCCGCCGGGGACGTGGACGCCGACGGCTTCGCGGACATCCTCATCGCGAGCGCCCAGGACGACACCACGGCCACGAACGCGGGTGCCGCGTGGCTCCTCTATGGGCCGCCGAGCGCCACTTCCTACACCCCCACCACGATGGACGCCGCGATGTACGGCCCGGCGGCGAGCGACGGGTTCGGGGCGGCGGCGGCCCCGCTCGGCGACGTCAACGGCGACGGGACGGACGACTTCGCGATCGGCTCGGACAAGGGCGATACCACCACCGCGGACGTCGGCTACCTGCTCATCTTCGAGCACGCGCCGAGCGGCACCGTGGCCCTGAGCACGGCGGATGTGGCGATCGCCGGGGTGGTGGCGAGCGACTACGCCGGGCACGACGTGGCGACGGCGGGCGACGTCAACGGGGACGGGTTCGCCGACGTGCTCTTCGGGGTCTGGGGGTACGACGAGACGGCGGCGGGGAACAACGGCGGCTTCGGGCTCGCGTACGGGCCGGTCGCCACCGGCTACTACTCCGTCGCCGATTGCTTCTGGTATGGCGCCGCGGCGGACGGCTACTCGTCGAGCAGCAACGTGAACGTCTCCCTCGCCGGCGCCGCCGACCTCGACGCCGACGGCTTCGACGACTTCGTGTACGGATCGAGCGAGTCGGACCCCGCCGGGGTGAACCGGGCCGGCTCGGCCTGGGTCTTCTACGGGGGAGGCGAATGATCGCCGCGAGTTGCGGGCGGCGGGCGCGCGGTGCCGGTGCTATGGTCCGTTCGGTGGAGGCGTCGTGCTGCTGAGCCTTTTGTTTGCCTGTTCCAACTCTGTGGCGCCGGCTTCCGGCGGCTCGGCCGAGGCGTGGCCCGACTGGGCGCCGGCCGCCTCGACGGATGACACCGCCACCTCGCCGATCGACACCGCCGACATGCCCCCCGAAGAGGAGAGCGCCTACGAGTGTGATCCCGTAGGGTGCATCGAGCTCGCCGAGGCGGTGGACCGTGGTTTTGCCACCATCAGCTACGGCACCTACGACATCCTGGTCGACAACATGGGCGATTGGCCGATCTGCATCGATGGCTGGTACACCTTCCTCAGCGACACGTCCCAGGATGCGGTGTCCGGCACCACCGGGAGCGACCAGCTGGAGCCGGGAGATACCGCGTATTTCCCCTATGCCGAGTGGGGAGACGACGCGCCGGCGTGGTGGTGTATTGAGCACAACCAGTACACGGCCACGGGCGCGCTGTACACCTTCGAGGGCGAGCGCGCTCCGACCCGCATCGCGAACTGGACGAACAACGCCACCGACGAAGACGTGGACGCTTCGGAAGACCACACCGACTACGGCACCTCCGACGGCCTCCCCCAGACCCAGCACAACAACTGGGACTACCTCGCTGGGCGCGATGTCTTCGTCGTCGGTCGGCACATGAACTGGTACGAGATCGGCGGGCTGCAGTCGGTGCAGGTCACCGTGGTGGTGACCAACCTCGGGCGGCGCGCCGGGACCGCCACGGTCACCGAGACGCTCCCCGACGGGTGGCTCGCTTCGAGCTTCAGCCCGGCGGTCAGCGCCAACGTCACGTCGGACTCCGGCGTCACCACGCTGAGCTGGCCGGTCGCGCTCGAGGCGGCGGTGGAGCCCGCCAACGAGTACAGTCCTACCTGGTACGACGTGGCGGAGCTCTCGTACATCCTCACGTATACGGGCGAGTGTCACGGGCGCGAGATCGGCTTCTCACCGCAGGTCACCTGGACGGACAACGTCGGCTCCACGTGGACGTCCGCGGGGTCGCCGATGGTGCTGCAGTGCTGCAACTCCGACGACTCCATCACCCCCGGCAACGGCGGGTTCGGGCCGTAGACGGCGGGGAAGCGGGACCGGCCTACTTGTAGATCGTCCGCTCGAACTCCTCGTTGCCCTCGGCGTCGTAGAAGACGCCGGTGAGGTGCGTGGCGTCGGCCTCCACCCACAAGAAGCCCTCGGTGGACTTCTCAAAGTACGTGGCGTTCTCCCCGCTCAGCGGGGTGGTCTTCGAGCCGGCGCCGCTCACCACGAGCTCGGTGCCCTGGCAGGTGTCTACCAACCACTGCCGGTTGTGGTCATGCCCGCAGAGGAACAGGTCGATCTTGCCGCACACCCCGTCGTCCAGCAGCTCCTTGACGTACTCGCCGTCGCCGATGGGGGAGCCGGGCGCGCCGTCGTACTGCCCGGCGTTGCCGTGGGGGCCGTTGGACAGGTACGGGTGGTGGGCGAACGCGATCTTCCAGGTGGCCGTGGAGGCGGGCACCGTGGCCTGCAACCACGCGGACTGATCCTCGAAGAACCCCCAGACGGCGGCGTTGGTGTCGAGCGACCAGAGGTCGACCACGCCACCGGTCACCCGGAAGAACTGGGCGGGGAACACCCACTTGTCAGAGATGTCGGTGTACTCGATGTAGAACGGCGCCTTCCAGAACTCGTAGCCGGAGCCGTTCCCGCCGTAGTCGTGGTTGCCGAGGGTCACGTAGAACGGGACGTGGAGGTTGGCGTAGGGGAGCTCGAACTTGAGGTCCCACTGCGGGTCGTCCTCCTCGCCGATGCCGTTGTTGTAGAAGTTGTCGCCCAGGTAGACCGCGTAGTCGCATCCGCGCTCGGCGCAGATGCGGGTCATCGAGTCGCCGACCTCGTACTGCTTGGGGTTGCCCTCCCCCGCGTCGCCCAGGGCCACGAAGCGCACCACCTCCTGCGGTTCGCGCTCGACCACCGTGTCGATCGCCTCAAGCTGTCGGGCCTTCGCCACCCGTGGCGCTGCGCCGGCGGCCTCGATCGCCGGGTCGGGCCCGGCGGGAGGTTGGCGGTCGCGCCAGGCCTGCGAGGAGTCCGGCGCGGCGCACGCGAGCAGGAGGACGAGGGTCGACATTCCGTTTCCATCCTGACACGGTTCTCGGGCCGTGGCCATCGCCGCGGGGCCGCGCGGCGCGCTCCGGGGCGTGCCGCCCGATAGGATCCTTCGGTGAGCCCATCCCCGGTCGACCTCGCCGAGTTCCGGCTGCTCCGCGCGTTGCGGAGCGGCGCGGGCGGCGCGCCGTTCGTCCAGCTCTGGAATGCGCAGGCGGGTGCGATGTGGTCGGTTTTCCGCGCGATGGTGGAGCGCGACGAGGAGGCGATCGGCTGGATGGCCTCGTTCCGGCTGGCGCTACAGGAGCGCGTGAACGAGCTCCGGGTGGACGAGCCGGTCGGCCCCCAGGTCGGCCGTGCGCTCTACGCCCACGCCGTGAAGGAGCTCGGCGCCTCGGGAGGGATGCCCGAGGGACCGCTCACTCCGGACGAAGCGGGGCTGCGGGAGTTGCCGCCGGGCACGCGCCTCGCCTACCTCGTGGACCTGTTCTTCGACTGGGCGCCGCCGGAGCCGACCGTCCGCGCCGCGCACCGGCTCCTGGAGCCGGACGACGACACCGACTCGCGCCTCCTGGTGTACACCGCGCTCCTGCGGAACCCGCCGGGGGAGGCCAAAATCCTCCCGCCCGGCGAAGCGCCGGAGCCCTCGACGCCGAGGCGAGCCGCGGCGCTGCCCTTCGTGATGGGGGTGGTGATGGCCCTGGGCCTCGGGGCCTGGGCGTACGCCACCCTCATGCCCGTGGCGGACACCCCGAGCTGGCCGGTGGGGATGGCGTTCACCGAGGATGATCCGGCGCAGATGGCGCCCAGGCTTCGCGACTCGGGTGTTCCGGGGTGGCTGGCGATCTCCCCGGACCTCGCGGAGGCCGGGCTCACGCTGCGCGCCGCGACCGTCGACCGCGACGGGGTGGTGCTCCGGTACCAGGGGCAGGGGGCGGACTGGTCGTTGCACCACACCAGCCGCGGAGGGGCCGCGCCGGATTCCGCGCTCCGCCTGGAGAGCGAGTCCGGGGTCTCCCGGGTGAGCTGGATCACGGAGGGGGGCCGCTGGACCCTGGCCGCGAACGCCCCACCCGAACGAGTCCTGGCGGCGGCGCGGGTATCGCTGGCCAGAACGGCCCCGAGTGCGCTACCATCCGCCGCGCCCTGAGGAATGATCGATGGCTGATGAACGGAAGTCCAGCGGTGGTGGCGGAAACAGCGGTCGCCTCGGCGAGCTGCTGGTCCGCGAGAAGCTCATCTCCCCGCTCCAGCTCGCCAAGGCGATGGAGACCCAACGGGCCTCGGGCGGCCGCCTCGGCCACCAGCTCACCAAGCTCGGGTACATCGAGGAGAACGAGCTCACCGCGTTCTTGAGCAAGCAGTATGGCGTGCCCTCGATCAACCTCAGCGATTTCGAGATCGACGCCGAGGTGCTCAAGCTCATCCCGAAGGAGGTGGTGGTCCGCCACCAGGTGATCCCGATCAACAAGTCGGGGAACACCCTCATCATCGCGATGGCCGACCCGTCGAACATCTACGCGGTCGATGACATCAAGTTCATCACCTCGTTCAACATCGACGTGGTGGTGGCCTCGGAGGGGCAGATCGCCGAGGCGATCGAGAAGTACTACACCTCCAACGTCACCTTCGAAGACGTGATGGTGGACTTCTCCGGCGGCGAGGACGACGTTGAGCTCGGCGGCGACGTGGACGAAGACATCAACGTCCTCGACCTCGAGAAGAGCGCGGGCGACGCGCCGGTCGTGAAGCTCGTGAACCTCGTGCTGCTCGACGCGATCCGCAAGGGCGCCTCCGACATCCACATCGAGCCCTACGAGAAGCAGCTCCGCATCCGCTACCGGATCGACGGCATGCTCTACGAGGTCATGAAGCCGCCGCTGCGGCTCAAGCACGCGATCACCTCGCGCTTGAAGATCATGTCCAACCTCGACATCGCTGAGCGCCGCCTCCCGCAGGACGGCCGCATCAAGCTCAAGATGGGCAAGGGCAAGGAGATGGACTTCCGCGTGAGCATCTGCCCGGTGCTCTGGGGCGAGAAGACCGTCATGCGGCTCCTCGACAAGTCCAACCTCCAGCTCGACATGACGAAGCTCGGCTTCGAAGAGGCGATCCTCCGCAGCTTCAAGGAGGCCATCGCGAAGCCCTACGGCATGATCCTCATCACCGGCCCCACCGGGTCGGGCAAGACGACCACGCTGTACTCCACGCTCTCCGAGCTCAACAAGAGCACCGAGAACATCAGCACCGCCGAAGATCCGATCGAGTACAACCTCTACGGCATCAACCAGGTGCAGATGCACGACGAGATCGGCCTCAACTTCGCGGCCGCGCTCCGGTGTTTCCTCCGGCAGGACCCCGACATCATCATGGTCGGCGAGATCCGCGACTTCGAGACGGCCGAGATCGCGGTGAAGGCCGCGCTCACCGGCCATCTCGTGCTCTCCACGCTCCACACCAACGACGCGCCGAGCACGGTGAGCCGCCTCCTGAACATGGGCATCGAGCCCTTCCTGGTCGCCAGCTCGGTGAACCTCATCGGCGCCCAGCGTCTGGTGCGGAAGCTGTGCGCCGACTGCAAGGCCCCGGTCGAGGTCACCCGGCAGCAGCTCATCGACGTCGGCATCCCCCCCGAAGAGGTGGATCAGGTGAAGCCGATGCGTGGGCAGGGCTGCAAGACCTGCAACAACACCGGGTACAAGGGGCGCATCGCGGTCTACGAGATCATGATCGCCAACGACGAGGTCAAGGAGTTCATCCTCAACGGCGCGTCCACGCTGGAGCTCAAGCGCGAGGCGATCCGCCAGGGCATGAAGACGCTGCGCATGAGCGCGGTCTCCAAGTTCCGCGAAGGCATGACCTCCCTCGAAGAGATCGTGCGCGTCACCGCGCCGGACTAGTCGCTCGCGTGTTCTTCTTCGCCGCCCTCCTCGCCTGCGCCTCACACGCGGACCCCGACGAGCCCAAGGCCGAGAAGACCGGCAAGAAGGGGAAGAAGAAGCACGGCGCGGAGAGCGCGCTGGTCGAGTGGCCGGCGGTGCCGGCCGATCTCCGCGCGGCGGACGAGGCCTTGATCTCCGGCGAGCTCGCGAAGGTGAAGACCGCCGCCGCGGCCCGCCCCGTCCCCCAGGTCGGGGGCGCCGCCGCGGGGAACGTCCTCGTGGTCGTGCTCGACACCGTGCGCGCCGACCACCTGGGCATGTACGGCTACGACCGGGGCACCACCCCCAACCTCGATCGGTGGGCTGCGGGCGCCCACATCTGGGACAACGCGGAGACCGACGCTCCGTGGACGCTCCCCGCCCACGCCTCGATGTTCACCGGGAAGACCCAGCGGGAACACGCGGCCAGGAGCCTCGGCAAGGACGACGACCGGAAGGCGGCGCCGCTCGCGGCTTCCTACGTCACCATCGCGGAGCGACTGCAGGCGGCTGGCTACCGCACGGTGGGCGTTGCGGGGAACCGCGCTTTTCTCCATCCGAGCTTCGGGGTGGCCCAGGGGTTCGACGCGTGGATCGACGAGCAGCCCCAGGACGACAGCCGGAAGGTGCCCTACACCCCGGCCGATCGCATCGTCCCGATGGCGCTCTCCGCGGTCGCCCAGGCGGACGAACACCCGCTCTTCCTCTTCGTGAACCTGATGGACGCCCACACGCCCTACAAGGCGCGCGTCGGCTACGTGAAGGAGCCCGACAAGCTCAAGCGCGCCTCCATCCCGGGGAACAAGGGGTTCCGCAAGGTCGCGGAGAAGCTCTTGAGCGGCGGCGGCCCGGTGGACCCCGCGATCGCCGCGAGCTGGAGCGAAGCCTACGACGCCGAGCTCCGCTTCGAGGACGAACAACTCGCGAAGCTCCTGGAGGCGACCGCCAGCTACGCGCACGTTTTCGTGCTGGCCGACCACGGGGAGTTCTTGGGCGAGCACGGCCTCGTGGAGCACGCCAAGGACGTGTACGAGCCGGTCACCCACGTGCCGTTCCTGGCCAAGGACGCCCGCTTCCCGCCTGGACACGACCCGGCGCTCATACAGAGCCACGACCTCGCGTGGATGGTCCTCGGCGCGGCCGGCCTCGACGATGGCGGCGCCATCCACACCGACGGCCTCGCGGTGACGGAGCTCACCTACACCCTGAAGAAGGACCTCGACGCCAGCTACGGCAAGCGGTTCGACCGCATCCGTCGTGCGTACCGCATCGGCCCCCAGAAGCTGATCCTCGGCACGGACGGCACCTCCGAGCTCTACGACCTCACGAAGGACCCCGGCGAGCTCCACGCGATCCTGGGGCTCCCGGACCTGTTCGAAGGTGTGGCGGAGAAGTGGCTCGCCGCGCACCCGGAGGCGCCGGTCGTCTCCGCGGCGGAGAGCGGGCCGCTGGGGCCGGACGAAGAGGCGCTCAAGGCGCTGGGGTACGCGGAGTAACCCCGGGGCGTCGGCGGCCGCTGCTCACATCCAGCGCGCGTCAGCGCCCGACCAGCTCCCGCAAGAGCAGGTCCTTGATGGAGACCGCGGTCACGTGCGGCAACAGCTCCGCCTCCGCGGCCGACCATTCGAGCATCCGCACCACGACGTGGACGCTCTTGCAGTGGCCGTTCACCACCTCTTCCAACGCAAGCGCGCACGCGACGTTCTTGGCGTCGGAGTCGGTGCACATCACCAGATCGAGGTGGGCGTCCTTGGCGATTCCCACGCGGATTCGGGCCCACAACGCGCGGTCGAGCATGCTGACCGGCTCGACGTGCAGGCAGCCGGGGTGAGCGTCGCCCCACGCGGCCACGGCGTCGCTCACGTGGAGGTCGTGGCCGAGGCGGGGATCGACGAGCCAGAGGTGGAGCTCGCCGTGGTCGGCGTGGCGCGCCGCGAGGGCGGTGGCCACGGCGGCGCCGAATTCGCCGTAGCCGGTGATCACCACCGCGGCCGGCCCCGCCTTCTTCACGATGCGCGGCGCCTCCACGAGGTCGCGCGCCGCCAGGTCGAAGCCGTCGAAGAGCACCTGACCGGGGAGGCGGGCGGCGACGATGGGCGCGAGGCGGGCGCGCAGCTCGGCGTCCTCCACGCGGGCGTGCACGCGGAGCTTGTGGCGGCCCGCGATGCGCGCGGCGTGGAGCGCCGCGGAGAAGTTGGCGATGTCGTCGTCGGTGAGCGCGTAGACCACGCGGGCGCGGTCCACACGGGCGCGCACGAGCGTGTCCCGCTGGCGGACATCGCCCTCCAGGACGGTGGCGCCGAGGCTGCGGAGGCCCTCGAGGTTGGGGCCGCTGGTGTCGGCGTCGACGACGACGACCTTGTCGCCCTTGCGGAGGTGGTGGCGGGCGAGCGCTGCGCCGAGGGAGCCGGCGCCGATGAGGATCACGTGGTTGCGCCACCACGGGCGCACGGCGCCGAGCCGGGTGACCCGCTGGACGATCTCGAGCACGGCGCCCGCGACGATCGCCGGGGCGAGGAACCGGTCGATCCACAAAAGGGTGACCACGATGGACGGAGCTCCGGCGGCGCGGTCGTCGAAGCTGGTGTCGGCGCTGTCGAAGAACAGCCGGGCGGTCTCGTAGGCGGCGCGGACCGCCGGCAATCCGAGGGCGAGGTGGACCGCGACGCCGCTGATCACGACGAACGCCAGCGCGCCCGCCACGAACGGGTGCGAACGGAGGACGCCCCGGATCTCCGTGAACACGCCGCGGACGAGCAGGACGATCGACTCCATCGGCGGGGTGTATCCGGACGGGCGGGCGCGCGCGGAGGCGCCGCGGCAGCGATCGGAGGGAGGCCGCAGGCCGACCGGAGAGCGCGGTGCCGGGCCCCCGGCCCGGCAGCCGCCGTGATCGTCGGATAGCCCCCCGCCATGCTCCCGCTCCCGACCCTCTCCGAAGACCTCGCCGCGTTCCGCGCTGCCCTCGGCGCCCTCCCGATCGACGAACGCGCCAACGTCATGCACGGGCTCCCCAAGCGTGAGATGCGCAAGCTCTGGGAAGAGGGGCTGCCGCTCAGCCTGGCCGAGATGATCGGCGGCGAGGGGGAGATCATCCGCCATGAAGGCCAGAACGATCTGCTCCCGGGCTTCGATCGTTTTGAGAAGCACGTCGTCGCCCGAGCGGGGGCGGCTCAGGGGATCAACGTACAGCGGTTCGCGTGGGTCACTGGGCCGGGGCACTTCACCGTGCGGGCCGAGGGCGAGGAGGTGTGGTTCGACTACACGACGCTCGCCACCTCGGTCCCCGCCGAGTGGCCGGCGTTGGTGGCCAACGATCGCGGCCTCGGTCGCCTCGTGTACGGGGGGATGATCGACCGGGTGCGCAAGGTCGTGGACGGGATGGTGGTGGGCAAGGTCTTCCGGGCGGGCAAGCCGGAAGATCACTACTTCATGCTCGTCCGGCGCTGATCCCGGCGCTGATCCCGGCGCGGGCTGCGTCGCGCGGCTCCGGCAGCGCCCGCCGCCCTGCCTCGCGCAGGCAGAGCTGGGCCATCCGCACGGCGAACCACACCGCGCGCGGAGAGTCGTGCTGCGAACGCCCACCTTCTCGGGCGTGCATCGCCACCGGCACCTCGCGGACCCGCCAACCGGCGCGCACCGCCCGGACCAGCACGTTGGCGTCGGCCACGTCGGGCGGGTAGTCGGCGGCGAACGATTCGTACACGGCCGGACGCATGGCGCGGAGGCCGCTGGTCACGTCGGTGAGCGGGTGCCCAGCGAGCCAGCTGGCCCAGGCGGCGAGGCCGCGGTTCGCGGCACGACGGATCGGGGTTACCGGGTAGCCCGCGGCGCCGAGGAAGCGGCTGCCCACGACAAGGTCCGCGTCGTTCAGCGCGCGGAGGAGCTCGGGGACGGCGGTGGCGGGGTGCTGCCCGTCCGCGTCTACCGTGACGACCCAGGGGGCGTTCTTGGCATGGGCGTGTGCAAAGCCGACGCGGAGCGCGCGCGCATAGCCGATGTCCGAACGGAGTACGGTCGCGCCGGCGGCGCTGGCCCGCTCCGCCGTGTCGTCCCCCGAGCCGTTCTCCACCACCACGATCTCCACGCCCGGCACCACGCGGCGCAGCTCCGCGACCACGCCGCCGACGCGCGGTCCTTCGTCACGCGCGGGGAGGATCACCATGGCGGCAGTATAGCGCCGACCAGGGGCCTACTTGCCGTCCAGCTTCTGCTTGAGCTCACCGGAGGTGAACAGCTCCATCATGATGTCGGAGCCGCCCACGAACTCGCCGCGGATGTAGAGCTGCGGGATCGTCGGCCACTGGCTGTACGCCTTGATGCCCTCGCGCACCTCGCCGTCTTCCAGCACGTTGAAGTGGGCGAACTTGGCGCCACACTGCTGGAGGATGCCGGTGGCGCGCGCGGAGAACCCGCACTGGGGGAACATCGGCGTGCCCTTCATGAAGAGCACCACGTCGTTGCCCTTGACGAGCTGTTCGATCTTTTCCTGAGCGTTCATCGGAGACTCCTAGGTGGGCTTGCCGGCCTTCTGCCAGGCATCGGGGGTGAAGGTCTTGAGCTGGAGCGCGTGGATATCCCGCCCCATCCGCGGGCCGAGCGCCGCGTAGACCGCCTTGTGCTGCGCGACCATGCCCTGGCCGGCGAACTGCGGGGCCATGACCTCGCCGGAGAAGTGTTCTCCGTCGTTGGCGTCGTCCGAGATGAGGGCGATCGACCCCGGAAGGTGCGCCTCGATGAGCCGCTTGATCTCACTGGCCGCGAACATGCTGGACCTCCGCCCGGCCCAGGTAATCACCCTGGGGAGGGGAGGGGAGGGGTGTGTGGCCTCGCTTGCCGACGACGTGGGCGGGCTCACGATCCCCGGGGTCGACACGTTATGCGGGCGCCCCATGTTCGCAGCCTTCTGGGCGATCTTCGGACTGCTCGAGATCATCGTGTGGGGTGCGCTCGTCACCCCGCTGATCGTCCCGTTCATCGTGCTTCCTCGCGGAAAGCGCGAGCGGTTTTCGGTGCTGGGGGCTCAAGTCTTCGGGTGGCTGTGCACCTACGTCACCCTGATGGGGCGCACCACGATCCTCGGCCGAGAGAACCTCCCGAAGAAGCGCGGCTACCTGGTGATCAGCAACCACCGCTCCTGGGGGGACGTGGGGCTGCTCATCTGGGTCACAGCGAGCCAAGGCATCTCCAAGAAGGAGGTGGCGTACGTGCCGTTCTTCGGCTTCACCGGCTGGGTCTCGGGCGTCATCTTCTTCGATCGGAACAAGAAAGAGTCACGGCAGGCCGTGGTGACCGAGGCCATCGACATGATGACGAAGGGGGCGAACCTCCACGTCTTCCCCGAGGGCACCCGCACGCGGGACGGCCGGATCAACCCCAAGGTCTACCTCAAGCTGGTGCAGGCCTGCTGGGAGAACGGGATCGACGTGGTGCCGGCGGCGGTGTGGAACACGGAGCAGGGCGTGCGCGCCCAAGGCATTCACGCGCTGCCGTTCCAGAAGTTCGGCGTGGAACTGGCGAAGCCGCTGGATCGTTCCGCGTTCTCGTCGGCGGAGGCCTACGCCGAGGCGTCGTGGGCGAAGGTGGTGGAGATGGCCACCGCTCACGGGGCGAACGAGCCATTTTATTGGGCTTGATCGTGGGACAGGGGGGCTTCGCCCCCCCGTAACGCCCCCCCTGACCGCCGCGGCGCGTCCAGGGTCTGGGCCGGGACCCGCCGGCGGGGCGCTCGTCGCCTACCGAACCTGGTATTCTACGTAGAAACCGCCGTTGACGTCGAGGCTTTGCGCGCCGATGACGACGTCGAGCCAGCCGTCGCTGTCCATGTCGGCGAAGCAGGACGTGGCGCCGGCGTAGGCGGCGCTCTCTCCGTAGAACGTGGCGTCGGCGTCGGTGTCGGCGTAGGCGCCCGCCGGGACGTCCCAGTAGAGGTAGGTCGCGCCGGAGTAGGGCCCGCCGCCGGAGGTGCCGTTCATGTTGGAGATGAGCACGTCCACGGCGCCGTTTCCGTCGATGTCGTTGAGGTCGAGGCCGGAGCCGAAGTAGGTGCTTCCCGCGAAGCTTACGTCAGCCGTGTTGAAGTCCACGTCGCCGGAGAGGGCGCCGTAGAAGATGCCCACCTCCCCGACGGAGTACGCCCCGACCATGGTGTCGTCCACGCCGTCGCCGTCGGCGTCGCCGAACTTGAGCGTGCGGTATTCGCCGAGGTAGCCCGAGGCGGTGGTGCCGAGGATTCGGGCGTCGGCGCTGGCGAGGTCGAGGGAGGCGTCGGGGGGGCCGAGGACCACGTAGACCAGGCCGCTGTAGAACGCGCCGCCGGAAGCCCAGGGGGCCGCGATGAGCAGGTCGTTCACGCCGTCGCCGTTGATGTCGCCGTCGCTGCGCTCCCAGCGCCCGGCGTAGCCGGCGCCGGTGGAGTCGTAGATGAACGAGTCCACATCGTCGAGGTCGTAGTCGCCCTCGAGCGGGCCGTTCCAGACGTACGTCAGGCCGGTGCCGCCGTGGTACTGCGCCGAGTAGGCGCCCACGATCCCGTCCGCGATGCCGTCGCCGGTGACGTCGGAGATCTCGGCGCCGTGTCCGGCGTAGGTGTTCTCGACCGCGGTCAGCGAGACATCGGCGTTCGAGGCCTCGGTGTCGGTGTCCGCGGGTCCGTAGAGGATGAACAGGCCCTCGTTCCCGCCGTAGGGGGCGCCAAAGCCCACGTCGTCGAGCCCGTCCCCGTTGACGTCGCCGACGCCGATGGAGCGCGCGCCGTAGATCGCGCTCCCATCCCCCTGGAAGTACGTGGCGGCCGTGGAGAGGTCCACGGCGCCGGAGAGCGGGCCGTGCACGATGACCGCGGCGCTGGCCGAGATCGCGTTGAACAGCAGGTCCTCGTTGCCGTCTCCGTCGAAGTCGCCGTGGTCCACGTGGCCGGCGGTGGAGACGGCCTCCGAATTCGTGGCGCGGACGTCGGCGTAGGTGAGGTCGTAGGTGCCCTCGTAGCCGCAGTGCAGGTCCAGGCTGTCGCAGTCCTGATCGAGGCCGTCCCCGCAAACCTCGGGCGCGGCGGTGTACACGGTGTCGTCGCGGTCGTCGCAGTCGTCGCCGAAGCTACAGACCTCGTCGTAGTGGCCGTCGCCATCTACGTCGAAACCCTCATCGACGGCGCCGTCGCAGTCGTCGTCGATCGTGTTGCAGGCCTCGGGGGCGCCCGGGTAGGCCGTGGCCTCCGAAGGTCGGCAGTCGTCGCCGGTGAGGACCCAGCCGCTCGGCGGTGCGCAGGTGGTCTGGCTTCCGAGCGGGCTGCCGTGCCCGTCGCCGTCCGCGTCGGAGTACCAGGTGGTCTCGTAGCCGAGGTCGGCGGTGCCGTCGCAGTCGTCGTCTAGCGCGTTGCAGAGCTCCGTGGCGCCGGGGTGGATCGCGGCGTCGGAATCGTCGCAATCGCCGCCGGTGACGACGTACCCGGCCGGCGGGGAGCAGGTGGCGACAGCGGTGGTGTCGTCGCCGTAGGTGTCGCCGTCCGCGTCGGCGAACCAGGTGGTGTCCGCGGCGTCCTTCACGCCGTCGCAGTTGTCATCGACCCCGTTGCAGGTGTCCTCGGCGCCGGGGTGGATCGAGGCGTCTTTGTCGTCGCAGTCGTCATCGAGGTCGGACCACCCGTTCATCGGGCAGCCCGAGCGCGGGGCCGAGCCGTGGCCGTGGCCGTCGCCGTCGAGGTCGGGCCAGGTGTCGATCTTCACGCCCTCGTCGACCTGACCGTCGCAGTTGTCATCGACCTCGTTGCAGAGCTCGGGCGCGTCGAGGTGGATGGCGGGGTCATCCGGGGCGCAGTCGTGGGGATCGGCGGTGCCGTCGCCGTCGGCGTCGGGGATGGAGTCGGCGGCCGAGCCGCAGCCCGCCAGGACGAGCGTGAACAAGGCGGTGCGAATCGGCCTCACCATGCGAAGTGCTCCACGATGAACCCGCCGGTTCCGGTTCCCGAGCCGGTCAGGCCCATCGCGCCGAGGAGGATGTCCTTCCTCCCGTCGCCGTCCATGTCGCCATAGGCGGCGGAGTAGCCGAGCTGCTCCAGGGCGGCGCCGGTGAACTTCGCGTCGGCGTCCGCGTCGGTGTAGCTGCCGGGCGCGAGGTCCCAGTACAGGTAGGCCCCGCCCGCGCCGCCGCCCCCGCTGCCGACGAGGAGGTCCCCGGTGCCGTTCTCGTCGATGTCCTCGACGCTGATGCCGGTGCCGAAGCCGGTCGCGGCCGAGGCGGCCAGCTCGGCGTCCGCGCCGGAGGTATCGGTGGCGGTGATGGGGCTGTAGAACAGCCACGCCTCGCTCTTGGAGTAGGCGGCCGCGGCGAGGTCTGCGTAGCCGTCGCCGTTGGCGTCGCCCTGGGAGAAGGTTCGGTATTCGCCGAGGAGGGCGCCGCCGGGGCCGGCGATGACGACGTCGCCGTCCGTGAGGTCGGCCGCGGACGGGGTGGGCCCGTAGAACACGTAGAGCGTCCCCGTGGTGATGCCCGCCGAATTCTCGTAGGGCGCGGCGATCACCAGGTCGCCGATGCCGTCTCCATCCATGTCCTTGCCCGCTCGGATCCACCGACCCGCGTAGCCGCTGGCGTAGGTACCGGAGAGCACGGAGTCGGCGTCGTCCTTGTCGTAGTCGCCGGAGAGGGGGCCGTTCTTCACGTAGACCGTGCCCGCGGCGTTGCGGCCGGTGTAGTACGCGCCGACGATGAGGTCGGCCACCCCGTCGCCCGTGATGTCGCCGACGTCGGTGCCGTGGCCGCCGTACGTGCTCGAGCCCGTGGTGAGGCTCGCGTCGGCGTCCGTGGTGAGGTCCACGTCCGCCGTGATCGGCCCGAAGGCGATGTAGGTCCCGCAAACCCCATAGGGCGCGCCGAGGGCGACATCGTCGTAGCCGTCGCCGTTGACGTCCGCGACGCCGAGGGATCGCGTCCCGTAGACGGTCGCGCTGTCCCCGTACACCCGGTAGGCGCTCGCTGTGAGGTCGACGTCCTCGGTCAACGGGCCGTACGTGACCAGGAGCGTGGAGCTGAAGAAGTAGCCGTTGGTGACCACGTCGTCGTAGCCGTCGCCGTTGACGTCGCCGACGTTGAGGTGGCCGCCGGCGTTGGTCACGGGGGGGTTGCTGGCGATGACGGTGGCGTCGGCCGAGGCATAGGTCCCAGAGAACCCGCAGTGGATGTCCACCCCGTCGCAGTCCTGATCGAGCCCGTCTTCGCAGACCTCGTGGGCCTTGGGGTACACGGTGTCGTCCAGGTCGTCGCAGTCATCGCCGAACGAGCAGACGGCGTCGTAGTGGCCGTCGCCGTCTACGTCGAACCCCTCATCGGTCGTGCCGTCGCAGTCGTCGTCGATGTCGTTGCAGGCCTCGGGGGCGCCCGGGTAGGCGGTGCCCTCCGAAGGCCGGCAGTCGTCGCCGATGAGGACCCAGCCGCTCGGGGGGGCGCAGGTGGTCTGGCTGCCGAGGGGGCTGCCGTGGCCGTCGCCGTCGGCGTCGGAGTACCAGGTGGTCTCGTAGCCGAGGTCGGCGGTGCGGTCGCAGTCGTCGTCGAGGGTGTTGCAGAGCTCGGTGGCGCCCGGGTGGATCGCGACGTTGGAATCGTCGCAATCGCCGCCGGTCACGATGTAGCCCTCGGGCGGAGAGCAGGTCGCCACCGCGGTGGTGTCGTCGCCGTAGCCGTCGCCGTCCGCGTCGGCGAACCAGGTGGTGTCCGCGGCGTCCTTCACGCCGTCGCAGTTGTCGTCCACCCCGTTGCACACGTCCTCGGCGCCCGGATGGACGGCGGCGTCCTTGTCGTCGCAGTCGTCGTTGCCGTCGGACCAGCCGTTGACCGGGCAGCCGGCGCGGGGCGCGGAGCCGGCGCCGTAGCCATCGCCGTCCTGGTCGGGCCAGGTGTCGATCTTCACGCCTTCATCGACCACACCGTCGCAGTTGTCGTCGACCTCGTTGCAGAGCTCGGGGGCGTCCAGGTTGATGGACGGGTCATTCGGTGCGCAGTCGTGGGGATCGGCGGTGCCGTCGCCGTCGGCGTCGGGGATGGTGTCCGCCGTGGAGCAGGCCGCGAGGAGGAGGAGGAGCGGGGCGTAGCGGGGCATCGGGCCGGGCGGGAGGTGGACACAGGATAGCCCCGGAATCGTCACTCGTCGGCAGAAACGCCCCGGTTCCTCACTGGACCTGGTCCTGCACGTAGAAGCCACCGTTGCCGTCGAGTCCGCTGGCGCCGACGACGACGTCCGGGAAGCCGTCCCCGCTCATGTCGGCGAAGGTGTTGGTGATCCCCGCCGAGGCGCCGGCCTCCCCGAGGAAGTGGGCCTCGGCGTCGGCCTCGGTGTACGCGCCGGGACGGAGGTCCCAGTAGAAGTACGAGCCTCCGGCATTGCTGTTCTCGTACGCGCTGCCGACGATCAGGTCGCCCACGCCGTTGCCGTCGATGTCGGCGAGGTCGAGGCCGCTGCCGAAGTACATCGCGGACGTGGTCGTGATCTGGATGTCGGCCGAGGCCATCTCGTAGTCCCCGGAAGTGGGACTGAAGAAGACGCCCGCCTCGCTGGCGTAGTACGCCGCCGCGAGCACGTCGTCCGCGCCGTCGCCGTCCGAATCGCCCATGATCAGGGTCCGGTACTCGCCGAGGTAGCCGCCGGCCGTGCTCCCCAGCAGGCGAGCGTCGGCGGAGGGGAGGTCGATCTCGCCGCTGACCGGCCCGAGAAACACGTAGATGAGCCCGCCGGTCATCGCCGCACCGGAGCCGAACGGCGCGGCCACCATCACGTCGTTGACGCCGTCGGCGTTCAGATCGCCGTCGCCGCGGATCCACCGACCGGAGTACTCGCTCGCCGAGGTGGAGTAGAGCACCGCATCCGCGTCGTCGGGGTCGTAGTCCCCGGACACGGGGCCGTAGAACACGTAGGTGACGCCGCTGCCGCCGTAGGACACGTCGCTGTAGCAACCCACCAGCGCATCCTCGAGATCGTCGCCGTTGACATCGGCGATCTCCGCGCCGTGGCCGCACATGCTGCCCGGCATGCCGCGCAAGTACGCCGTCGCATCTTCGCCTTCGGTGTCGGTGTCCGCGGGGCCGGCCAGGATGTAGAGCCCGTCGAGGCCCCCGTAGGGCGCGCCGAACCCCACGTCGGCGAGGCCGTCCCCGTCCATGTCGCCGATGCCGATCGACCGGCCTCCGTAGATCGTGCTCATGTTCCCGGAGAACTCGACGGCGGTACCGAGGTCGACAGTGCCGGACAGCGGCCCCTTCACCACCACGAGGCCGTCGTAGATGGCGTTGAAGATGAGGTCGTCCTGGCCGTCGCCGTCCACGTCGCCCACGTCGACGTGCCCGCCGGTGGCGATGAGGCCTGCCCCCGTGGCGCGGGTATCCGCGTAAGCGAGGTCGTAGTCGCCCTGGTAGCCGCAGTGAAGGTCGAGGCCGTCGCAGTCCTGGTCGACGCTGTCGCCGCAGACCTCGGACGCTCCGGCGTAGACGGTCGTGTCTCCGTCGTCGCAATCGTCGCCGAAGCTGCAGACGGCGTCGTAGTGGCCGTCGCCATCCACGTCGAAGCCCTCATCCACGGCGCCGTCGCAGTCATCGTCGATGCCGTCACAGATCTCTGGGGCTCCCGGATACTGCGTAGCATCGGCGGGCCTGCAGTCGTCCCCGTTGAGCACCCAGCCGGAGACGGCGGCGCAGGTGGTCTGGCTGCCGAGCGGGCTCCCGTAGCCATCGCCGTCGGCGTCGGAGTACCAGGTGGTCTCGTAGCCGAGGTCGGCCACGCCGTCGCAGTCGTCATCGACGGTGTTGCACAGCTCCGCGGCGTTCGGGTGGATCTCGGGGTCGGAATCGACACAATCTCCGCCGACCGTGATGTACCCTTCGGGTGGGGAGCAGGTGGCCACCGCGGTGGTGTCGTCGCCGTAGCCGTCGCCGTCCGCGTCGGCGAACCACGTCGTGTCCGCCGCGTCCTTCACGCCGTCGCAGTTGTCGTCGATGCCGTTGCAGACATCCTCGGCGCCGGGGTGGACCGTCGCGTCCTTGTCGTTGCAGTCGTCGTCGAGGTCGGACCAGCCGTTCACCGGGCAGCCGGCGCGCGCCGCAGACCCGTGCCCGTGCCCGTCTCCGTCGAGGTCGGGCCAAGTGTCGATCTTGACGCCTTCGTCGACCTCGCCATCACAATTGTCGTCGAGCTCGTTGCAGAGCTCGACCGCGTTGAGGTGGATCGCCGGATCGTTCGGGGCACAGTCGTGCGGGTCCGCGGTTCCGTCGCCGTCCGCGTCGGGGATGGAGTCGGCGGAGGAACAACCGGCGACGTGGAGGATGGCGGCGAGGAGGAGCGCAGTCATGGGGGGTGGGCACACGATAGCCGCGGAATCGTCACCCGGCGGCAGAAACTGGCGGCCGCCTCACCAGGTCTGCTCCTGCACGTAGAAGCCGCCGCTGCCATCGAGGCCGCTGGCGCCGATGACCACGTCGGTGATCCCGTCGCCCGTGAGGTCGGCGAAGGTGTTGGTGATGCCGGCCGCGCTGGCCGCTTCGCCGAGGAAGCGAGCGTCGGCGTCCGCCGCGGTGTACGCGCCCGGACCGAGGTCCCAGTAGAAGTACGAGGCCCCCGCTTCGGCGTTCTCGGCGGCGTTGCCGATGATCACCTCGGCGATGCCGTTGTCGTCGAGGTCGTCGAGGTCGAGGCCGCTGCCAAACCAGGCGGTGTCGCTCAACTGGATGTCGGCCGAGGCCAACTCGTGGTCGCCCGAGGTCGGGCTGAAGAAGACGCCCGCTTCGCCCGCGTAGTAGGCCGAGACCAGCGCGTCGTCGGCGCCGTCGCCGTCGGAGTCGCCCATGATCATGGCACGGTACTCGCCCAGGTACCCGCCGCCGGTGCTCCCGAGGAGGCGGGCGTCGGCGGAGGGCAGGTCGAGCTCGCCGGACACGGGGCCGAGGAAGACGTAGATGATTCCACCAGAGAGCGCCGCACCTGAGCCGCGAGGCGCCGCGATCATCACGTCATCCATTCCGTCCGCGTTGAGGTCGCCGTCTCCCCGCACCCAGCGACCGGCGGACTCGGTGGTCGCCGTCGAGTAGAGGATCGCGTCGGCGTCCTCGGCCTCGTACTCCCCCGCGACGGGCCCGTAGAACACGTAGGTGACGCCGCTCCCGCCGAACGAACTGTCGGTGTAGCAGCCGACCAGGCCGTCCTCGAGCCCGTCCCCGTTGACGTCGGCGATGTCGGCGCCGTGGCCGCACATGCCGCTCGGGAGGCCGCGAAGCACCGCCGTGGCGTCTTCGGCCTGGGTGTTCGCGCTGGCGGGCCCGGCGAGGATGTAGAGCCCATCTGCGATGCCGTACGGCGCCCCGAAGCCGACGTCGGTGAGCCCGTCCCCGTCCATGTCTCCGGCGCCGACCGAGCGCCCGCCGAAGATGGTGCTGAGGTTGCCGTAGAACCACGTGGCGTTGGCGAGGTCGACCGTCCCGGAGACCGGGCCCTTCACCACCACGAGCCCGTCGTAGTACGCGTTGAGCACGAGGTCGTCCTGGCCGTCGCCGTCGACGTCGCCCACGTCCGCGTGGCCGCCGATGTAGGTCTTCGTTGAGCCCGAACCACGTACGTCCGCGTAGGCGAGATCGTAGTTGCCCCCGTAGCCACAGTGCACATCCAGGCCGTCACAGTCCTGATCCAGCCCGTCTTCGCAGGCCTCCGGGGCCGTGGGGTAGGTGGTGGGGTCGTTGTCGTCGCAGTCGTCGCCGTAGCTGCAGACCACGTCGGAGTGGCCGTCCCCGTCGGCATCGAAGCCTTCGTCCACCGCGCCGTCGCAGTCGTCGTCCGCCGCGTTGCAGAGCTCGCTGGCGCCGGGGTTGACCGCCGCCTCTGCGGGCCGGCAGTCGTCGCCGTTGAGCACCCAGCCGGAGACCGCGGCGCAGGTGGTCTGCGTGTCCAGGGGGCTCCCGTAGCCGTCGCCGTCGGCGTCGGAGTACCAGGTGGTCTCGTGGCCGAGGTCGGCCACGCCGTCGCAGTCGTCATCCAGGGTGTTGCAGAGCTCGGTGGCGCCGGGGTGAATCGCGTCGTCAGAATCGACACAATCTCCGCCCTGCGTGATGAACCCCTGGGGCGGGGAGCAGGTGGCCACCGCGGTGGTGTCATCGCCGTAGCCGTCGCCGTCGGCATCGGCGAACCAGGTGGTGTTGGCCGCGTCCTTCACGCCGTCGCAGTCGTCGTCGAGCTCGTTGCAGCGCTCCTCGGCGCCAGGATGCACGGCCGCGTCCTTGTCGTCGCAGTCGTCGTCGAGATCGGACCAACCGTTGACCGGACAACCCGCCCGAGCGGTGGAGCCGTGGCCGTGGCCGTCGCCGTCGAGGTCGGGCCAGGTGTCGACCTCGACCCCCTCGTCGACCTCGCCGTCACAATCGTCATCGACCTCGTTGCATCGTTCGGACGCGCCGACGTGGATCGCGGGGTCGTTCGGGGCGCAGTCGTGCGGATCCGCGGTGCCGTCGCCGTCGGCGTCGGGGATGGCGTCGGCGGTGGAGCAGCCGAGGAGCGTGAACAGGGCGAGGCGCAGCACGAAGAACGCCGCCAAGGGGGAGCCGTACGATAGCCGCGGATTCGGCACCTTGGGCGAGATTGGGGCCACGGTTCGCCGCCTCGACGCGCGAGCGCGGCGCGACGGCTCCGCCAGATCGGGTTGTGGGGAGGAGACCGTTGCGCGTAGGCGCACGTTCTACCGGGCGGATAGGGGTTGTCCGTGGAGTCACCGGCGCGCGACATCGTGGTGATCGGCGCAGGCCCCGCCGGGTTGACGGCTGCGTTGCTCCTGGCCGAGGTCGGTCACCGCGTCACGGTGATCGAACGGAGCCAGGCGATCGGCGGGCTCTGGGCGAGCGCCCGCGATGGAGCGGGCGCGTATCAGAGCGAGAACTCCTGCAAGGTCTACCAGGAGAGTTACCACACCGCCCCGGCCTTGTTCAAGCGGATCGGCACCCGATGGGAAGACCACTTCGTCCCGCGATTCGACCTCACCCGGGACTGGATCCGCCCCTTCCTCCGCGCGTGCTCCCCGGCCGACGTGGCGAAGCTCGCCCGGGGCTGGCTCTCCGTGGTCGCCGGGAGGGGCGAGCTCCACGAGGTGGCCGTCTCCGACTGGCTGGAGACCCGGGGATTCTCCGATCCCTGCTGCGCGTGGATGCGGGCGACGGCGCTCGGGGGAATCACGGGGACCACCCGGATGACGGTGTGGGAGCTGTTCAATCGCTTCCGCGGGAACGTCGTGGGTCTGTTCACCGGCGGCGGCGGCACGCTCTACTGGAACCGGCAGCCGCCCGACGGTCCGGGAGGGTTCCTGGCGCCGTGGAAGAGGGCGTTGGCGGCCGCGGGGGTGCGGTTTGCGCTCGGGGAGGCGGTCGAGGGGCTCGACGCCCGCCCGGACGGGGTGACGGTGCGGCGGAGGGACGGCACCTCGACGGGGTTCGACGCGGCGTTCCTGGCGGTGCCGCCGCGGGCGTTGGGCGCCCTGTTCGGCGCTTCACCCGGCCTGGCGGAGCGCTTCGGGGAGCCCGGCGACCGGATGCACGCCCGCCTCGGCGTCTCGCTCTACGAACACCTGGGGATCACCTGGCACTTCGGCGGCGTACTGCCGAAGGCGCTGCCGCTGGGCGGGCACAACGTTCGTCGCGGGTGGCACCCGATCCTCGTCGAGCACCCCCAATACGCGCCGGGGCTCCGCGGAGGCAGCGTGGTCGTCGGCTCGATCAGCCTCGACACCGAGTACCGCCATCCGCGGCTCGGCACCCGCGCCCGGGACCACACCCCCGCGGACCTCGCCCGCATCCTGTGGGACGACGAGCGGGCCGCCGACCCCTCGCTCCCCGACTACGCGGAAGCCGTGATCCACGGGATGTCGGACGCCACGCAGATCGTGCGCCACGGCCCGCTGCCGATGTGCGCGTCGGGCGCGCCGGTGTGGTTGGCGACGAACATGAGCGGCGCGGCGCCGTACTTCACCGCCAGCCTGGAGAGCGCGATCCAGGCGGGGGCGGCCGCGGCGGCGGCGTTCGAGCCGCGGGCGGCGCGGCTGCCCACCGGCCCGCCCCGCCGCCATCCCTGGAGCGAAGGGGTGGGGGCCACGGCGACGGTCGGATAGGCGTTCCCACCCCCGGACGGCTCGGTGATGCTGCTCTTCTTCCTCGCGTGCGAGCCTGTGGAACCGCCGCTGCTCGAGCTGGCGGTGCCGGAAGCGTGGGCGCCGGTTTTCACCGATCACGTGACCAGCCTCCCGCACGAGGTGCCGGTCACGGCGGGGGAGGTACCCGCGCGCGCCAAGGGGAAAGCGATGGTGGAGGCGGTGATCGTCGAAGACGACGATCGCTGTGCGGAGTGCTTCGTGGTCACCGAGGCGGACGGGACCTTCACCGTGGCGGCCGGCGGCGTGGCCGGCGCGATGTACGGGCTCGCCCAGCTCATGGAGTGGCACGGCTGGCGGTTCTCCCACCCGTTCGACATCGACGTTCCCGAGGCGCCTGCGCTCTCCGCCGACGCCCAGCTCGGCGTGGACTTCGCGCCGGAGATGGCCCGTCGCGGCTACCACCCCCACACGCTCCACCCGATCGAGGCGATGTACGACCTCTGGGGTTCTCCGGACCCCGAGCGCGCCGAGGCGATGCTCGACTGGGTGGTGCGCAATCGCGGGAACTACGTGCAGTGGCCGGGCCTCGACGACCTCGTCGACGATCCGCTCGGCCGCGAACGCTGGCAGGCGAGCACCGTCGAGGTGCTCGACGCCGCGCACGCCCGAGGGATGGAAGTCGGCCTCGGTGTTCAGCTCTTCGGGAGCTCCAATCTCCAGCTCGCCTACGACCTCGTCGAGGACCCGAGCACGCCGGAGGCCGACGAAGCGGCGATGGCGGACCGCTGGTCCATCGTCACCGAGGGGCTCCCCTGGGACGAGGTGAGCCTCTCGTTCGGGGAGTTCTTCGGCGCGGACCCTGACGTGTTCATCGACCGGGTGACCCGCGCCTACGACACGTTGCAGGACGCTGCCCCGGGCACGGCGATGAACGCCGTCATCCACGTGGGAAGCACCGACGACGTGAAGGTCGAGTACGCCGGGGAGACGATGACGTACTACTTCCTCGTGCAGTACGTGGACCGCCCGATCGAGCCCTTCGTACACTCGGTGATGTACTACGACCTCTTCGAGGACGCGGGCGGCGCCTACGGGCTCGACGACTTCTCCGAGCACCGGGCGTTCCTCGAAGCGAAGCTCGCGGCGGGGGAGCCGGTGACCTACTTCCCGGAGTCCGCCTACTGGGTGGCCTTCGACGACTCGGTGCCCACCTGGATGCCGCTCTACATCCGCTCCCGCTGGACGGACGTCGACGGGCTGGCGGAGGAGGGCCTCCCGCTGGACCGTCACGTGCTCTTCGCGTCGGGCTGGGAGTGGGGCTACTGGCAGAATGACGCCGCCACCCTGAGGATGGGCTATTCGCGGCCGGAGAGCTGGGAAGCCGCGGTGGAGGAGCTCTTCGTCGACCCGGCCACGTCGACGGCGGTGAAGGCGGCGATCGACGCGGAGACGCCGCTGATCACCGAGCGGTTGGCGCCCTACCTCGCGGGGCGGGACGTCGCGATGGACCTCGGCGACACCCAGGACATCGTGAGCCAGCCCCGGCGGGTGCTCTTCGACGAGGTCGCCGCGCTCGACGCGACGGGGCGCGCCGAGCTGCGGGCGAAGGCGGTGGAGGGGCTACGGACGTTCGCGGACGGTCACGACGCCGCGGCGGCCGGCCTCGGCAGCGATCGTTGGGCGGACGAGGTCGCCGACGGTCTCGCGGTGGACGCCGCCCGCGCCCGCTACGTCGCCGCCCTCTACGACGCAGTGCTGCTCGCGGCCGATGGCGCCGACCCCACCGCCGCCCTCGCGGAGGCCGACGCGCAGCTCGCCGCCGGCCGCGCGGTCGTCGACCATCGCCACGCGCACCTCCACGATCCCGACCCGGAGCGCCTCCTGAAGGACGGGTCGAACCCCACGCTCTACGACTACGGCTACCTCACCAACGCCGAGACGCTCTGCTTCTGGCAGCGCGAGCGGGTGCAGGTGCGGGAGGTCCTCCTCGGCGAGTCGGGGACGGACCCGGGGTGCACCCTCTGACGGCGCGGCCGGCGTTCGCCCCGCCATTTTCGCCCCGGCCGCTCCTCGACCGCCGACGGGTCCGGGCGGAAGGTCGGTGTGGCGCCCCCAGCCCCTCGACACCCTCGTCGTGAGCCGCGCTGTCACACGCAGCTACGGGTTCGCCGCGACCTCGGCGACGGTGAACAGCAGCGCCCGGGTGGACCCGGCCGCCGAAAGCCCGTAGCGGCCCGCCGGCAGCTTGCCGACGTCGAGATAGCGGACCGACCGATCCTCTCCGGTGACCGTTCGCTCGGGGACCTCCACCGTCGCCGGGGTGCTCGAGCCGTCCGCCGCGAGGGTGGCGCCGAGGGTCTGCCAGGGGTCGAAACGGGCGGGTCCTTCGGGCGCGGCGGTGATCACGGCCGGGGAGGGGACCAGCGGCGCGACGGTCCAGCCGGCGAGGTCGGCGCCCGAGAGGACCAGCGCGGCGTCGGCGGGGAGCGTGGGCGGTTCGGCTGGAAGCACCAGGGGATAACGGACGGTCGTGGCGCCGACGGAGAGCTCGCCGAGCGCGGTGTTCGTCGGCAGCGGCTCGAGCGCGCCGCCCCGGATCGCCCAGATCCCGCCCGACTCCGGTGCGTGCCAGGCCGACAGCTTCACCTCGCCACTCCGCGCCGTGACGGCCTCGGGCAGCCACCAGGTCGGGTCCACCGGGGTGAAGGTGTAGGTCGCGGCGCAGGGCTTCTCCACCACGAAGCTCCCGTCTTCCTCGGTGGCCGACGAGACCCGGAGGCAGTCGTCGCCCTCCGCCTCCGCGCGCACCGTGACGCCGGGGATCGGCGCGTCCGTGCGCGCGTCCACGAGGGTGCCGCGCATCGCGTCGGGCGGGGTGCAGGCGAGCAGGGCGAGGATCATCCGGCGGCGAGCGCCTCTCGGGTGGCCGCGACCCGGTCCCGGATCCACGCGGCAGGATCGGCGTCGTAGGCCGCGGACGGCGCGTCGGGGAAGGTGGCGGCACGGGCGCTCACGATGAGGGCGCCGAGCCCGTCGGGGCGGAGGGCGGCCTTGGCGTCCGCCGCGGAGCCGCCCTGGGCGCCGAAGCCGGGGACCAGGAGCCAGGTGTGGGGCATGGCGGCGCGGAGCTTGTCCATCGCCGCGCGGTGCGTGGCGCCGACGACCGCGCCGACGGGGCCGAGGTCGCCGCGGGCGGCGTTGGTGCTGTCGATCCACGTGGCGAGGTCGTCCGCCACCGGGGCCTGCCAGCGCGCCGAGCCCGGATTGGAGGTACGTAGGAGCACGAAGAGGCCGCGGCCGTTGGCCTCCGCCACCGTGAGGAAGGGCTCGAGGGTGTCGGGGCCGAGGAACGGCGAGACGGTGAGCGCGTCGCAGGGGAAGGGCGCGTCGGCGGCGAGTGTGGCGGCGGCGTACGCCGTGGCGGTGGAGCCGATGTCGCCGCGTTTGGCGTCGCCGATCACCAGGAGGTCGGCCGCGCGGGCGGCGCCGCAGACGTCGGCGAGGGCGGCCATGCCCGCCGGCCCGAGCGCCTCGAAGAAGGCGAACTGAGGTTTTACCGAGGAGACCTGGCCGGCGCAGGCGTCGACGACGGCGAGGCCGAAGCGCCGCGCGAGGTCGGCGAGGTCGGCGCGCGCGGGGGTGGCGCCGAGGGCGGCGCGGCCGGGCAGCCGATCCACCCAGGGGTCGATGCCGACGCAGAGCGGAGTGCCCGTGAGGCGGACCGCGGCGGCGAGGCGGGCGGAGAACGTCATGGTCGGGGGCTAACCCGAGGGGGTCGCGGTCGGTGGAGCGGGCGTGCCGGGGGGAGCGACGTTGGTTTTGCGCTGACCTCCCGGCCCGGCTCGACCCTCGCGAGCCAGGACGAGCGTCGGCGGCGCGGCGGGGGCGGGAATGCGATCGGTCGGAGGGGGGCGGCCGCGGATGCGGGTCGGAAAACGACAGGTTCGGGCTTTGGCGCCGGGGGAGGACCCGGGGAGGGGTCAGGCCGATCGCATTTCATTTCCAGGGCCGGAGCGGCCGATTGGGCGCCCGAACGGCCCCGGAAACGCTCGAACCCGCCGACAAATCGAATGCGATCGGCCTGACCCCGTCGGGAGACGATGTTGCATCGTTGGCGCAAGCTGCCCGTCGAAGGTCGGTGAAGCGCCGGACGCGGTCCGCCCCGGCGGCGACGAAATGCGATCGCCCCGCCCTCAGCCCCCTTCCGCCTCTCCGCCCGGTTCCGGCCGCTCCGGCTTCCATCCGTAGGCGTCGTTGGTGACCCGGGTCGCCTGGAAGATCGCGCCGAACAGCCGATCGTCGAGCGCCTTGACCCAGCGTCGCGGCAGCGCCCGCACCACCGCCCGGCCGCCCGCGAGCAGCAGCGCGGCGGCGCGCTCCGTCCGTCCCTGAGGTACATCCCCCATGGCAGGGACCTTACCCCCGGATACGCCGGTGTGCATGAAGCGCCTCGCTCCGCTCGTCCCGCTGCTCCTGCTCGCCGCCTGCGCCTCCACCTCCGAGGAGCCGCCTGGCTTCCAGTCCGGCGACTTCTCGGTGACCACCCTGAGCGCCACCGACATGTGCACCGGCGGCTCGTTCGAGACCGTCTTCATGCCCACCGGCGACAGCCAGGAGTGGGAGTCCGCCTGGGAGCTCCCCGGCGAGGCGGACATCCCGTGGGTGCACACCGAGGACTTCCCCGATCCGTTCGGGGAGGCGCAGCTCACCTTCGAGCTGGGCGACCAGGGGGAGGGTTGGTACACGGCCCTCGGCGGCGCTCCTCCGACCGCCGTCGAGATCGATCCGGCCAACGCCCCCGGTTGTTTCGTCGACGGGACCTTCGACACCTACCTCCAGATCATTGACAGCAACGCACTCACGGGGAGCACCATCCTCCACCTGGAGAGCCTCGACGAAGCGACCTGCCCCGCCGCGGAGACGGAGCTCTGCGACGTGAAGCTCGACCTGAGGTTGCAGCGCATCTGATGCCGCTTCGCGCCAACGGGCTGCGGAAGGTCTACGGCGGACGCGTCGTCGTGGAGTCCGTGAGCTTCGCCCTGGCTCCCGGGGAGGTGCTCGGGCTCCTGGGCCCCAATGGGGCAGGTAAGTCCACGGTTTTCCGGATGCTCGCCGGCGTGGAGCAGCCCGACGGCGGCTCGGTGGAGCTCCGCGGCGAGCGGGTCGACGGCCAACCGCTGCACGTGCGCGCCCGCCGCGGCCTCGGGTACCTCCCCCAGGAAGACACCCTGTTCCGCGATCTCACGGTCGCCGACAACGTCAGGCTGGCGCTCCAGGTCAGCGGGCGCCACGGGCAGGTGGCGCCGCTCCTCGATCGCGTCGGCATCGGGGCCCTCGCGAAGCGGGCGGTCGCGGGGCTCTCCGGCGGCGAGCGCCGCCGCCTCCAGATCGCCCGGCTCCTGGCCATCGAGCCCGTGGTGATGCTCCTCGACGAGCCGTTCGCGGGGATCGACCCCATCGCGATCCACGGGCTGCAAGCGCTGATCCGCGGCCTCGCGAGCGGCGGAGTCGCCGTGCTGCTCACAGACCACGCGGTGCGCGAGACCCTCTCCACCTGCGATCGCGCTCTGCTCGTGGACGCCGGGGTGGTTCAGGTCGAGGGGACGCCCGCGGAGGTGGCGGCGGATGCGCACGCGCGCGCCCGGTACCTCGGCCCGGACTTCGTGCTCGGCGCGTGAGGGTGTGGACTTGCACCCGGGGGGGGCGACCGGATACCATGGGGATGCAGCCCACGCGATAACGGTTCGGAATCGAACCTTTTTCCTACGTTTCCTGGGGTGGCCCCACCCGGATGTCCATGGACTTCAAGCAGAGCCTCCGTCTCCAGCAGAAGCTGCAGCAGACGCTGGCGATCACTCCGCAGCTCCAGCAGGCCCTGAAGTTGCTCCAGCTCAACCACATCGAGCTGGTGGAGCAGATCCAGAACGAGATCCTCGAGAACCCCACGCTGGAGGAGGTTCCGGGCAGCGCGCAGGCCGACGGCACGACCCAGGCCACCGTCTCGCAAAGCGCCGAGGCGCACGACACGGCCGAGCAGTCCAACGGCACCACCACCAACGACGTGGACTGGAACCAGGTCCTCGAGAACATGGGCGACCAGGGCTTTCGGGGTGAGCGTGGCTCTTCGGGGATGGATGAGCTGCCCCCGATCGAGACGAACGTCACCGGCAGCGACAGCCTCGCGGAGCACCTGGAGTGGCAGCTGCAGATGCAGTGCTGCACCGACCGGGAGCGCTCCGCCGCCCGCCTCATCATCCACAACCTCGACGAGAAGGGCTGGTTGCCCGTGCCGCTCTCCGAGATCGTGGAGGAGAACAACGAGGCCGCCGAGACCGACGAAGAGCGGATCGATCTGGAAGACGTGGAGAGCGCGCTGCTCATCGTGCTTCAGCTCGATCCGGTGGGCTGCGGCGCCCGGGACCTCGTGGACTGCCTGCTCAACCAGGCGAAGTTCCACTTCCCGGAGGACCCGTTCCTCCCCGAGATCCTCAAGCACCACCTCGGCGACATCGAGAAGCGCAACTACGCCGGCATCGGGCGCGCGCTCGGCCTCCAGGAGGAGGACGTGGTGGAGTACCACCGGATGATCAAGGCCTTCGAGCCCTGGCCCGGCCGCAACTACACCGGCTCCGAGCCCCAGTACATCTCCCCGGACGTGTACGTCTTCAAGGTCGGCGACGAGTGGCAGGTCGTGCAAAACGAAGATGGATTGCCCAAACTTCGCGTGTCTCGATACTACCAGCACGTGCTCCAGGGAAAGGACAGCACGCGCGCGGAACGTGATTACATCAAGGAACGCCTCAGCAGCGCCGATTTCCTTCTCAAGTCGATCTGGCGCCGTCAAGACACCATCGGCAAGGTCATGAAGTCGATCCTCCGCCGCCAAGAGAATTTCTTCGATCGGGGCCCCGACTTCCTCAAGCCGATGGTCCTCAAGGACGTAGCGGAGGAGGTGGGCGTCCACGAGTCCACCGTCTCGCGCGTCACCAGCAATAAGTACGTACAGTGCCCCCAGGGCCTGTTCGAGCTCAAGTATTTCTTCAACAACGGCGTGAACGCCGTGCATGGCGAGCAGGTCGCGGCCGAGGCCGTGAAGCGCCGCATCAAGAAGCTCATCGCCGCAGAGGACGCTTCGGCGCCGCTCTCGGATGATCAGGTGGTCTCGCTGCTCAAGCGAGAGAATGTCGACATCGCGCGGCGGACCGTCGCGAAGTACCGCGAGGCGATGGGAATTCTCCCCTCGTCCAAGCGGCGTAACCTCTGCTAGGAGGCAATCGTGGAGCTGGATTTCACCTTCCGTAACGTCGAGAGCACCGAGGCGATCAAGACCTGGGCCCTCAAGCGCTTCAGCAAGGTGGCGAAGCACGTTCGGGAGCCGGCTCATGCCCATCTCACCATCATCGTGGACAAGCACCGTCACCGCGCGGAGTGCACCCTGCGCTCCGCCGGCGAGACGCTCCACGCTTCTGGCGAGACCGCGGACATGTACCAGAGCATCGACGCCGTCTGCGCCACCATCGAGAACGCGGCCCGCCGCCTTCACGAGCGCAAGGTCAGCCAGCACGAGCTGTAGGAAGGGAAGGTCGACGGGCTGGTGGTGCGCCACCGGCCTGCCGGCCTGACCCGTCGGCGGTCGAGGAGCCACGGTCGGCGAGAATGGCGGGGCGGGCGACCGCGCCCGCCGCAGGCGTGTCACGGCATCGGGGCCGCCGGCGTGCCGCGGTCGCCTCGGCGGCGCGAGCGCCGCGGGGATAACCGCGGGTGATGGACGTCTACGCTGCCATCCCGACCTGCGCGTCGACGCCGCCCCACCGCGCCCCGGCGTTGTTTTCGCCAGCGCAGGTCACCACGGCCGCGGTGGTCGGCGGGGTCGGGGCGGGGCTGGCAGCGGCGGCGCTCAACGCGGCGGCAGCTGGGCGGCGCGCGGAGGCGCGCAACCTGTGGATCGGCGCGGTGACCCTGATCGTGGTCCTGATCGCGCTCGGCGAGTTCGTCCCCGCGGGGCCAGCCCGGGCGCTGCGCAAACAGGCGTCACCCAAGTGGCTGGAATCGTTCACCGCAAGCCGGGCTGGCCCACCCCGCGTCGCCGGTTGTACGGCTGACCGAGGGGGCGGGTTACCAACCCGCCCCCGACCGAAGCCGAACTACAACCGGCAGAAAAGTGAG
>CAIXRH010000172.1 GCA_903921785.1 uncultured Pseudomonadota bacterium
ACGCGGCGCACGCGCAGGATCTTCGCGGGGGTCGCGGTGTCCCACTCCCACTCCCGGACCGGGCGGCGGAGCGCGTCCACCTCGATCTCGAGGCCGACATCGCCGTCGTGCCACTCGAAGCGGGGCGCACCGCCCGCGTCCAGCAGCGCCGTGACCGCGCCCCCATCCGCCGAGGTCGTGGTGATCGGCCGCCCGAGCAGGTCGAACGACCGGGATTGCGTGGACCAGGGGATGGTGGCGGCGTTCGCGCGCGCGTCGGCCACGTCGGTCGCGTTCCCGACGACGTCCAGCGTGAGCGGCGTGACGAGCGGCGTGCCGCCGTAGGCGGTGAGCTCTTCCGTCTTGTACGGTCGGCCCTGCGCGTCGAGGTGGACGGTCGTGGGCGTGTCCTTGTGGCTCGACGGCACGGTCGCGACGAGCCCGGCGTCCGCCGTGCTCTCGTCGATGCTGTCGTTCTCGTCCCAGGTGGTCTGCTTCCAGGGGTCGAAGGCGACCCGGCGCAACGTCCCGTTCGGCAGGTCGACCCGCACCGCCCTCCCCGGCGGGTCATACGTGATCACCGGGGTGACCCCCGTGAAGCCCTCCTCGGCCTCGAACGCGGAGGAGGCCGAGAAGAAGGGCTCGTACTGCTTGATCGGCAGGCCCTTGTTGTTGAGCACCACGCGCCCGGACCCGGTCCAGCGGGCGGTCGTCGGGGTCGCGGCGTCCGGCGCGGCGGTCGCCTTCTGCATCACGACGTTCCCGGCGCCGTCGCTGTAGAGGTACGTCTCGATCCAGCGTGCCGTGCCGGTCTCGCTCGCGTGGAGATCCCGGACCGTGGCGTAGGCCGTCGCCGGGATCACAGTGAGGTCGTAGCCGAACGCCTGTGATGGGTCGTCGAGGTCCGTCTCGCCATCCCCGGTGTCGGAGGAGCGGGCGATCGCGACGACGCGCCCGAGCGCGTCGAACCGGGTCTGCGTGACGTTCCGGTTCGGGTCCGTGAGGCTCGACGGGGCGAGGGCGACGAGGTCGTAGGTGGCGGAGACGACGTTCCCGAGTGCGTCGGTCACCGACGCGGGAAACAAGTAGCTCGAATGCCAGGTGATCGAGGTGGTGGCGCCGAACGCGTCGGTGACGGCCGAGGCGACGTAGAAGTGAGCGGAGTCCCGGGTCTGCGTGCCGGACCGGGCCCAGGCGCCCTCGGCGTCGTCCCCCGATCCAGTGAGGAGCGATGTCGTGAGCTTCGCGTACCCCTCGTCCAGCACCGTTGACGACAGCCCGAGCGCGGCCAGGCGGGCGTCGTGCGCGTCCGCCTGCGTCGCCGTGAACGCGAGCTGGTAGGCTTGGTACGGGAGCGCGCGCGCGCCCAGGGTGCCGGCCGGGGCCTCGCTGCCCGCGTCGTCGTAGGTCGTGACCTTGTCGGCGATCTTCTTCAGGTAGTCGGTCGCCGACAGCGACTCGTCGAAGTCGAGGACGGGGGTCGAGGCCGTCCCTCCGGCGGCCGGGGGCAGCAGCGCCTCGATCGTGGACGCCGAGACAAGGCCGTTGAACAGGGTCGTGGTGGCGCCGGGCACGAGCTGCCAGCTCCGCGTCCGGTAGGGGACGCCGATGTGCCAGCGGTCGGGGTTCGTGGCCACGTCGTCGTCGTGGACGACCTCGGTCCGCGTGACGATCGCGACGCCGGTGCGCTGCTCGAGGTCGTGGGTGTCCGGGCTCGTGACCGCCCGGCGGGGGTAGACGATCGTGACCGCCCGGGTCACCGTCCCGTAGTCGTCGACTTCGAGGGTGCGCTCCTGCACGATGCGCGGGTCGTCCGCGTCGCGCTCGTAGTGGGTCGTCAGCGTCTGGAGCGGCGTGACGAGGAACACGCCGTGGGTGTCGTCGTCGGCCCGCTGGAGTCGGGCAGCGGTGAAGCAGGTCTCGACCACGGTGTACGGGATGTCCGCGGTGGAGGTGCCGTCCTCCGCGTAGACCTCCTGACGCAGCGGCCGTCCCTTCAGCGCCCGGGACGCCTCGCGCCGCTCGCGCGCCCGGAGCGGAGCCGGGTCGTCATCGGCGACCGAGAGCGCGCAGGCGGTCCGCGCGAACGCGGCACCGTCTCCGGCGAAGTATTCCGTCGCGAAGGCGTCTTCGAGCGTGCCCTCCTGACGCCACGCGCCCGTGTGGAACCACGTGACGGTGCGGACCGCCGGCAGGTCGGTCGAGACGCCGCCGAGCGGCACCGTCTCGGTGTCCCACGCCTCGACCTTGCCGAACCCCCGGAACTCGCGCTCGTCCGGGTCGTGGTAGCCGTGGTGGTAGGCGTACACCGTCGCGTTCGACCACCCCGTCACCGCGTCGGCGACCTCGACCTTCTGGAGCACCTGGACCGGGAACGGCAGCCGCGTGGCCCAGGGCGTGCCCGCCTCGCGGTCCGCGACGTAGAACCGGGTCGAGGGCGCGTAGGTGAGCGTCGTCCTGCGCCCGAGGTGGTTGTCGATCGACCGGAGCAGGTAGGGCTTGCCATCGCCCATGAGATGCACGTACCGGAGCGGCCGCCAGGCATCCCGGATCAGCGGCGAGGACCAGACGAGGCATGACGTGCCGTCCCCGAGCAGGTCGGCGACCTGGATCGACGCGGAGTCCTCGACCCCGGGAAACTTCGGAAGCGTCGTCGGCGTCGTCGACCAGCGGTTCCCCGACTCGTTCGCCCAGATCCGGACCGACGACGGCCCGAGGTAGAGGAGGTCGGCGGGGCCGCTCCCATCGACGTCCGCGAACCGGACCCGCTTCGGGTCGAACCGGTCCGGGCCGTCGAACCAGGGCGCCTTCCCCATCTGGATCCGCCCGCCGAACCGGCCGTATCCCCGGTTCGGCCAGTAGCTCACGTTGCCGTTCCGCACGCGGACGAGGTCGGTGAGCCCGTCGCCGGTGAGGTCCGCGAGGAAGATCGACTCGCTCTGGCTGGAGAACACCAGCGTCGGGCCCCGATCCTCGTCGTGCTCCTTCCGGCGCTGCTCCGGCTTCGTCCACCCGTTCCGCCCATCCGACGGGTACCAGGTGAACACGTCGTCCTCGGTGAGCAGGATGTCCGCCCGCCCGTCGCCGTCGAGATCGATGAGCCGCACGTTCGGGTCGTTGAGCGAGGTCGTCGGGAGGGTGTTGAAGGGCTTGAACCCCTGCCACTCGCCGTCCGCCCCCCGGGCGTACGAGCCCGAAATGCCCGGCCGCAGGCTCACGATCTCCATGCGTCCGTCGCCGTCGAGGTCCATCAGCCGGCACTGTGGATCGTTGAGCGCCGCGAGCGAGGGGCGGGTCCGGATCACCCGCGCCGCGCCCATCGCGCCCTCCCCGTTGTTGCGCTTGTAGAACCACTGCCCGCCCTGCTCGGACAACAGCCCCGAGAGGCCCTCGCCGTCGAGGTCCGCCCACTGCCAGCGCGACGTGTCGAGCCCGTTCGGGAGGTCGTCGAGCCCGGTCACGAACTTCACGGCCGTGTCGATCGTCGCGGCGCCGTACCCGAAGTCCAACGGCGGCATCGTCGCCGTGGTCCAGGCCGAGGTGCCCGTGTCGTAGCGCCACCCGCGCACCACGACCGACGTGAGCGTCGTCGCCACGGCCGACGCGCTGTGCGTCAGCTCGGTCGACCGGACGATCGTGCCGGTCGTCGCGGACGTGGGGGCGTCGAACCGGTGGAAGAGCAGGATCCGCGTGCAGAGGCGGTAGCACCGGACGTCGAACCCGCTCCGAAAATTCGACTGGATGTCCGACCGGGTGGACCATGTGGCGTCCGGCAGCTGCGGCGGGGCGGTCGGCGGGCTCGCCGTCGCGTCGCCAGAGTGGTCCGCGTAGTCGAGCACCACCTCGAAGAGCCACCCGCCCGTCGCGTCACCCGGGGTGACGTTGCCGTACAGCACCCGCTTCAGGTAGACGTAGGTGCAGCCGTTGCCCGCGTAGGTCCGGAGGCGCTCTGCGACCGTCACGGGGGCGCCGGCGCGGTCCTCGGTCGCGTACTCGTACCGGATGAGATTGCCGAGTTCGTCCCGCTCTTCCTGCAGGTACCAGCGGAAGACCCGACGGGAATCGTCGGGGTCCACGAGCCGGCCTGCCGCACGCGCCGCGATCGAGGCCGGGTCGCCGTCGCTGACGAGGCTCCCGGTCGCGTCCATCCCGAAGATGCGCCGCACGTTCTCCCGCGACCACGTCCGCCAGTGCGTCGCGCCCGCGGCGCTCGTCCACCGTTCGATCCGCGCGAAGCCCGCCTCGACACGCGGGCGGTAGCGCCGCCGCGCGTAGGTCACCCCGCCCTCGGTCACCGCCGCGAGCGCCGGCTCCGCCCAAACCGTCCCCGTCCACGCCTGGAACGGAACGAGATCCTCGGCGTCGGAGAGGACAAAGGTGTCGCCGTCCTCCGCGTCGCGGTACCGTGGGAGCCCCCGGTCGGTCTTCCGCTGGATCGACGGGATCCCCACCGACCACCCGAGCCCGAACGGGCCGTTCCCGCTCCCCGAGTCGTACGACAGGGAGAGCGCAGGCGTGAACCCGTTCCGGCCGGGCGAGAGCGCGACCGGCACCGAGAACGACGCCGTCCCCGTCACCGGGTTGGCCTGGAACTTCTCCCCGATCCCCTTGATCGCCCCGCCGCCCTTCGGCACCTCCAGCCTCGGCGCCGTCGTGAAGAGCTCCTTCGTCTTCGAACGCGCGTCCACCGGCGCCGGCGCGCTCGACGGACGCACCACCGCCCGCTCCCGCGCCGCGGGCGCGGGGAGGCCCGTGCCGCTCGGCGGCTTCGGGACGCTGGGGGTGGAGGGGGGAGTGGGCATCGAGGCTTAGGTGAGGATCACGATGAGGAGGTTGGCCGGGCCCACCAGACCAGTGGGGCCCGGCGGCGCGCTGCATTGCCTCAACAGAGGAGGCGCCGACGAAACCCTCGCGTAGCGAGTGACGACGGGGCGGCGGAGCGGGGCGGTGAAAGGCTCACACAAAGGTCACCCCTCGGGCGAGCGGGTCAAATCCGACGGGCCACCGGGTTGTCGCGTCCGCAGTCGCGCCCGCGAGGTCGGCGTCATCAAGGCCCAAACAGCGGAGGTTCGCTCCAGCGAGTCGTGCACGCCGAAGCCTCGCCCGCCCGACGTTTGCCCCATCCAGGTTGGCTCCGGTGAAGTTCGCGTCATCGTAGATGCCGCTCATCAGCATCGCCCCCGACAGGTCGGCCCCCTCGAATGAGGCGGCCGAGGCGTTACAGGCCGGCAGGCGAGCGCCCCGAAGGTTCGCGTGATCGAACACGGCTCGCTCGACCCAGGCGGAACGCAGGTCCGATCCCCGCAGATCAGCGGCGCGCAAGTCCGCCCCTTCGAGCAGCGCGGGGTGCAGGTTGAGGTTCCGAAGGTCCGCACCGGCGAGCAGGGCAGCCTCCACGGTAACGTCGTCGCCCGTCTCACAGCGGATCGTGATCATCACCAAGACTCCGGATCGATGGGCATCGTCTCCCCGTCCAATGCGGAGCCCGGGCGCCCACCTGCCCACGGTTGGATCGCAGGCTCCTGGCCCATAATCCTCCCCGAGATGTACCGGTGGTTGCCGTCCACGATCATCCCGCCGTCGACCTTGATGGCGGGGGCAACCTCGCCCTCCGCCCCCCAAAAACCGCGCCAGTTGGAGTTGAACCAACCGGGGTTCGCCTCGATGACTCGGAGAGCCGTACTTCGTTAGAGCGGCCGCGTGAGCCTCGGTGTAGGTCATCCCGTTGGCGCGCCGAACAACAGGTCCCGGCTGTGAAGATATGCCTCGATGAATGATGTGAATGTTGGGGCGATCGGGTATGAGGTGGCGAGATCGAAGACGGCTGTCACACGACCCCGGCCGGGGCCCGAGCCCAGATCGATCGCGTAGAAGTGCGCGCTGATACAGTAGTCGACGAAGATGAATCGATCTTCGAACGCGCCTGCCCCACCGGTGAAGACGTCCGTGATCGGCACCATCTCGTCTAGGGGTAGGAATCGGAAGAGTTCTTCGTCGCCCGAACCCGCCTCCATGCCGTCCACCACCCTAAAGTAGGCTGTGACATCTTCTGGCAGGACCACTTGCCTGCGCCGTTCGAAGGCACGAAGGGCTGCCTCCTGTGCTCCGGGACGGACCGGTCCCAACAGGCTCCATCGGGCGACCAGGTCCATCAGCAGTTCTGACAGGGGGGTTGCCACGTCAAGGCCCCTTCAGCAGTTCGTCGATGGCTTGTATGCGGGCTCCTTGCACAGCGTTCACGGACGGCGCGATGGACTTACCAGCCGCGTTGTCGATGGCCTGGACCGCGACTCCCCTGTAGTTCTCCAGGGTCTCCCGCGTGACACCCGACGGCAACGAAACGTTCTCACCGGCCTTCAGTCGTGCCAGCAGGCTCTCCGCGCCCTTAGGACCGGGACCAAACAGCGTCTTCAGGCCCTCGGTCTCCGCAGGTGCGAACTCCCGGATGACCGGAACGCCCCCCTCGGAGACGATCCGTCCCGCAGGCGTCATCTCCAGCACGCCCGCGCCCCCTGAGGCATCGGCAGCCGCCGACCCGACGCTCGGCGCGACCTCCGCCATCTCCGCGGCCCCCAGCGCCGCATCGGCCAATTCCGGGGTCGCCGTGGCCAGCTTCGCCGCCAAGACGCCAGCTCTGAGCGTCGGCGCCGCGCGTGCGATCACCGCTGCCCCCGCTTCCGGGGCGATGATCGAGGCGGCGACTCCGATCGTCGTGATTCCCTGATCGACGTTTCGCTTGGCGGCGGCTTGAACCTCTGCCTTCGTCCCGGTGGCCACCTTGTAGGCGTTGTACAGTGGCAAAACACCCGTTGACGTGCCCGCGACCGTCAACAGCGTCTTCCCCGCTCCCACCACGATGGACGCATCGATCGCCGCTACTTGCTTCGCCGCTCCCGCGAGGTCTCCGCCCACCGCCTTCTTCAAGGGCGACGCACCGTAGAGCGCGCTCGCGGTGTCGATGGGGTGGGCTACGGCGGTGCCAACGGCGGCGAGGGTATCGCCGGCGCTCGACACGGTGTCTACCGCCGCCGCGACCTCCGCGTGGAACGCTGTTGAGATGCGATCCGACCAGCTGAATTCCTCCATTCCGCCGGAATCCAAGCCCCCGATGGGGCTAGCGTGGCAATAGCAAAACCGGTTGACCCCATCCCCGAGCCCGATGGGATCCGCTGACGTCCACCTCCCGAGCCAGGGCGCGTAGTACCGCACGCCATGGCACTGCAATCCGGTCTCCTCGTCGCGCTCCATGCCGGTGTAGCGGTAGCGCTTCCGCGACACGTCGATGCTCGAATCCCCGGCCCACCAGGAGGTGGACCCGTACGGATGGTACTCTTCGTAGCTGATGATCTGCCCGGTCTCGTCGAGTTCGAGGACGGCCGAGCCGAGGTGGTTGCCGAACTGATAGCGCACCCTCCCCACCGGCGACGACACCACCGACCCACCGGCGACGGTCTTCGTCTCGACCATCGCGATGCGGCTCTCGCCGTCCATGACGTGGAGGGTGGTCCGCTCCTCGTCGAGCGTGCCGGAGACCGACTTCCGCCACACCTCGTAGCCGAGGATGTACTTCCGGTCCTCGACGTTCGCGCCCTTCTTGACCACCTTGCGGACCCGCTGCCCGGCGCGGTCGTAGAAGTACACCGCGTAGTCGCTGGCGTTGAGCTGGACCCGACGCATCTGGTCGCGGTAGGTGACGGTGACGTTTCGCGTGGGCGGCGTCGCGCCGTCGTTGTAGAGGTGCGGGAGGAAGACGATGTTCCCGCGGGCGTCGTGCTGGTAGGCGACCGTGCCCGCGGTCTCTGTCGTCGTCGCGAGCTGGTTGCTCGCGCTGGCGTAGGCGTAGGTCCGCACCCAGCTCGTGGACCCGCCGAGGAGGTGCCGCATCTCGCCGAGGTTTCCGACCTCGTCGTAGGTGTAGCGCTGCTCGTA
>CAIXRH010000173.1 GCA_903921785.1 uncultured Pseudomonadota bacterium
CTGCGCCCGCGGCTCGACGCCCTCCGGGCCAGCGTGTCGGCCAGCCGCCCGGACGTGGCGAGGATCCGCGCCGAGGAAGCACGGATCCTCGAAGCATGGGTCGGCCCGACCGAGGACGGCGTGGCCCGGGAGGAGGCATCCGCTTGGCCCGCAACGGCCAACGGTGCCTACCCTTTGGGCAGCACGGAGTCCGCGTGCTCGGAACCCTCACCGCCGACCAGGTCGACCACCTCCTCCACGAGCAGGTGATCGGACGGATCGGCTGCCACGCCGACGGAAAAACCTATGTCGTCCCTATCACCTTCGCCTACGCCGATGGCTGCGTGTACGGGCACTCCGGCGTCGGCCGCAAGATCGAGATGATGCGTGCGAACCCGGAGGTCTGCTTCGAGGTCGAGCAGGTGGACACCCTGGCGAACTGGAAGAGCGTCGTCGCCGACGGCACGTTCGAGGAGCTCCACGGCGCCGAGGCTGGCCGGGGCATGAAGGTTTTGGTGGACCGCCTGCTCCCGCTCATGGGCAATCAGGCCAACGTGCCGACCCACGGCGGCCCGGGGGCAACGGAAGGCCACCGCGCCGACACCCACGGCTTCGAGGCCGTGATCTACCGCATCCGCCTCCGGGAGCCGGCCGGTCGGTTCGAAGCGCGCTGACGCTTACCCTCGCCATTTTCACCCCGGCGGCTCCTCGACCGCCGACGGGTCGGGGAGGAAGGTCGGTCCACGCCCACCAGCCCGCGAGCACGCCCTCGACCGGGTGCGTGGGTCAGAAGCGCCGGGTGAACGGCATTGGTTTGCGCATCCGGGCGAGGAGCAGGAGCGGAATCACCACGTAGGGAGTGTTGAACGAGAGGAACTTCACGGGGTTCGGCGTCTGGAATTGCGGCTCGCCGAAGAACTCCACCCCGAAGACGACGATGCCGGTGAGGCTGCTGATCATCGTGGCGTAGATCACGGCGGGGAGCTGGATCCAGTTCTTGCCCTTGACCAGTGCCCAGGCAAGCACCAGGTAGAACGGACCATATACGAAGGCCGAGAGCCCGGTGACCAGCCGCATCCACACCGGCGGGTGCATGAAGAGCGGGTCGGCGTCCACGGCGTACCAGTAGTTCGCGCGGGCGAGCGGGTTCGCGGAGTCGGGCGTCATCTCGATGCCGAGGGTGGGGATGGCGTCGCTGATGCCCGAGGTGATGGCGAAGATCACGAAGACCACGGCGAAGAACAGGTCGATTCGACGCTCCCCGAGGGGGAGGTTTGGGGGCGGGGTCGGCGCGCATCCGCCCCGCTTATGGCGCCTGTGGGCGGCGGCTACTGCGCCGCTACTCCGCGGTGGCGTCCGCGGCCGCGTTGGCGCCCGCGAGCCGCCCGCCGTAGTAGCAGGCGCTGGAGCTCCCCGAGAAGCCGGTACCCGAGCCGCCGCCGGGGATCATGCCGGCTACCTCTCCTGCGGCGTAGAGCCCGGGGATCACCTGCCCGTACTCGTCGAGCACGTGTGCCTGCATGTCCGTCCACACGCCGCCGAAGTTCTTGGCGAGGCCGGGGCGCAGCCGGGCGGCCAGCCACTCTGGACCTTCGATCACATCGCCCGGACCGAGCACCCGGCCGAATTCGTCGGTGAGGCTGAGCTCGGCGTTGGCGTTGAAGGTGGTGACCTCGTCCACCAGATCGGCGGCGATGCCGCTCTGATTCTGGAGGTCCTTCAAGGAGGAGGCGTAGACGACGTCGGCCGAGCCCATGTCGATCACGTCGTGGAGACTGTAGCGCTCGGGCTCATTTTCGACGGCCCAGTTGTACCCGGGGGGGCGCGGCGGCGGCGTGTTCGATGGAGTCGCCCGCGGCCACGAGCCAAAGGTCGCCTTCGGGGGCCTCGTTGGCCGGGGTGAACGAGCCGAGGTTCACGTCCAGGGTGAAGCGGTGGCCGTCGGCGCCGACGAGGATGTAGCGGCCAAGGCCGGTGAGGATGAGCGCCTCGCCGGGGCGGGAGGGGTCTTCCAGGGAGTGGAGGTAGGCGCCGACGTTGTCGAGGTTGTACCGGCCAGCGCCCGCCACGTCGAGGAAGGGGAGGGTGCTGCCGACGGAGTTGGGGTTGGTCTCGAAGACCGGGTCGTGGTCCACGAGGTCGGGCCGCAGCGGCGCGACGGCCTCCAGGTCGCGGAGGAAGCCGCCGGAGGCGAGGACGACCGCGCTCGCGCCGGTGGCGCCTTCTTCGCCGGTGACCTGGTCCCGCCAGCGAACGCCCACCACCGCGCCGTCCCGCATCAGCGGCTCGGTGACCTCCACCTCCGTACGCAGCTCCCCCGGCCACTCGGCCATCACCACCGAGTAGGGCTCGGCGCCGTCGGGCCACGTGAAGATGTGCGATCGGGGCACCGTGCCCTCGCTGGCCGCCGCGAGCTTCTCTCCGATGGTGAAGTGGTGCTGGTCCACCAGCCACTCCAGCGTCTCGCTGCTGTGCTCGATGTAGGCCGCCACCGCGGGGGTCTCCCCGGCGACGCCCGTGGTCATCTCCCACTCGGATTCGGCGAGCTCCAGCGAGTCTTCCAGCCCCATCGCGGACTGCCACCGGGTGCCGACGCCGTAGGCCATCCCGGCGAGGCGCATGCCCGTGCCCGGGGTGTCGTCGCGTTCAAAGAGGATCACCGACGCCCCCGCCTCCACTGCGGCCCACGCGGCCGCGACGCCCGCGGGCCCGGAGCCGACCACGATCACGTCCGTGGTGGTGTCCACGACGACGGGCTCGCCGGAGTCGGCGCTGTCCACCGTGTCGTCTACGGTGACGGAGACACTTCCGCCGGTGTCCGGCGTCTCGACGCGGACCGTGGGCGCGGGGCTACAAGCGAGCAGAAGGGCGAGCACTGCGCCAGTCTACAACATCTTGACAAGGGCGAAAAGGGCGGCACGTCCGTTCTGAGCGCCGGACTACATCCCGCCGCGGTAGGCGCCCACCAACGCGATCTGCTCCACGCCCGCCGCCTGCGCCGTGGCGAGCACCCGCGACAGCTGTCGCCAGGGCACCGTTCCATCGGCGTGCACCTCGGCGCGGAGCTTGGGGCGCGCCTGGAGCAGGCGGCTGTAGAGCGGGTCGATCACCCCCTCCCCCTCGACGTGATCCCAGGAGGCGACGCGCTGCCCGTCCACGTAGATCGCCTCGCCGGAGACGATGAGCTCGATGCCGCCCTTTCGTGCGTCCTCCGAGCCGGTCGCCGCGAGGGCGAACGGACCCTCGGGGGGCGACGGCGCGAGATCCGTGGAGTAGGTCCGGAGCAGGAAGACCAACAACAAGGTCATCATGTCGACCATGGGCGCGAGCGCGCCGACGTCGAGGCCCGAGGTGCCTTCCGAGGGCGCGGAGCGGAAGAGGCGCCGCTTCATCGCAGGCTCACCTTGGGGAACCGAGGCGAGGCCGCCGCGCCGCGCACCACGTCGAGCGCGGCGAGCAGGGTGGTGGTGGACACCTCGGGCCCGGGGACGACCTCCGCCTCCGCTTGCGAAGGGTCGATCCCGTGAACCTGGTCGACCGCGGCGAGGAGCGCGACAAGATCGAGCTTTCCTTCCTTCGGGGGGACCTCGATGCGCCGCAGCTCCCGCGTCGTGGACGACGCCGCGGCGTCGGTGGACGCGACCTCGAACTCCAGCGCCGCGCTGTCCTCCGCCAGGGCCACCCGCACCGCCTTCACCAGCCCGCTGTGGGGCAGCGGCGGTGCTTCGCCCGGGGCGGCCAACCGCAAGTCCACCACGCCCAGCCGTTGCCCCGACGTCGTGGACATCAGGAAGAACAGCAACAGGAAGAGCAGCGTGACCACCCCGAGGAGCGTCGGGCGGACGTCGGCCTCTTCAGCGGCGTTCGGGCGGAACAGGCGCATCCGGCCTCAGCTCCGGGCGGCGCGGCGGAAGACGTGGAGGCGCCCGGCGGCCACCTCGATCTGGGCCAGGAGCGCGCGCGCCTGGCTGTCGAGGAAGGAATGGGCCGCCAAGCTGGGGATCGCCACGAAGAGCCCGAAGGCCGTGCTCGCCATCGCGGTGCTGCTGCCGGAAGAGAGCGCGGCAGCGCGCTGGGCGGCCGCGACATCCCCCATCGCGCCGAACGCCTGGATGAGCCCGTAGACCGTGCCGAAGAGCCCGACCATCGTCGAGATCGACGCGACGGCGGCGAGGTAGGGGATCCGCTGGCGGATGCGCTGTTCGGCCTCCACCGCGGCGGACTGCATGGCGTCCCAGCCCAGCTCGGGGTCGGCCTGGGCGAGGCCGGCTTGGAGCACCCGCTCCAGGGGGGTGTCCCCACCCGGCGGCTTCTCCCCGGAAGCAGCTGCCTTTTCCGCAGCCCCGAGCACCGTGGGCGCGTCCACCCGGCAGCGCCAGAGCGTGAGCGTACGCTCGATGAACACCGCGATCGCGAACGCGAGGATGCCGAGCAGCGCGTACATGAACACGGCGGCGGGGCCAGAGAAGGCGTCGAGCAGGTAGCGGATCATCGGGCTCTACTGGGTGACGAACGCCAGGCACTTGGCCTTGGCTTCGGGGTTCGTGAGGCTCTCACAGATCGCGGTCTCGCGCTGCGGATCGGAACGTTTGAGCTCGTTGGCCACGCCGTGACGGCAGTTGTCGGCGAACTCGCCGAAGGCGGCGCAGCCGGCGAGGGCGGCGTCGGGGTCCCGCTCGGCGGCGCCCCAGCCGAGCCCGTGGAAGCACAGGCCCTGCCATTGCGGATCGGCCTGCCGGCAGAAGGCGGCGGCTTCGCCCATGTCCCGCCGGGCGAGGTACTTCCCGGGGCCGTGCCAGCAGGTCTTCCGGGTGAGGGTGTCCCCCTCGTTGCGAGCGCAGATCGTCACGGCGGCCGTGACGTTCACCAGCGAGATCTCTCCGACCACGTCGTGCCGGCAGAAGGTCTTGAACGCCTCCGCGTCCTCACAGCGGGCGACGGCCCACTCCGGGTCGGTCTCCGCGAGGGCGAGGCCGACGCCGAAGTTGCACTGCCCCCGCCACTTCACCGAGTCGATCTCCTTGCAGAGCGCGACGGCCTCGTCGCGGTGGGCGGGCGCGAGGGTCTCCGACACGTCGGCCCGGCATTCGTAGCGCAGCTCCTCGCCACTGATCTTCTGGCATTGCCGCAGGGCCTCCTGGGGATCGGCCGCGGCGGTCTGCCGGGCGAGGGCTTGCCAGCAGGTGTCCTGGAGGTCGGCGATCATCGTGGCGCACATCGCCGGGGTGAGCATCGTGCTCTGCCCCTCTCCGGAGCCGGCGCCGGGCGCAGCGGCGAGGCCCTCGGGCTTCGGCGGCACCACCATCACCGAGCCGGCTTCTTTCGACGGAGCTTCGCTCTCCGCTTCGGCCGTGGGCACCCACGCCTCCAGGCCGAAACGCAGCCCCAGGAGCGCCGCAAGACAGGCGAAGACCAGCGCAGAGAAGGGGAACGTGCCCATGCCGCCGACGCCTAGTCGACGTAGCCGAGCTTCCGCATCCAGTCCTCTCGCTCCTTGTCCGTCGTTTCGCCGTACGCCCGCTGATCCAGGGGCTTCTCGGCAGGGGACGGCGGAGGCGGGTGCAGCGCACGCCACGCGGCCACGCCCCCTCCAGCGAGGAGCGCCACGGCGGCGGCGGCGAGGGCGGCCCGTTGCATCTCGTCGAGTCTATACCGGACCGGCCGATTTCGCGATAGACTGCGGGGTCCCCGTTTGTGAGGTCCTGTCATGCGCTTCCTCCGCCCGGTCCTGGCCGCCTCTCTCCTCGTCGGCGGCGTGGCCCTCGCCACCCAGGCTGTCGCGGATTCCCCCCCGCGTGCCAGCATGCGCGCGAACCCGAAGCCGCTCTCGATCGAGATGCGCGACTACGTCTTCCCGAGCGGCCTGCGCATCATCTTCTCCGAGGATCACAGCCAGCCGGTCGTGTCCCTCACCATGATGGTGGATCACGGCAGCCAGGACGATCCCCAGGGGCGGGAGGGCATCGCCCACCTCATCGAGCACCTCTGGTTCCGCTCGGTGCAGCCGGGTCCCGATGGGAAGGACGCCCCGAAGATCATGGACTTCATCAAGCAGATGGGGGCCCAGTTCAACGCGACCACGAGTGAGGACCGCACCAACTACCTCACGGTGGCCCGCGCCCCGCTGCTCCCCACGCTCATGCGCCTGGAGTCGCTGCGACTGGAGGATGCGGTCCGGAAGGTCACCAACGAGAACGTGCTCGTCGAGCGCGAGGTCGTCCGCAACGAGCTCCGCCTCCGCTACGAGAACGGCGGCTCGGCGTTCTTCGGCCTGCTCGCGGAGAAGCTCTGGCCCCAGGGCCACCCCTACCACCGCGGCACGATCGGCACGCACGACTCGCTCAACGCGATCACCCTGGCCGACATCCAGGAGTACGTCCGCAAGTACTACCACGCGAGCGAGGCCACGCTGGTGGTCGCCGGCGATCTCGATCTGAACGGCTCCGGCCAGCTCATCACCGACGCCTTCGAGATCGACAAGCTCGCCGCCGCGGGGGACACCACGGGCGCGAGCCTCGCCAAGCCCGCCGAGCCGAAGATCCGCGTGGGCGACGTCCCCAAGGACCCGCCCGAGCCCGCGAACCCCATCGAGGTCAAGGGCGAGGTCACCAACCTCCAGTCGTTCACCGTCGCGGTGGAGAAGCCCGCCGTCGTCATCGGCTGGTCCCTGCCCTCCGCATACACGGAGCAGGACGCCGTGGCCGCCGCCGCCAGCACCCAGCTCGACATCGCGATCCGCAGCGAGCTGTACCCGGACTCCGATCTCAGCAAAGAAGACAGCACCGCCCTCGATAATCTCCGGGCCACCGGCTGCGGCTCGCAGCCCGGCCGCTACGGCACGACCGCCATCTGCTGGATCCAGCTCAGCGCCGAGGACGACCCCGCGAAGATGGTCGAGCGCGCGCTCAACGGCGTGTACCGGGTGTACGACCGGGGCGACAACTACGCCACCTTCCAGAAGACGGTGTTCAACACCTCCAAGCTGGCGAACATCGCGGGCATCTTCCAGTCTGTCGACGAGGTGACCGACCTGTTCGGCGGGCGCTCCGCCGCGATCTCCGACTTCGTCCACTTCACGGGGAACCCCCAGTACTACACCACCCAGATGAACTGGAACGGCAACATCACGATCGATGAGGTGCGTGACTTCGCCGGCAAGTGGTTCAGGCGCGACCGCGCGGTGGCCATCTCGGTGAAGCCCTACGAAGACGGCGACCTCACGATGGACGGCAGCGACTCCGCCTACCGCGGCCAGAGCCGCGACGAGGCCACCCTCACGCTGTTCAAGCCCGAGGACATCGGCCCCAAGCAGATCCGCGACACGATCGTGGTGCCGGACACGAAGAAGATCGTGGAAGAAGAGTTGCCCAACGGCATGAAGCTGGTGATCATGCCCCACACCAACGGCCCGCTCGTGCAGGTGGGCGTGTTGTTCCATGGCGGCACCAGCAGCCTCGACAACGACCCGTACCAGGCGATGTTCGGCTCCCAGATGTGGAGCATCCCCCACGCCAACACGGTGGATCCGCTGGCGATCGCGGGCTCGGTCGGTGGTGGTTTCGGCACGCTGAACAGCAGCTTCCGCACCAGCGCCGCTTCCGGCAACGTGAAGGACGCCGCCTACGTGGTGCGCTGGCGTCTGGACAACCTCACGGTCGACACCAACGGGCGCCTCGACTGGGTGAAGGACGAGAAGGGCGCGGTGCTCAAGTGGATGAAGAAGGCGGAGGATGCGGCGCCGGAAATCCAGCGGTCGCGTCTGTTCCCCGGTCACCGCTATGGCTCGTGGTTCAACCACAAGGACTGGGAAGCGATCAACAAGCTCGGCAGCAGCGATGCGCAGGCGTTCATCGCCAAGGAGCTGCGCCCGAAGAACGCCGCCATCTTCGTCGTCGGCAACATCACGGTGGAAGAGGCGCGCGAAGCGGCGAAGACCTACTTCGGCGGCTGGAGCGGCTGGGGGAAGGAGCCCGCGGGGTGGACGCCCCCGAAGGCCGAGTACGCGGCCCCGCCCGCGCCCCCGGCTCGGCAGATCGTCCTCTTCAACAAGGACAACGCCACCCAGGCCGACGTGTCCTACCAGTGCCAGCTCGCGCCGATCACCCCCGAGAACGAGTGGTCCGCCCAGGTCATGGCCGACGTCATCGGCGACGGCCTCTGGCTCGCGCTTCGTGAGCAGACCGGCGCCTCTTACGGCGCCTACCCCTACGTCATGTACCAGCCGGGCGGCCTCGGCATCTTCGGCCAGGGCGTGCAGGTGCAGAACGACACCACCGGCTTCGCCGTGAAGGTGTTCCTCGAGCAGGGCGAGAAGGCGAAGGCCGGCAAGCTCGACGATCGCATCGTCGCCACCCAGAAGTTCAACAACGCCCAGGCCTACGTGCTCCAGCAGGTCAGCACCTCGGCGATGTTCGGCCGGCTCACCGGCATCTACAACCGCGGCTGGGGCATGGGGTACTTCGATCAGGTGGCCGACCGCATCGGCAACGTGCAGCAGAAGGACTTCGCTCCGCTGCTCGATCGCTGCGTGGGCCACGAAGTGATCACGGTGGTCGGCCCGGTCGCGGTGATCAAGCCGCAGTTCGACAAGCTGAACATGCCGGTTGAGGTCTTCGACGTCGATGCCTACCGCAAGCAGTACCGCGCCGACATGGGCCTGAAGGAAGAGAAAGAAGAGAAGAAGGACGAGAAGAAGAAGTAGGGCGGCCGCCGCCTGCGGCGGCGCCGGGTGCTCCCTCCGGCGGCGGAGCCGCCTCCGTCCGCCCCCTGCCGCGGCGCGACGGGGGCTATCGCCGGAGCCGGGAAGTTCCGATCAGGAGGGCATGGTATCGCTCCTCCAACGCTCTCCCGACCGCGCGCTGAGGTCCCTCCAGGGCCTCCCGGGCATCGGGGCTTCCCTCGCGGCCGACCTCGCTCGGCTGGGGTACCGCGAGCCGGAAGACCTCGCGGGAGAGGACCCGGAGCGCCTGTTCCGTCAGCTCGAGGCTTGCACCGGCCTTCGGCAGGACCCCATGGTCCTCGACGCGTTCCGGTGCGCCTGCAACTCAGCGTCGTCGCTGGAGAACGACCCGGAGCTGATCAAACCCTGGGCGTGGAGCCGTCACCGGCCTGCGCCCTGCCACTAGGCCCCCCACCCGCGGAGGCGTCGCCCTGCCTCCCCCAGATCGACGCCCCCGCGGGTGGGCTTCCTCTCTTCGCCGCTCGCCCGGCGAGGACGCGGCGCCCGGGGGGCGGGATTCACGACGTCGCGAATCCAGCTCTTGCGCCCTCGGCAGCAGGGCTCGTCGGCGCTGGGTCCTGCCGCCACCATCGACGGGCGGTCGCTGCGCTCCGCCCGCCGCTGGCGACGTCACCCGCCCGGTCATCTCACCCTGAACCGTCGGCGAACAAGGACAAGGATGCCCCCGACGTCGGGAAGCCCGCCTGGGCTTGCTGCACGGTCTCGCTTTGGGTCGCTGCGACTCGCGGGTGGGCTTCCCCTCTTCGCCGCGCTCAACCTTCCCAGCGTTTCCACCGGTCGTCTGGCGCGTAGTCCGTGAAGAACGGGTGGTCGTCCACCGCGGCGCGCTCGCGACAGTGCGTGAGCCAGATCCCGTAGTGGGACGGGTGGGCTTGGAGCCACGGCTCGATGGCTTCCGTGAGCACCCGCGCGCGGAGCGCCTCGGCGTCGCCGCCGACGATGGGCGGGCCGAAGCGGCAGCGGTTCGGTTCGCCCTCCGGGCACTCGCAGAACACCGGGACGAGCGCCGCGCCGGTGCTGGCCGCGAGCCGGAACGGCCCGGGGTTCAACAGCGCCGTGCGCCCCAGGTACGGCACCTTCGCCCACCGCTGGCCGATCCGCCCGTCGAACGCGATGCCCACCAGCTCGTTGCGGGCGAGGCAGCGGTAGAGCTCGCGGACGGACGTGTCGAGCGAGATGAAGGTGATCGGCAGGCGGTCCTCGTTCGCTTCGCGGGCGGCGCGCGCTTCGCGGCGCCACTTGTTGTTGGCGAAGACGTCGGCGTGGGCGCGGGCGACCTCGGGCGGCGCCATCCCGCGGGCGGCGTACTGCGTGTAGCGGTACCCCATGAGCCCCATCACCGCGTGCATCAACATGAAGTTGCCGGCGTGGGGGAAGACCAGGATCGCCCCCTTTTTCCGGGCGAGCGCCGCGTCGAGGTGGTCCTGGCGCTCCACCGTCATCCAGCGCTGCCAGTTCGTGGGCGTGAGCTTGCCGAGGAGGAGCTCTTCGAGGTGTACGCGGAACGCGATGCGGTACGCATCGGCGACCACCGCCTCGTCCACGGGGCCCAGCCAACGCCGATACTCGTCCATCATCAGCGCGCGCTGGTGGCCGGCGAGGGCGTATTGCGCGCGCCAGAGCGGGTAGAGACGAGCGAGGCGCTCGGGCTGCTCCGGCTCCATCGCGTCGCGGAGCTTCACCCAGAACAGCCACCGCGCCATGTCCTTCGGCGAACCCCGCAGATCGCGGAGGCCGACGGACTCGGGCAGGGCCTCGTTGGGGGGCGCCATCGGGTCCGGGACTAACCCGCCGCGAGCGTCCGGCGTGCCGGGTCCGCCCCGCGACGAAGCGGGGCGAGGCGGACGAACGCCGCCGGGCTGGCGTACCGCCTCGGACGGCGGCCTTCGTTCGAAGCGCGACGGTTCACGGCCGGGCCCCGCCCGGCCGGCGCCTGACCCCGGTCCTCCGGAGCGCCGACGCCGATCTGGCGCCCCTGCTCATTAGAGAACGTCCAAGCGGCACATGGTTCGCCGTGACGCTTCGTGACGGTTATGCGACGGTCACTACGGAGTCCATCATGCTCGTCTTCCTGCTCGCTTCCTGTGGTGTGTTCCAGCCGCTCGACGGCACCTGGCTCTTCCAGATCGACCCGAACGGCACCTCCGCCGGCGACTGCTCGGGCGATGATTCGGGTGGGGGAACCTACCTCGGCACCGAGTCCATGTGGGTCGATGCCTACACGCTCACCGGCAACCAGGTCGCGTTCGTCCTCAGCGGCGATGTGCTTACCGGCACGCTCGCCGGCGACAAGGTCACCGCCGAGTACTCCACCGGGTACAAGGACAACAACTCCTCGAGCACCCAGACGGTCACGCTCGAAGCGACCCTCGCGGGCGGCTCGCTCGAGGGCACGCTGGTGTCGGTGCAGGTCTCCAAGTTCGGCAAGAACGACTACACCTGCACGCAGACCCTCAACTTCACGGCAGACAAGGCCACATCGTCCCCGGATATGTACGCCACCCACTGAGGGCGCGGCTCCCGGATGATCCTCCTGCTCACCGCGTGCGGCGTGCCGAGCTACGCGACCGCGCGCGAAGCGTGCACCGTGGCTGAAGGCGAATTCGTGGCGGTGCCCGCCGCCCCGCTCTCGCCGGACTGCGCGTCCACCCTCGGCCGGCTCGTCGGCCTCCAGTGGGAGGCGTTCGGCGAGTCGCCCCATGAGGTGCCGGTGGATCCGGTCACCACGACGGATCGGGTCATCGGCGGGCTCTACACGCTCATCGCGGCGGACGTCGGCGACGTGGACACCCTCGACCGCTCGGTTTTCGCCGAGGAGCAACTCGGGCAGGAGTACCCGGACGGCCTCGCGAGCGGCCCGGTCAACACGATCGATCCCGCCTCCAACTTCTGGACGGACTACCTCTCGGATCGCATCACCCGGCTGGAGCCCGACCCGGCGGACGGCTGCTACTTCACCTACGAAGGGGACGGCGCCGCCACCCTGTGTTTCGACGCCGACGAGCTCGACGTGGCCGCCGGCTCCCCGCCCGCCATCGCCGCCGGGCTCATTCACGAAGCGGCACACGTCTTCGGGCCCAACCACGAGTCCGACGGGGAGTTCGACTGGGACGACGGCCTGGGCGGCGAGTACGGCGTGCAAGCTCGCTACCTCGAGGGTTGGCTCTCGGTGAACGCCGGGATCGACGGCAACACCTGCGCGGCCGTCGCCTACCAGCTCACCCAGGTCTGCGCGCGGATCCAGCCGAACTACGGCTTCTCCCCCTGCGCCGAGGTCACCTGGTGTGACCACTCCGGCGGTTGAGGCGGATAGCAGCAAGAATGCGCACCGCGCCGCTCCCCCGCGCCTGGCCGATCCTCTTGGTGGCCGTCGCCCTGTGGTTCTGGCCCGTGCCGTGGTCGTTGTGGACGGACGAGTTCTTCTCCGCCGGGTTCGCGGGGCAGCCCCTGGGCGACGTGATCGCCGGGGTGTCCAAGGATCGCCACCCGCCCCTGTACTTCCTCCTCCTCTCGCTGCTCGGCCGCCTCACCGACGCCGACAACGGTCTGCGCGCCCTCTCCGGCCTCGCCATGCTCGGCGCCCTCGCCGTCACCGTCGACGCCGCCCGGCGCCACCTCTCCAGCCGCGCGAGCCTCGCGGTCGGCGCGTGGTTCGCCGCCTCCGCCGTCCCCGCCCTCTTCGCGCACACCCTCCGCATGTACGCCCTCGCCTGCCTCGCCGGCGCGGTGATGACCTGGGGCGCCCTGGAGGTCCTCGCGGTGGACGACGCCCGCGCCCGCCGCGGCCGCTACGCCCTGGCGATCGGCGGGATCGCCGCGTTCTGGACCCACTACGCGGCGACCCTGGTTGGCGTCGCGGCCTTCGCCGTCGCCTTCGCCGGGACCGTGCTCCCGGGCGCCCAGGCGCCGCGGGCCCGCCGGCTCGGCCCGCTCGTCGGCGCGGCCGCGGCGGTGGTGATCGGCTGCCTCCCCTGGTTGCTCGGACCCTTCCGTGAACAGTTCGCCGAGCGCGACCCCGTCGGGGCGATGGTCTGGGAGGTCTGGGCCTACCTGTTCTGGGCGCCGAGCGAACACCTCCCGCCGCTGAGCTTCGTGGCGTTGGGGGCCGCGATCGCGGGAGCCGTGGTCCTCGCGCGCCGGGGCGGTCCGCTCGCCCGCTTCGCGATCGGCTTCGCCGCGGCGATGGTGCTGCTGCCGTTCGTCGCTTCCGCGAACGTGCCTGCGCGGCTGGTCCGCAACTACATCGGGTTCTTTCCCGCCGCGGCCCTCTTCGCCGGCGCCGCGATCGACGCCCTCGTCGCCCGGCTGAAGCGCCCGGAGGGCGGCGCGGAGGACTGGATCGGGGCGGCCCTCGCGGCCTCGCTCACCGCCCCGGTCACGCTGGGAATGCTCGCCGAGCCGGTGCACCCGCAGGACATCAACGTCGGGCACGACTACCGCATCGAGGCCCAGGTGCTCGACGCGGTGATCCCGGCCGACGCCGCGATCCGCTTCCAGCCGACCTACGTCGTCCACCAGTTCTCCCGCTACGCACCGAAGCTCAAGGAGCGGGCCGATCGCGGGAATCCCACCTGGGAGCTGCTCACTTCGGGGACGCGGAAGGGCGGCTGCATGGTGCTCTACGCCTTCCGCGTGCGCGTCGTCCCCCCGGAGGGGACCTGCGACGCCCTGCTCGCCTCCCTCTCGACGGCCGCGGACCGTACCGGCTACCAGGGCCTGCTCCTGGAGCGGGCGTTCCACCGCATGAACGAGGGCGATCTGCCCGGCACCCAGGCCGACCTCGACCGGGTGCTCGCCCGCCCCCAGCGGTGGCCGGCCGCGTGGATGCTCCAGGGCCAGGTCTTCGACACCCAGGGAGACAAGGCGGCCGCCCTCTCGGCGTACGAGGAGGCGCTCCGGGTCGCGCGCGCGTACGAGCCGAAAGGAAAGGTGACGGCGGGGATCTGGCGGAAGGTCGGCCGGCTGAAGGAGAAGGCGGGGGACGCGGCGGGCGCGGCCGCGGCCACCGAGGCGGCCACATGCGCCGACAGCCGAGAGCCGGCCTGGGCTTGCGGAGGCCTCCTCGCCTGGGCCACCCGCCCCGCCGAGGTCCTCGCCGCGGACGACGACGACAAGGCGCAGGGCGGTGCGAAAGCCGCGACCGCGCCGGAGGGCGCGAAGCCGGCCCGGGCCGCCGGGAAGGCCCGCGGCGGCGCGGTGACCGCGCCGGTCGCTGCGGCGTCCGCGACGTTCGCGGGCGCGGTGCCCGAGGGCTGGTCCGTGGAAGGGGTCGTGACGCTATCGGCCGACGCCGTCGTCATCGGCGATGGCGTGGGCACCGTGAGTGCGGTCTGTTCGCCTGCGTGGACCGTCAGCGGCGCCGTCTCGGGGACCGTGACGCGCGCTGCGGAGCTCCCGGTCGGCGATCCCCCGAGCTGGACGCGAATCGAAGCCCGCGCGCTCGACGCCTCCGGTCGCGCGCTCCCTGGGGTCAAGCCGGCGAACCTGGTGTTCAAGAAGGGGAGCCAGCCGTTGGAGACGGTGCCCTATTCGTGGACGCCCCCGGCGGAGGCCGGAGCCTGGCGCCTGTGCGTACGAACCGGCGGCGGCGCAAACGGGACCACCACCCTCCAGGCGGTCACCGTGGGCGGTTAGGCGGATCGGATGCCGACTCCCCCCGACGAAGTCCTCGCGCTCGCGGCCCAGGCGATCCGGCACGCGAGCGAGCGCAACACCACGCGCTGGGAGGCCGCGGTCCACGCGCTCGCCCCCGCGTCCGCCATCTGGTGCACCGGCATCGGCAAAAGCGGGCTCGTGGCGCAGAAGCTGGCCGCCACCCTCCGCAGCTTCGGTCGCCCGGCCCACTTCCTCCACCCCGTCGAGGCCCTCCACGGCGACGCCGGCGGCCTCACGGAAGACGACGCGCTGGTCGCCATCTCGGCCAGCGGGCGCACGGGTGAGCTCCTGCGCCTGCTCCGGGACACCCCGCTGCCGCTGGTCGCGATCACCATCCCCACGTCGCCGCTGGCGCACCTCGCCCGCGCCACGCTCGACGCGTCGGTGGAGCAGGAGGCCGGCGGCCTCGCGCCGATCACCAGCTTCCTCGTGGCCACCGCCCTGGCAGACACCCTGGCGCTCCAGCTCCGCGTCGGCGACGCGTTGGTGCACCGCGGCGGCTACCTCGGCCTCGCCGGCCGCGCCGTGCGCTCGCTCATGCAGCCGCCGCCCCTGGTGGCGGACACCACCCTGGTCTCCGAGGTGATCCCCCGCCTCGGCCACGGCGCCGTCCTCCTCGAAGGCGGCGGAATCTTCACCGATGGCGACCTCCGCCGCGCCGTCGGCGCCGAACCCGGCGCGCTGCATCGCCCGGTGCGCGACTTCGCCACGAAGGACCCGGTCTTCGTTCGGGCGGACGAGCGGGCCAGCGTCGCCCTGGAGCTGATGGAGCGGCGTACGTCGCAGCTCTCGGTGCTGCCGGTCGTGGACGGCGCCGGGCACTACGTGGGCCTGCTCCGCCTCCACGATCTCGTGCGCGCCGGGCTCGGCGAATGACGCCGTTCGGCCTCGGCTCCTGGACCGCCGGGCGGGAGTTCTTCTTCATCCTCGGCCCCTGCGTGCTCGAAGCCGAAGAGACCACGAAGCGCGTGGCCGACGGCATCGCCGAGGTGTGCAGCCGCGTCGGCGTACGGTGGGTGTTCAAGGCCAGCTTCGACAAGGCCAACCGCAGCGCGGTGAGCGGCGGGCGCGGTCCGGGGATCGCCGAGGGCCTCGCCCAGCTCGACCGCCTTCGCAGCCGCCTCGGCGTGCCCATCACCACGGACGTGCACCTCCCGGAGCAGGCGGCCGAGGTCGCCGAGGTCGTGGACCTCCTCCAGGTGCCCGCCTTCCTCTGCCGCCAGACCGACCTGCTGCTCGCCTGCGCCGCCACCGGCCGCCCGGTGAACGTGAAGAAGGGGCAGTTCATGGCGCCGGATCAGATGCGCGGCGCGGTGGGCAAGCTCGCCGGCGCGGGCGGGGTGATGCTCACCGAGCGCGGCACGACCTTCGGCTACCACGACCTCGTGGTCGACATGCGCGGGCTCCTCCAGATGCGCCAGTACGCCCCCGTCTGCTTCGACGCGACGCACAGCGTGCAGGCCCCGGGCGCGCTCGGCGAGGCCACCGGCGGCGATCGGCGCTACGTGCTCCCGCTGGCCCGCGCGGCCGCCGCCATCGGAATCGACGCGTTGTTCGCCGAGGTCCATGACCAGCCCGAGACCTCCCCGAGCGACGCCGCCAACATGGTGCGGCTGCCGGACCTCGAGCGGCTGCTCCGCGACGTGCTCGCGGTGCGGCTGGCAGCCGGCGCGCCGTAGGTCGTGTCGAGGGGCTGGGGGCGCGAGACCGGCTTGCCGCCCTGGCGGGGTCGGCGGTCGAGGAGCCGCTGCGGGGAGAATGGCTCGGCGGGCGGCGCCCTCGGGAGCGCCCGCGGCGCCGCGCGCAGGCAGTCGCGGCGGCGCCGGCGGGCCGGTGCTACGTTCGGCCACCCCGCCGAGGCCCATGTCCGCGCCGTCTGAACCGTCCCGCCAGCTCGCCGAAGCCGTGGCCGCCGGGCTCTCCGGAGCACGTGCCGCCGGGGCCGTGGTCGACCTCGGGTACGGCGGTGCCAGCGTCGAGTGTGCGGTGCGCGGCTTCCGCCCCGGACCGGGCCACGTGGCGGCGCAGTGCGCCTACGTTCTCCGGGCGGACGCGCTGGGCGCCGACCCCGTCTTCACCTCGGCGAGCGGCTACGGCGACGACGAAGCGGCGGCGGTGATCGGCGGCGGGCGCACCTGGGCGCAGGCGTTCGGGCCCGTGCTCCAGGCGGCGCTCGGTGGCGCCCCGGTGAGCGCGGGCGCGGAGGTCCTGTCCGTGAAGGTGGACGGGCAGGCGCGGCGCCTCGTCGTCAACGGGCTCACCCGCGGCTTCGGCGACCCGCCGCGGGCCACGATCGCGGCCAGCTTCGCCCGCTTCGCGGGGAAAGGCTGGCTCAGTGAGAAGCTCCTCGCCAGCGGCGCGCTGCCGCTCCTGCACCCCACCCGCCCCACGGTGCTCAGCGTCTTCGTGATCGACGGGCCCACCCGCGTCGTCGAGGTGAAGCTCGATGGAGCCGACTGGCCGGGCGCCGCCGCGGCGTTCGCGCGAGTGCCCGCGCCTCCGCATCGCGCCGTGATCATGCACCGCGAGCTGGCGATCCTCCTGCCCGCCGGGCCCGCGCTGCCGCCGAGCCGGGCGCGCCTGGAGGCCACGCTCGCGGGGCTCCGGGCGGAGCTCCCCGCCGGCCTCCGCGAGCCTGCCGCCTGGCGCGGCTGGGCCGCCCACCGCGGCGTCCTCGCCCCCCCGCTCTCCCCCCCCGCCCTCGCCGCCCTCGGCGAGCTCCCCGCGGACTACGCCCGGTTCCTCGGCGAGGTGTCCAGCGGCGGCGCAGGCCCGGGCTACGGGCTCCTCCCCCCCGCGGCCTCCGCCGCCTACGCCGCCGGAGGCTTCTCCGAGGACGGGCCGCTGCGCGGCGTGGTCGTCCTCGGCACCGGCGGCTGCGACACCGTGTGGGTCCTCGTCCGCCGCGGCCCGCGCGCCGGCGAGGTGTGGATGGACCGCGCCACCGCCGGCGAGCGCCGCCGCGTCGCCCCGTCCTTCACCGCCTGGTACGCCGACTGGCTCGCCGACGCCGTGGCCGGCCGCTTCGGCCGCGTCGACTGGGAGGCGGCCCGCTGCGTCACCCCCGATCTGCTCGGGCAGTGGGCCGCCGCTGGCCGCAAGCCTCTCCCCGCGGGTGCGATCGTGCTCAGCTCCGGCGGCAGCGCGCTCGCCGCCGATGGCGCCCCGGTGGACCCGTGCCCCGCCTGCCTCGTGGCTGCGGGGCTTCAGGAGCTGCGTGAGGAGGTGTTTGCCGCCGCAGCGCCGTTCTCCGCGCTTCAGCCGCCGCCCGAGCGGGCGTGGTGGCGCCGGTAGCCCTTCAGCGCTTGAAGCCGAACAGGCTCGCGAGCCCGCGCACCGCGCCGCTCTCGTCCTTCCCGGCGAGCTGCTCGAGCTCACCCGGATCGAGGAGCACGCAGCCGCACCACTCGCACACGTCGATCTCGACGCCGCGGAAGTCCCGCGCCTTGAGCGGACCGCCGCACTTGCCGCAGAAGCCGCTGTGGGTCGCCTTGGCCGCGGCGCGGACATCCCCGGCTTTCCGCTTCTCCACCTCGACCTGGGCCGCCTCGCGGGCCTCCCGCTCCAACCTCGCGAAGTACTCCTCTTCCGAAGCGTTCTTGGTGTCGCTCGCCATGCCGTCCTCCAGAGGCGACTTAACCGGCCCGCCTGGTTTTGTGTGCGGCCGCCGCTACGGCCCGCAGCCCACGCCGAGGCGGCGGAGGCTGCCGGTGAGCTCGCGACTCAGATCGGTGTCGGTGCCGACGTGGTCGAGCGCGGCGCAGTAGTCGGCACGCGCGCTGACCTTGTCCCCCAGCTTCTCATTGGCGTAACCACGGCCGTAGAGCGCGTCGGCGCTGCCGCCGTTCTTCTGGAGCGCGCGGGAGAACAGCCCGTGGGCCCCCTCCACGTCGCCCTTGTCCATGGCCTTCCAGCCCTGATCGGTGAGCTGCTTGGCGTTGCCGCCCTTTCCAGGGTCGGCCGCCTTGGGCGGGGGGGGGGTCGACGCGACCCGAGGCTCGGCGGGCGGCTTCGCGGACGCCTTCTCGCGCTCGGCGGCCTTGGCGGCCGCCTTGGCTTCCGCGTCGGCCCGGGCCTGGGCTTCCTTCGCGGCCTTGGCCTCCGCCGCCCTCTCCGCTTCGGCGGCCTTTGCCTCGGCGGCCTTTTCCTCGGCGTCCTTCGCCTCGGCGTCCTTCGCCTCGGCGTCCTTCGCCTCGGCGTCCGCGGCCCCCGCGCCCGTTGGCGCCGCCACTTCGTCCAGGGGTTCCGTCACCGTCCCCTCCGCGGGCGGGGCCTCGGCCGGCGCCGGTTCCGCTGGCTCCGCCTCGGCGGGCGCCGCTTCGTGGGGCACGTTCGCGGCGGACGCCGGCGCGGCGCCGCCCTCGGCCGGACCCTTGTTCCGAAGCAGGTACCCCCCACCCGCGATCAGCACCGCGAGCACGAGGAGCGCGCCGATCGCTGCCTCCACGCCGAATCCCTGGCGCTTCGGCGCGGGCTCTTCGTAGTCGTCGTCAAGCACGGACCGTTCGCGCGCCGGCGCCGGCTTCGGGGGCACCGAGGGGGTCCGGGTGATGGGCACCTTGCTGTCGGGCAGGACCACCCGAGGCGGCGTGACGTCCGGCGCGGACGTCGGGAGCACCCCGGTGCGCATGAACGCATCTTCAAGGTCCAGGGATGGCGGCGGCGCGGGGGCGGGGAAGCTCGCGCTGGCGCGGGTCTCCTCGATCGTGGCCTCCTGGGTGTCCGGATCGGGGCCGATCTGGAAGCCCAGGGTGAGCGCTTCGGCCCGAAACGGCGCCGCCTGGGGGGCGTTGCGCAGCTCATCGGGGTTGTCGACGAAACGGCGCGGGGGGACGAGCATCTCCGCGGGGAGCTCATCCACCGGCTCCGGGTCCCCGTGGTCCACCCGCGTGGGTGGGTCCTCCAGCTCGAGGGTGTCGTGCACCGCGAGGGTCGGCATCACGGTTCCGGGCAGGCCCAGCGCCCCGGGAACCTCCCGCAGGGTGGGGCCTTCGTCGGCGGCGAGACCCGCTTCCGGCGCCGGCGGCGTGCCGACGAACGTGGTGGGGGCGTCCTCCTCGCGGGGGACCTCCTGCACGTAGATCTCCTCGTCCTCCGCCATCATCATCCCGGCGGGGTTGGGGCGGGGCGCCTCCTGCGGAGCCAGGGTGGGGCTGCGGGCCCCGACCGCGTCGGCCGCGGAGAAGAACAGCGCGAGATCGGGTCGATCGCCGAGGGCCGTCCACCGCATGCCATGCTGGGAGACCATGTCGGCGCGGTTGGCCCGACCCTCGAGGATCCACCGCTGGAGCGTGGCGAGATCGGGGACGGAGTACACGTCCCCGCCGACGCGGAGCATCTCCACCGGCTCGCCCAGGAGCGCGCCGCGCGGCTCGGGGCTCTGCCGGGAGGGCGGCTCGATCGGCAACATGGCCGGAGGCAAGCCCACGGACTCGCCCTGGAGCGGGAAGGTGTTCCCGCACTCCGAACAGCGGAACCGCAGCGGCCGGGTGCGGGCCCGCGCCGACGAAGGGGGATCGACCAGGTGGCGGCTACGACACCTCGGGCAGGTGATCTCCACGCTACCCGCCCAACGCCTCGACGCGCGCCTTCACCGCCGCGTCCTTGGGGTTGCTCTTGAGGTAGCTGGTGTAGGCGTCCTTCGCGCCTGCCTTGTCGCCCGCTTCTTCCTTGAGCTGCCCGAGCACCTTCCAGGCCTTCGGGTTGCCGCCCGCGGCCGACATCAGCGTGCTGCCGCCGCCAGCCTGGTCTCCCGCGCGCCACTGCGCTTCGCCGAGCTTCACATTGGCGCCCGGCTTCCCTTCGGCGACCGCGCTGGAGTACGCAGTGACGGCCGAGTTGTAGTCGTGCTGGCGCATGAAGTCGTCGCCGATCTGCATGTTGTCGGTGGCCTTGCTGGTGACGGTGGGGCCGCCGCCGCCGGCGGGGGTCGCGACGCCGCCGCCGCCGCCTGCGGGCTTGGTGCTCCCACCGCCGCCCGAGCCGCCGGTGGGGCCCACCGCCCCCGTGACACACTTGCCCTGGATGTACTTGATGCAGTTCTCGTCGAGCTGCGGGGCGGCCACCGAGCCGCCGCTCGGACGCGAACCCGCGTCGCCCACGCCAAGGTCGGGCGTCTCCACCGGGACCAGGGTGGGGGTGGGCACCGGCGCCTTCACCGGCTTGGTGACCACCGGCTTCTCCGGAACGACCTCCGGCTTCTGGTGCCCCATCCACCACCAGCCGCCGGCCGCGAGCACGACGAGCACCATCACGGCGAGGAGGATCGTCGTGGTGTTGTTCTTCGCGGGCTTGGCCGGCTGGCCCTTCTTGCCCGGGCCGCGATCCCGCTGCCGCTGCTTCATCGCCTCGAAGGGATCGGTGTAGACCGGCCCAGTGGGCTCGGTGCGGCCGGAGCGCGTGGGCGGTGCGTCGAGCTCGGCGGCGGCCGCGGCCGCGAGCGCAGCGGCGACGTTGCCCAGGTCGGCCGGCGCGGGCCCGCTCCGCTCGGGCGGGGCCTTGCTGGCGTACTCCTTCTCGAGCACCTCGTAGCTCTCGACGAAGAACGCATCGAGATCGGGGATGTCGCCGATCGGCTTCCAGGACTTGCCGTCGTGGCTGATCACGTCGGCCGAGGTGACGCGGCCGTCCTGGATGTACTTCCGGAGGGTCTTGATGTCGGAGAAGTCGTAGACCAGACCGATGCGGACCTTGACCTTCCAGGCGGTGACGCCGACCTTTCGGAAGTCGAGCGCGGCGGCGCGGGCGGCGATCTCCTCCTTTGACGGCGGCGCGGTGTTCGCGGGCGCGGAGCGCGGTCGGATGACCTCGTGCTCGGGCGCGGTGACGGGGGCCGTCGAAGCGGGCGCGGCCGGAGGGGCGGCCGGCGGCGCGGAGGGGGGCGCCGCGCTGATCGCGGTGGCCTCCCGACCGACGCGGGTGGGCTCGTCGTCCTCCCACTCGCTGCCGGGGGACTGGGGGAGCATCGTCGGCTTCGGGGCCTCCGCCGCCGAAGGCGGCGGGGCGAGCACGACGAAGACGTGCTTACACTTCGGGCACGTGATCTTGGCGCCACGGCCGGTGATCTTGCTGTCGTCCAGCTTGTAGCGGGACTTGCATGACTCGCAGGAGACGATCACGCCCACGGCTCCTAGGAACGAAGGACCAGTTCAAGCCCGGCCGCCACCGCGAGGACGGTACGCGGGCCGGCCGAATCGAAGTGTATCGTCAGTCTGGGGTTCGAGGGAGTTCCTTCACGCTTACGGATGACGCCGCAGCCGAGCTTTCCGTGGAACACCTCCACACCCTCCTGGAAACGATCCAGGTTCTCCGGCACCATCGTGCGCAGCCCGGCCGGCCGGGTCGCATTTGGACTTAGCGGAGGAGCGGTCGGTGTACCGCGCGCCCCGGGGAGCGCGCGTGGCGCGGGGCTGTCGCTGAAGCTGCTGGAGGCGGCGCGCGGAGCCACCCCGGCGCTCGTCCCGGAGGTGCGCATCGGGAGCACCGCACCGAAGCCACCCGCGCGGGGAGGCGCCGCCGGCCGGCCTGGCGCGGGCGCCGGGGCCCCACGCCCGAACAGCCCGCTGCTGAACCCGCCTCCGCCTCCGCCTCCGCCTCCGCCTCCGCCGCTCCCGCCGAAGCTCCCGCGGTACACCGCCATCGAGCCCCGTGCCCGCTCGCGTCCCGACACCGCCTCGTCGGGGATCTCGGCCACGAAGCGGGAGAGCATCGCGTCGTCCCACCAGCCCTCGGGGCCGCGGCGCCGGCGGGGCGCCGAGATGAAGAGCCGCTCGCGAGCGCGGGTGAACGCCACGTACGCGAGGCGGCGCTCCTCCTCGATCTCTGCCTGGAGCTCGGCCCGGGAGTGGGGGAAACACTTCTCCACCATGCCGACGACGAAGACCACCGGAAATTCCAGGCCCTTCGCAAGGTGAGCCGTGAGCAGGGTCACCGCTCCGGCGCCCTCGTCGGGCAGCTCGTCGGCCTGGCCGGAGAGGGTGGCGCGGTCGAGGAAGTGGCGAAGGGAGAGCGGGCCGGGAGGCGGGAGCACCCCGTCGTCGTCGGGCTCCTCCAGCGCGGCGTGGGCAGAGGTCACCAGCTCGCGGAGGTTCTCCAGCCGTCCGCGGGCTTCGTCGGTGTCTTCGGCCTTGAGCATCGCTTCGTAGCCGGACTCGGTGACGACGTACTCCACGAGCTCGGGCACCGGCATCAGCTCTGCCGCGCGCTCCAGCCGGTCCATCAGCAGGGTGAACGCCGCGAGGGAGTTCCCGGCGCGACCGCCGGCCCCGCCGAGCGTCCGCGCCGCCGACCGCAGGTTGCCGCCCCGGGCGGCGGCTTCGGCCTTGAGGTTCTCGATCGCCTTGTCGCCGAGGCCGCGCGGCGGCACGTTCACCACGCGCTGAAACGCGAGGTCGTCATCGCGGTTGAGGAGCAGCCGGAGATACCCCAGCATGTCCTTGACCTCGGCGCGGTCGTAGAACTTGCGCCCGCCCACGAGCGTGTACGGGATGCGGTTGCGGGTGAGCGCTTGCTCGACGGGCCGGCTCTGGGCGTTGGTGCGGTAGATCACCGCGTAGTCGCCCCAACGCCGCTCCATGCGGAGCATGTGGGCCACCACGGCGTCGGCCTCGGTCGCCTCGTCGTCGGAGAGCAGGAGCTGCACGGGGTCGCCGTCGTCGGCGTCGGTGCGGAGGGTCTTGTCCTTCCGCTCCTGGTTGTTGCGGACAACGCCGGTCGCCGCCTTCAGGATGTTCCCCTTGCTGCGATAGTTCTGCTCCAGCTTGATCACCGCTGCGCCCGGGAAGTCCTGCTCGAACTCCAGGATGTTGCGGATGTCGGCGCCGCGGAAGCGGTAGATGGACTGGTCGTCGTCGCCGACCACCGCGAGGTTCCGCTCCTTGCCCGCGATGAGCTTGAGGAGCTGGTACTGGGCCGGGTTGGTGTCCTGGTACTCGTCGACGAGCACGTAGCGCCAGCGCTTCTGCCACTTCTCCAGGATCTCCGGCTGCTCCGTCCAGAGCTGCACGACCTTGTTGATGAGATCATTGAAGTCCAGCGCGTTGGCCGCCTTCATCCGCGCTTCGTAGCTCGCGAGCAGCTTCGGGAACGGGTCGGAGCGAAGCAGGGTCTCGCCTGCGCTCAAGCCGTTCTTGTGTCGGTCGATCCGGCCACGGACCGAGTTGGGCGGGAGCTCCTTCACGCTGATCTTGTGCTCTTCGAGCACCGCCTTGATCACCCGGAGCTGGTCGTCGTCGTCGTAGACCACGAAGTCGCGACGCCAACCGAGCGGCTCGATGTCCTGACGGAGAATGCGGACGCAGGTGGAGTGGAAGGTGGAGACCCACACCTGCCGCGCCGCCTCGCCGACCAACGCTTCCACGCGGTGGCGCATCTCCTCGGCGGCCTTGTTGGTGAAGGTGACCGCGAGGATGTTCCAGGGACGGAGCCACGGCGCGTCCGGGGCGTCGCCGACGGTGCCGCGCCAGAGCAGCGCGGCGATCCGCCGGGTGAGGACCCGGGTCTTGCCCGAGCCGGCGCCGGCGAGGATCAGCAGCGGGCCGTCGAGCGTGCTGACCGCCCGGGCCTGCTCGGGGTTGAGCCCTTCGAGGAGCGCAGGGTCCACGCGGCTACTCCCGCCCGGCGAGGGCGCGGTAGTGACGGCGGAGGCGGTCGGCGGAGCCGGGGCTCACCTTGGCGGGGGCGCGTTCGACGGCGATCGCGTCTCCCGGGACGTCCTGCGTGAGCGTGCTCCCCGCGCCGACGATCGCGCCGTCGCCGATGGTGATCGGCGCCACGAGCGCGGAGTTGCTGCCGATGAACGCGCCAGCGCCGACAGTGGTGCGGTTCTTGCGGATGCCATCGTAGTTGCAGGTGATGGTGCCGGCGCCGATGTTGGCCTTGGCGCCGATCTCCGCGTCGCCGATGTACGCGAGGTGGTTGGCCTTGGCGCCCTCGTGGAGCACCGAGTTCTTCACCTCGACGAAGTTCCCCACGTGCGCGCCGCCTTCGATCCGCGCCCCGGGACGGAGCCGCGCCATCGGCCCCACCACCGCGCCCGGGAAGACCTCGGCACGCTCGCAGATGCTCGCCGCCGCGACCTTCGCCCCCGCGTGGACGACCGTGTCGTGGAGCACGCAGTGTGGGCCGATCTCCCCGGCGATGTCGCAATTGCCGGTGAGCACCACGCCCGTGCCGAGCGCGGCGCCCGGGTGGAGCTTCACGGACACGTCCACCGAGATCGTGTCGAGGTCCGCGAGGTCGATCCCCTCGGCGCCCCACGCGCGGTTCACCCGACGACGGAGCACACCCCGCGCTTCGGCGAGCGCGCCACGGTCGTTGATGCCGAGGAACTCGGCTTCGACGAAGTCGGCCACCACCGTGGCGTCCGGCCCCACGAGGTCCGTCAGCCAGAGCTCGCCCTTGGGCGCGTGCGGCTGGAGGGCCGGGAGCTCGCGGCGGAGGACCGCGGCGTCCATGACATAGAGCCCGCTGTTGACCACCCGGATCTGCCGTTGTTCGGCGGTACACGCGCCGTCTTCGACAATCCCCACGCCCGGCACCATCCGGCCGTACCCCGTCGGATCCCGCGCTTCGAACGCCGCGACCGTGACACCCCCGCGATGGGCGGCCACCAGCCGGCGCACGCTCGCCGCGGTGAGCAGCGGCGTGTCCCCCGCAGTGACGATGACGGGACCCGACTGGGGCAGCTCGGCGAGCGCGGCAGCCACCGCATCGCCGGTGCCGCGCGGGGCTTCTTGACGCGCAAACCTCGGATTCCACGGTGCGAGCGCCGCCCGCACGTCCGCCTCGTGGTGATGCACGACGACCACCACGTCGGCGCCGAGCTCCTGCAACGCGCCGACGATCCAGCCGACCATCGGCCGACCGAGGAGCGGGTGGAGGACCTTCGCGAGGGGGGAGCGCATCCGCGTCCCGAGGCCCGCGGCGAGCACAACGGCGGTCAACGACATGGGTGGGGGGCTATCAAGGTGCGCGTCGGGCGGCGCGGATTGGCACGATCGGGGTCGGCCTGATCCAGGGAGGAGGCACAATTGTTCCCCCTCCCGGCCCTCCCCCACCCTCGCGAGCCACGACGGGCGTCGGCGGCGCCACGGCGGCCGCTCCGCCCGCCCCGCCCTTCTCGCCGACCGTGGCTCCTCGACCGCCGACGGCTCCGGGGGGCACCTCCGGGCACCCGCGCCGCTCCTTCACCACCGGCGTGCTCGATCAGAACTCGCCTTCTCGCGGGATCGCGTAGATCCGGGAGCCCGCCGCCGTGGCGACGGGGGTGAGGCGCGTCTCCACCCACGCTTCGAAGTGGGCCCGGCGTTCGGGGCGCTGCTCCGCGGTGAGCCCGTCGGTGACCACCAGGGGAATGTCCCCGGTCCCCGGGCATTCTTCGCGGAGGACCTTCACGCAGTGGTGGTAGCCGGCTTCGTCGTCCGAGAAGGGGCAGACGGTGTTCGGGCAGTAACGTAGTCCCGCGTAGGGGAGGACCTCGCGCAGGCAGCTCGCCGCGCCGATCCCGGGCGGAAAGTGTTGGGCCAAGACCTTGCCGACCGCCAGGGCGTTTCGTTCGTAGTCGGGCGCGAGCACCGCGGCCCGTTGGTGGGGCTCCTGCCACTCCCCGAGCGTCCACGCCCCAGAGACCAGCACGCCCAAAACGAGCAGCGCGTGACCGCGCCATTCCGAGAAGCGCCCGAGCCTCGCCGCGAGCTCGGTGAGCGCGGTGAGCAGGGTCGCGGCGCCGCGCACCACCATGAACGCGGCGACCGGGAGCAGGTTGTCGCTGTACCGCTCAGGAGAATGTGCCGCGGCGAAGGCGAGGAGCGGCGCACAGGCCGAGCCCAGCGCCACCCCCTCCGCGAGCGAACGCCCGATGCGCCCGAGCCGCGTGGACCCGCGGACCACCGCGGAGGCGCCGAAGACCGCTTCCGCGGCCCCCGGCCCGACGAACCCCAGCCACGCGAGCACCACGCCGAACATCCAGGGCATATACGGAGGGCGGAACGCCGAGACGATGAAGCGGAGGGCGCCGTCGAGCGCCTCCGGAGCGTTCTGCTGGAGCGTCGCCAGCGCGGAGGTGCGCGCGGCGGCCCGGCCCGCCACCGAGAGGTCCTCGCCGGTCGGGGCGATTCCCTCCGCCAGGGAGTCCTTGAAGAACTCGCTGGGCAACATCGGAAAGACCGAGAACGTGGCGTGAAAGACCCACCAGGTGGTGAGCGCGAAGAGCGTGGCGCCGAGGAGCGTCGGGAGCAGGCGTTTCCCCGAGGCGAGCAGGACCAGGAGGCCGCAGATCGGGAAGGCCAACGTGGTGAGATGGCTGACCATCGTGAGCCCCGCCACCGCGCCCGCCACCGGCGCGAACCACCACCGTTTCCCGGCCAGCCGGCCGGTGAGCAGCGTGAGCGGCACGAAGAAGGTGACCGTGGGGTCCACGCCGAAGCGGCACGACGAAGCGAGCAGCAGCGGCTGGATCGCGGCGACGGCACCGGCGACGAAGGAGAGAGCACCGAGCCCCGTGCTCCGCCCCAGCAGGTACAGGACCGGACCCAGCAGCACCAGCTCCAGGCGGTTGATGAGGTGCCCCGAGAGCGCCACGTCCCAGCCGCCGAGGTGCATGAACGCCGAGGTGAGGATCGTCCAGGTGGGGAGGCGATGCGGGTCGAGGTCGCTCAGCCGGCCCTGGTGCAACGCCAGCGCGTTCTGGGCCCACGCCGCCGCGTCGGGACCGAAGAGGTACTGGTCGGAGTCGAGGACGAACCAGGGGCCGCCGGGAGCCTTGGCCACGCCCTCCCGGGCCCAGGCCAGGAGCGGGAGCGCCCCGAGGAGGAGCACGGCGAGCACGTCCAAGACCAGGATCCGCTTGTCGATCGGGCGGGGGGCCTCGGGCTGCCCGAACCCCCAGGAGCGGAGCCGGCGCCGGAGCCAGCTCACCTGGGCGCCTGAGCGGCTGCGCCGCTGCCAGCGCCCGGCGCGCTCATGCCGACGGGATCCGCTCCCAGATCGCCTGGAGGCGCGGGGCGAGCGAGACCGGATCGAAGGGCTTGGCGATCACGGAGTGGACGCCGGCCGGGGGGTGGGCCTGCTCGTGGAGCTGCACCCGGGCGGTCATCAAGACCACCGGCGTCGTGGCGGTGGCGGGGTTCTCGCGGATGGCGGCCAGGGTCTGCATGCCGTCCATCCCGGGCATCATCACGTCGAGCAGCACAAGGTCCACCGGCTCTCGGCGTAGCACCTGGAGCGCCTCCGCGCCGGACCCGGCCACGTGCACCGTGAGGCCACCAAGGGTGCGCAGCGACAGGGACACGACGGCGAGGATGTCGGCGTCGTCGTCTACACAAAGCACTCGACGCAACGGCGGTTTCATTCGTCCTCCCGGCGCACGGCCAACCAGAACACCGAGCCACCCCCGCGCGCTGGGTGGTAACCTACCTCGCCGTCAAGGGCGGTGGCCAGCGCCCGGCAGATGGAAAGTCCGAGTCCGGCGCCGCCGCGGGTGGTTCCCGGCCGGGCCTGTGCGAAACGAGTGAACAGCCGCGGTCGAAACTCCTCCGGCACCCCGGATCCCTGATCCTTCACCTCGATCTTGACGAGTTGTTCGTCCTCGGTGGCGTGCACCACCACCTCGGCCCCCTCCGGGGAGAACTGTATGGCGTTCGCCAAGAGATTCGCGAGGATCTGGCTCACCCGGTCGGGGTCGACGCGCACCCGGGCCGTGGCTTCGGCGTGGAGCGTGAGGCGCACCGCGTGCTGAGCGGCGAAGGGCGCGGCCACCTGCACCGCGTGCTCGAGCAGGGGAAGCAGGGCGTGCGTCCCGAGTCGGAGGCTGGCCCCCCCCGCGGCGATCCGCTCGAGGTCGAGCACGTCGTTGACCAGCCGGACGAGGCGAGCGGAGCTGCGGCGCGCCAGCGTCACGAGGGAGGCTGCATCGGCGGGGAGCGGCCCGGTCGCGCCCGCTTCCAGGACGGCGAGGGCGCCGTCCAGCGAGGTGAGCGGGGTGCGGAGCTCGTGGCTCAGCGTGCTCACGAACTCGTCTTTTCGGCGTTCGGCTTCGGCGCGGGCCTCGCGGTTGTCGGTGAAGTCCAAAAGCGAGAGGAGCACGCGGCCGCCGGGCAGCGGCACCGCCGTGTTCACATACCAGCGGATGCCGAGCGGCGTGACCATCCCGGCGATCACCCCGGTGACCGGCTGCCCGGTGCGTCGGCACCGTTCACTCGGTCGTTCCGTCGGTGAGGGGGCGGGGCCGTCGTGGACGACCTCCACGCGAGGCATCGGGAGCGGCGCCTCGGCGAGGGCGACCAGGTCGATCCCGAGGATCGCGGCGGCGGCCCGGTTCGCGTCCTCGATGCGGCCATCCGGCCCGAAGAGGATCACCGCCTCGTGGAGGTTGTCCATGAGTGCCCGCCAGCGGGCCGAAGCGGCCTCGGCGCTCGCTCGGGCGGTCTGCAGGACGGTGACGTCCGCGAAGGACACCACCACCCGGCGATGCCCCGTGACCGGCTCGGCGCTCATCAACAGCCACCGTCGCTCCCCGTCGGGGCGCTCGTAGTCGAGGAGCTCTCCGCGCACCGACTCGCCATGGTGGAGCGCGCGCCACCCGGGCCACTGCTCCACGGCCAGGGGGGAGCCATCGGCACGCCGGATCGCGGGGCGGGCCTGCGCGTCCACCGCAGTGAGGGACTCGCGGGTGTGGCCGAGCATGGCGCACGCGGCCGGGTTCGCGTCCACGACCTGCAGGCGCTCGTTGAGCACCAGGACCCCTTCCCGGAGGGTGGCGAGCGTGGATCGCTGGAGGGCTCCGTCCGCCTGCGCTTCATCCTGGAGGCGCTTGTACTCCGTGATGTCAGTGAAGCTGATCAGGTACAAGTTCGGATTCCCGGGCAGCGGTGCCACGTGGTTCGCCAGCCAGAGCAGCCGGCCGGCCGCGTCGGGGACGCCGAGCACCCCCGCGTGGGCCTGGCCCGTGCGAAGCGTTTGGAGCACGGGGGAGCTCTCCGGACCGACGGACTCCCCCGCCTCGGTGACGCGCGAATCCATGTCGGTGCGGATGTTCCGCCCCACCACGTCCCGCCGGCCGAGCACCCGCTCGGCCACCGGGTTCGCGAAGACGATGGTCCCGTCCGAGCCGATGAGGACGATCCCCTCCGACTGGGCCGCGACGACCGCGGCCCAGGGCAGTTCGTCGGCCCCGGAGGGGGGCGGACCGTCGTCGTGGGGGAGCAGGAGGTCGGCGGCCCAATCCGCAGCGTCGGCCAACGTGGTCTCGTCCAGCGGGCCGTCTCCGAGCCCCACGCGGAGCGCGAAGCCCGGACGGGGCGTCAAGCAGCGTTCGTGCATCGCCGGAGACGCCTCGCCTTCCAGGCGCAGGACCGGCTTCCCCGCCACCTCCGCGCTCACCCACGCCACCGCCGGCGCCGCCGCCAGGCGCCCCAACGCGCGCTCCAGCCGCGCCCGGAGCGCGGGCTTCACGGCCGCCCTGGGAGGCCGAACGCGGCGTCCAGTCGGGTCGTCCACTCCGCGGACAGCGTGAGCGCCTCGGCGGCGACGCTCGCCCGAAGGCTCGCTTCGCGTCGCGCGCCGGGGATGACGAACATCCTTGGGGAGAGGCTGAGGATCCACGCGAGGGCCACGGTGCCCGGGCCGACGCCATGGGCCTGCCCGGCGGCGAGGAGCTCGGGGTGGGTGAGGACGTCCTCAAGCTGCTCCGAGCCGCCGACCGGAGAGTACGCGAAGAACGCGATGCCCCTGCCTTCGCAAGCCCGGAGCACGTCGATCGAGGAGAGGTCCAGCGGGTTGAGCCGGTTCTGCACGCTGACCACCGGGCCGATGGCGCAGGCCTCGCCGAGCTCCTCCACGCTCACGTTGGAGAGGCCGACCTCGGCGATCTTCCCCTCGGTCCGAAGCCGGAAGAGCTCGCCGACCGAGTCCGCGAAGGGGACGCCGGAGTCCGGCGCGTGGAGCTGGTACAGGGCGATCTGCTCCACGCCCAAGGCGAGGAGGCTCGCTTCGCAGGCGCGGCGGAGCGCGGCGGGACGGCCGTCTTCCACCCAGTCCCCGCCGGGGCGACGCAGCCCGCCCTTGGTGGCCACGAGCACCTCGGACCGCGCCGGGTGATCGCGCAGCGCGGCGGCGAGGAGCCGCTCGTTGTGGCCGAGGTCGTCGTCATTGCGGCAGTACACGTCCGCGGTGTCGATCAGCCGCACGCCAAGGTCCAGCGCGAGGTGCAGCAGGCGCTCCGGATGCGCGGGTCGGGGGGGGAGCGAGAGCGGCATACCGCCGAGGCCGACGGCGGGGAACGAGCGGGTGCCAAGGAGGAGGCGCATGGGGATCGCGCTTATCGCTTCGTCTCGCCGAACGCGGACCGGAGCGCTTGCGGGAACCGGATTGTGAACATATGTTCAGTCGGTGAAGCGTCCGGTGGCCAACCCGCCGTCCCCCTGGACGGGCTGGACCGAGTGGGAGGTGCCCCCGCCATCGGCTCGGCTCGAGGTCTTCCTCGATGCGTCCAAGACCATTCTCAGCCGAAACGACAGCCCCGACCTGCCGTTTCGTTACAGCGTGAACCCGTACCGGGGCTGCTTCCACGGTTGTGCCTACTGCTACGCCCGCCCGTCCCACGAGCACCTGGGCCTGGGTGCGGGCACCGACTTCGACTGGAAGCTCCTGGTGAAGCCGGAGGCGCCCACGCTCCTCCGCGCGGCGCTCCGCGCGCCGAAGTGGGTGCCGGAGGTGATCCTGTTTTCGGGCAACACCGACTGCTACCAGCCGATCGAGCTGCAATACCGGCTCACCCGAGCCTGCCTGGAGGTGTGCCTGGAGGAGGAGAACCCGGTCTCGGTGATCACCAAGTCGGCGCTCCCCGAGCGGGATGTCGAGGTGCTGGCGGCGCTGGCCCGTGGCCCCGGCGTCACCGTCACCTTCTCCATCCCGTTCTTCGATCCGGTGGCCGCGCGCGCCGTGGAGCCCGGCGCACCGCCTCCCGCCCGTCGTTTCGCCGCGATGCGCACGCTCGCCGCCGCGGGGGTGCCCGTCGGCCTCAACATCGCCCCCTGCGTTCCTGGGCTCTCCGACCGTGATGTGCCGGCGCTCCTGCGCGCCGGGCGGGAGGCCGGCGCCACCTGGGCGATGCTCATGCCGGTGCGCCTCCCCGGCGCCGTAGAGCCCGTGTTCCGCGAGCGCATAACCGCCGCGTTCCCCGACCGGGCGGAGGGCATCCTCGCGAAAATCCGGCGGATGCGCGGCGGCGAGCTCAACGAGGGGCGGTTCGGGGAACGATTCAAGGGAGAAGGGGTAGAGTGGGAGGCCACCCGCGCGTTGTTCCACCTCTGGAAGGCGCGCCTTGGATACACGGATCCCCCGATGGCTGCCGCATCGCCGCCTCGGCAAAGGCGCGGCCCCGTACCGTCCGCGCAGCTCGCCCTCTTCACCCCCCGAGCACGCGGCTGACCAGCCGGCGGAGCGGTCCGCTCGGCCGCCCGGGCCAGGGCTGTGGCAACGGACGCTCCCCGCGGGCGAGCGCCTCGGCGAAGGCCAGCAGCGGAGGGCCGGTGGACACCTCGAAGAGCATCCCGTCGGCCTGGGCGGCGCGGACCGCGGCCTCTGTGGGGGGCTCTTCCCCCGGGTGGGTGTAGAGCCCCATCCCGGGGACCACTCGCACGTCGGTCTTCAGCACGCGGGTGAGCCGGATCGCCTCCACGCGGGCGCGGCCCCCCGCAGCCAGGAGGGCCACGTCGGGGCGGAGGGCCCGCGCGAGGCGGATCACGTCGTCCCCGGGCTGCGCGGCAGTGACCTCGAACTCCTCGCGGAGCGCCCCGATCGCGCGGAGGCGGAACGCGGCGTCGGGATCGTGGAGGAGCAGGCGGGGGCGCACCGGGAGGGCGTATTCCGGAGCGGGCCTGCCCGTAGTCCGCCGGGGGCACCCCGCGGTGCAACCCGGCGGCGGGTTGGCGCCCGGCCCCCCCTGGCGTTACCGATCGGCGTCACCCGGAAAGACGATGTCGAACGACGCTGCGCGGATTGGTGAGATCACGAAGGAGCTCAACGGTATTCTCGAGGCCCGCCTCGCCGAGCTCGGTGCCGCCATGAAGGGGGCGGAATCCGCCACGCGCCAGATCCTCTCGGCCGAGCTGGAGATCTCCCGGCATAAGCAGCTGGTGGAGTCGCTCACCGGCGAAGCGGGCGAGCTCAAGCGCGAGATGACCGCGATGCGCGCCCGTGCCGATGAGGTTCGTTCCGCGCATGGTGGCCTCCTCGCCGAGCGCGAAAAGCTCCGCGCCGACGTGATCCGCCTGGAAGTGGAAGCGCGCGAGGGCACCGGGGAGACCGACCGCCTGCGCGCCCGCGCCCGCACCCTCGAAGCCGAGGTCGATGGGGCCAAGAAGGAGAACGACGGCCTCAAGGGGCGCATCAAGACCCTCGAGGACAACGTCGCCAAGCTGCAGAAGCTCCGCGAGGAGCTCAAGGCCCAGATGGCGGTGCTCAGCGCCGGCGCGAAGGAATAAGCCGCCATGCCCAGCACGCTGGAGGCGGCCCAGGACCTCCTGGCCACGCTCGCGGCGGGGCGCTTCGCCGTGCAGAAGCTCGCGGCGGATCACCTGTCGTTTTCGCAGCTCCGCGCCGTCACGGCGGCGAGCGGGGATGAATCGGCCCTGGTCACCGAGGTCCACCGGAGCCTCGATCGGCGCTTGGAGGTGCTCCGCGGGCGGCTCACCCATTCGCCGGTGGAGCGCACGGAGGACGATCGTACGCCCCGGGAAGCCGCCACGGTGCCCACCGAGGAGGCGCGCACCCCGGCGCCTCCCAGCCGCGTCCAGCGCGCCATGAACCGCGCCGAGTCGCTCGGCCCCAAGCCCGAGGCCGCGCCCCGTCCCCAGCCCGAGCGGCGGGGGCTCGCCAACGCCCGCACGCTGGCCCCGGTGGAAGAAGAGTTCGCGGCGCCCGTCGCCGAGGCCCCCGCGGTCCAGGAAGCTCCGGCCAGCGTCGCGCCCCCAACGCCGTTCGTGGAAGAGTTCGATGAACCGCGGCTGCTCTCGCCCGCGGAGGCGGTCGCTCCGTCTCCCGAGCCGGAGGAGATTCCCACGATGCAGGTGGAGTCTGCGTCCGCCCTGGCGCCGGTGGAGGAGGCGTTCACAGCCCCGGTTGAGACGAGCCCGCTCATCGTCGCGACCGAAGCCGCGCCGGAGATCAACCCTGTCGCGACACTCGCGACGCCCGACGCGGTCGACGCGCCCGTCATCCAGCTCGCGCTCCCCGAGCCGGTCGTCGAGCCGACGGTCACGGAGGCCCCGCAGGCCGCCTCCGCCCCGGAGGTTTCGGCTCCCGAGGTGGCGCCCGTCCCGCCCCAGCCCGAGGCCGTGCTCGCTTCCGAGCCCATCCCCGAGCCGGAATTCACCCCCCCGCCCGTGGCGTTCTCCGCCCCCGTCGGCGGTCCTTCGCCGCGCGTGGTGGCGGCGGTCGCGGCCGCGGCTGGCGCGGCGGACGACGAAGACGAAGACCTCGATCCCGAGGAGCCCGAGAGCGGCGTCGCCGCGATCAATCTGCGCGCGGTGGCTCCGGCCGCCGTGCGTGTCGGCGGGCCTCCGGCGGCAGACGACACGCTCGCGGGCACCGACGACGACGCCGAAGTCGAGACCATGGGCGTGGGCGTGGCAGCGCTCGGCGGCGGCATCAAGCTCCGTGGGCCGGCAGCCGCGAAGCGTCGCGAGGCCGAGACGGGCGGCGGTCCGCGGCTCACCGAGGATGAACCTTCCGAGGTCACCCAGGCGCCCGCCGCTCCGTCCATCCGCCCGGCGGGAGACGACGGTCGCATCGCCCAGCTGCTCGACGACGCGCTGGTCGCCGCCGGCAAGGGCGACCTGCACCGGGCCATCCAGTCGTTCACCGACGTGCTCGACCTCCGCCACGACCGGCAGGACGCCTACATCGGCCGCGGCCGCTGCTACCTCGAGCTCGGCGACTACAGCTCCGCGATGAGCGACTTCCAACGCGCCGAAGACCTCCAGCCCGACCGGCCGGAGGCCCACGTCGCGATGGGCGACCTGTACTTCGCCCGCAAGGAGTACCGGCGCGCGATCGAGTTCTACGACCAGGCCGTCGAGCTCGACGGCAGCCACGCCATGGCCCGCTGTCGTCGCGGAATCAGCCACTACTACCGCAAGAATTACCGGCAGGCGTTCCAGGACCTCCAGCGTGCCTACTCGCTGGACCCCGAGATCCCCAACATCCGCAAGTACGTGCAGATGGCGGTGAAGAAGATGGAGCGCGGGGACTGAGCTTCGCGGGGTTCTGCCCGGCGAAGGCTCTGAATCCAATGGCAAAGGGGTGGTGCGGGTGCACCGCCCTGCCCCCGACCGGCGTCGGCGGTCGAGGGGCCCTCGTCACGAGCCGGGCGGGGCGGGCGCTCGACGCCCCGGAGCGTCGCGATAACGGTGTCAGGCCACGAGGTGGCCGTGCTCCTGGCGATCGCCGCCGCCCTCGCTGTCCCCGATCCGGTCTTCTGCTCGCCGAAGCTCGCGGTCTTGCCCGCGTTCACCCTGAGCGAGATCCCGATCGGCGTGGTCTTCGCGGCCGCGGAGACGCTCCCCGCCCCCGACTGCCGCCCGGGCGACACCCTCTCCCTCCGCGTTCACGTGGCGGACGGCGCCGCCGACCGGGTGCTCGTCACGACCCGGTTCGACGGGCGCGGCGCGCTGCTTCAGGGCGCCCCGAACCCGGCCCTCGAGCGGTTCGACACGATCACCGTTTCCGTCGCGAGCGACGGCAGCACCGAGCCGCCACCCGACCACACCTTCGTGGTCAGCGGCGAGCTCGTCGCGGCACCCGAGGGCGCCCCCGTCCTCGAATTCCTCGACGCAACCGGCGCCTTCGGCGGACCCGTCACCCTCTCCGGCCGCCTTCAGCCCGTCGAGTACCCCGCGGGGCTCTCCCTCGTCGGGCTGGAGTCCGACGACGGGCGGCTCCTCCTCCTCGGCGACGACGCGGACTTCGAGGTGATCGACGTGGACTACGCGGACACCTGCTACGCCGCGCTCCAGGTCTTCGCGGACGGGTCGTCCGCCCGGGGCGACGTGGTCTGCCCCGAGGTCGGGCTTCCGGCGGAGTGCGGGTGCGCGGCGGCGGGCGCGCCCGGGTCGGCCGGATTGCTGGCCGTGGCCGCGCTGCTGTCCCGGCGGCGCGTCAGCCCCCGGTGAGCTCCGCGTACAACCAGGGTAACCACGCCAAGCGAGCCCGTGCAGCCAGCCAAGGCGGGCTTCCCGGCGTCGCGTGCAGACCTTGTCCTTGTTCGCCGACGGTTCAGGGCGAGGTGACGGGACGGGTGACGTCACGGGCGAACCGGCCGAGCGCAGCGAGGGCCGGGCGCTCGTGGCGGCAGGACCCAGCGCGGACGGTGGCCGTTGCCGCGGCCCCAGGGGCACGAATCGCGACGCCGGGAATCCTGCCCCCCGGCGCCGCGTCCTCGCCGGGCGAGCGGTGATCGCCGCCGTTCAGCGTCAGCCCCCGGTGAGCTCCGCGTACAACCACGGCAACGACCGGTCCATGCGGTAGTCGATGTCCGAGTGGTCGTCGTCGAACTCTTCGTAGGTGTGGCGCACCCCGTAGCGTTCGAGGCGTTCGCGCAGCATCCTCGCCCCGTAGAGCAGCATGTACTGGTCCCGGGTGCCGCAATCGACGAACAGCCCGCCGGAGGGGAGGTTGTCGCTGCGGTCGTCGAGCATGCGCACCGGGTCGTGGCGGAGCCAGGCGGCCCAGCGCACGGGGTCGATCTCCCCGGTCTGCGGGTGGAACGGCAGGTGGAACCTCCCGGGTTGCTCGGGGTCGGGGTCATAGCTCGCGGCCATCCCGAGCATCATGATCCCCATCACCTCGTCGTGAGAGAGCTTCTCCTTGGCGTGGAGGGCCTCGAGGTACCGGTTCACGTCCCCGCCGTGGGGGGCGAGCTGGCGGAGCAGGATCGGGAAGTCTCGCTGGTACACATACTCAAAGTACGCATCGCCGGAGTGGCAGACGGCAGCGGACCACACGTCCGGCCGGAGCATCCAGTGCACGACGGAGCCGTAGCCGCCGCTGGACTTGCCGAAGAGGCCGCGGCGGCCAGTGCTCGGGAAGCGGCGCTCCACCAGGGGCACCAGCTCGTCGCAGAGCATGTCCATGTAGCGACCGATGGCCGCGGAGTTGATGTACTGGTTTCCCCCGTAGCGGGTGAAGCAGTCGGGGAGCACGACCATCACGTCGCCGACGCGCCCGCGGCTGTGCAGCCAGGCGAGCCGATCGGGGATGTTGAGCCCGAACGGCTTCCAATTCACGTGGCTGTGGCCCGAGCCGGTGTAGCCGACGAGGTCGCACATCAGCGGCAGCGGAGTGCGCCCGTCCCACCCGGGCGGGGTCCACACCAGCACCTCGCGCGAGGATGGGTCCCCCGCCGGGTTTCCCTGGAGGGTCTCGAAGTCGTGCTGGAGCCGGTGAAGGGTGCCGGCCGGCACATCCGCGGGTTTGCGCATTACTGCTGACGGCCTTCGATCGCGAGGAGCAGCACCACGAGCGCGATGCCGAGGCGGGGGTCGAGCGAGGCGTTGTTCTGCCCGTCGAAGCTCACGTCGTAGGCGAGCTGGAACGGGTTGAAGCGCTGGCGGATGGTGCCGAGGGCGTTGCCCGCCGGGTCGGCCACGGTGAAGCGCTCCGGGAGCCACTGCTTGAAGATGAAGCGGCGGAGGAGCGCCATGAACATGGAGTCCTCCTTGCAGGTGCCGAGGAGGCCGCCCGAGGCGTCCACCACCTCCCAGCTGTCCCGGAGGATGGACTTGAGGCCCTGCCGCCGGCAGGCGCCGACCGACTCCCCCGTGACGACGTCGGTCACGTCGTAGGTGGCGGACACGTCGAAGACCTGGCGGGCCTTGATGGTGAGCCGCTTCTGGGTCTGGCCTTCATCGGCGAAGACGTTGAGCTCTTCCTTGAGCTTGAACGCCTTCTGCTTGATGAAGTACTGGAGCGAGCCGTCGGTGCCGAAGATCCGGAAGGAAGCACCGAGGAAGCTGAACATTGCCTTCTTGGCAACGAAGTGGCGGGCGACGGGGAGCGTGGTCATCCGCGGAAGGTAGCACGGCGGGCGCCGCGTTCCCCCTCAGGCAAAGACCCCACCCCGCACGATCACGTCGTCCCGACCCGGGCCGGTGCCGATGAGCACCACGGGCACACCCACGAGCGCCTCGATGCGCTCCACGTAGCGGCGGGCCGCCGGCGGCAGCGCCGCGAACGACTGGATGCCCTCCAGCGGCTCGCTCCATCCTTCGATCACCTCGTACTCCGGCACGACGGCGGCGAGGGCGGCGGCGCCCGCGGGCACATCTTCCAGCCCGGCGTAGGCGGTCGCGACCTTGATCTCCGCCATGCCGCTGAGCACGTCGAGCTTGGTGAGGGCGAGGCCGGTGAGCCCGTTGACCATGACGGCGTGGCGCAACATCGCGGCGTCGAACCAACCGCAGCGCCGGGGCCGCCCGGTGGTGGCGCCGAATTCGTGGCCGACGGCGCGCAGGCGCTCGCCGACCGCGTCGGTGAGCTCGGTCGGGAACGGGCCGCTGCCCACCCGCGTGCAGTACGCCTTCGCGATCCCGATGACCTGCTGGATCGTCGTGGGCCCGACGCCGCTGCCGGCGCAGGCACCGCCCGCCACGGTGTTGGAGCTGGTGACGAACGGGTAGGTGCCGTGGTCCACGTCGAGGAAGGTGCCCTGGGCGCCCTCGAAGAGGATGCCGGCGCGGTCCCGGTTGGCCTCGTGGAGCATCCGGACCGTGCTGCGGGCGAAGGGACGGAGACGCGCGGCGAGGACCTGCAGCTCCGCCAGGACCGCATCGCCGTGAAGCGGCGGGTGGTCGTACCATTCCACGAGGCGGCGGTTGTGGTCGGGCAGGTGAGCGGCCACGTGGCGGGCGAGCGCCGCCTCGTCGAGGAGATCGGCGACACGCAGCCCGCGCCGTCCGACCTTGTCCTCGTAGGTGGGGCCGATCCCGCGCCCGGTCGTGCCGATCTTGCCCTCCCCGGCTGCCGCCTCCCGCGCCACGTCGAGCGCCTTGTGCCAGGGGAGGATGACGTGCGCCTCGGTGCTCACCACCAGCCGTTCGGGCGTCACCACCACGCCGCTGGCGACGAGTTGATCGATCTCGTGGACGAGGACCGCGGGGTCCACCACCACGCCGTTGCCGATCACGTTGACACACCCTTCCTGGAGCATGCCGCTGGGGATGAGGTGGAGCACGGTCTTGCGGCCGTTGACCACCAGCGTGTGGCCGGCGTTGTTGCCGCCCTGGAACCGCACGACGTAGCGGACCTTCTTCGCGAGGAGGTCCACCACCTTGCCCTTGCCTTCGTCGCCCCACTGGGCGCCGACCACGACGACGTTCACCATGGGGCGCTGCTAACCGAATCGGCGAGCTTGTCGGTTACGTCGTCGTATGGACACCTGGTCGCCCGCTCCCACCTCGCCGCCGCCCGGAACGCCAGACGCCAACGAGCCCTTCTCCGCGAGCTTCGACCTCGGGCGGGGCCTCTACCACGGACTCAACGCGCTCAAGCGCAGCTTCCCGGTGCTCTTCGTCGGGGCGTTCCTCCGATTCTGCTCCGCCGGGGGCGGGAGCTCGGGCAACTCGTGGAGCAGCGACGACACGGAGATGCTCAAGTCGCTCAAGTCGCTGAAGCAGCATTCCTCGACGTTCGTCCCCGGCGACCATTCTTGGGCGGGCGCGCCGCAGGTGGGCTCGGGCCTCCCGTCCATCCCGGGGTTGGACGACGGCGCGCTCGCCGCGTTGGGCGTCGGGGTGCTCGTCGCCATCGGCGCGTTCGTCTTGGTGCTCCTGCTCCTGAAGCTGGCGCTCCACTCCTGGATCACCCCGGGCTGGATTCGGAACTACGCCGAGCTCATCCGCACCGGCAACGCGGAGTGGTCCACGCTGTTTGGCGCGAAGGACGTCTTCTGGCGCTCGCTCGGGTGGACGTGCCTCTACGGCGCGATCTCCATCGCCGGCACCGTCTTCGCGATGCTCGGGTTCTTGCCGGCCATGCTCATGGACGGCGAGGAGATCGTCCAAGGCGTGCTCGTCCTCGGCGGCGGGCTCTGGGCGCTCGCGGTCCTGGTCGCCTTCGCGTACGTCTTCCTCGGTCTCGTGTTCGTCGACCACGCCATCGCCCTCGACGAGCTTCCGGTGATGGAGGCGATCGGCCGGTCGTGGTCGCTCGCCTCCGGAAACCGGCTGTGGATCTTCCTTTATTCGCTGGTTTACGGGCTGATCTTCCTGGTGGTCGCCGTGCCCGGCTACTGCTTCTGCCTCGTCGGGGTCTTCCTGAGCTTCCCCATCGCCTACGTGATGATGGACTTCGGGTTCGTCGAGGGGTACCTCCGGCGCACCCGCCCCGATGAGATCGGCTCCTGGAGCATCGAGCAGTGGGGCGGAAACTAGAAGTCGCCCTTCTTTTTCCCTTCGCCGGCGGGCGGCGCGTGCTTCACCAGGGCCACGGAGAGCCCGGTCACGTCCTTGTCCGCCGCCGTGACCGGGTACCGCTCGGCGGTGCCCATCGGGTCCTGGGGGCCGGGGCGCCCGTCGCCGTCTTCATCCACCACGGCCTCCACGTAGACCTTGCCCGCGCCCTGCGGCACCGCGACGGTGAACGGCCCCGGCCGATCGAGCTTCGTGCTCGCGACCACGCCCGGGTGCGTCCCGTGGACGGTGTGGTCGCCGTCGAAGACGTCCACCCGGACCGAACCGCGCGTCCACGCCGGGTACACCACGACGCCGCTGAGCTTCACGGTGGGGCCGGTCGGGGGGGGCGGAGCCCCGGGGTCCCCGGGTTTGCCGCCACTTGGACCTCCAGGCGTGCCCCCGCCGGGCGCTCCTGGAGGCGCCGCCTTCGGCTCCACGGGCACGCCCTTCGGCGGGTCGGGCGCGTGCACCCGGTCGGGCGCGCCGGCGGCGACCGGTGCGCTTCCCGCCCCGCCGGGAACGCCGCCGACCGTCCCGCCCGGGGGCGGAACCGAGGGGTCTCCCCGAGGTGGGTCGGGCGCAACCCCCGGGCCCGGGTCGCCCGCGTCTCCGCCCGGAGCGCCGCCCCCTCCTCCCGCGGGCGCCGGCGTACCCGCTTCACCGCTCGCGCCAGCGCCCCCGCCCGCTGCTGGATCCGCCGCGGACTCGGCGGCGCCGGAAACGGCCGCACCGGCCCGCGCCTCCTCCGCTTCCCGCGCCCTTTTGAGGATCGGGTCCTCCCCGCAGCCGAGGAGCGTCAGGACCGTGGCGGTCACTACAAACGTTGCGCGCATCGGCCGGTAGTATAGCGGCTGGTATGGCGAGACTCGATCAGATGGCGACCGGCGCAGTCCGCGTGGTGTTCACCCCGCAGATTCTGCTCATGGTCACGAAGGTGTACATCCCCTTCCTCTTCCCGCTCACGTTCCTCATCTCCATGCTGGCGTTGTGGCTGGACGGAGTCATGGGATTCGGCTCGGGCTTCCTGCCTAATCCGATCAACTACTACGTGGCCGGGTTCCTCATGGTCGCCGGGCTGGCGTTCGTGGGCGTCACGTACGCGGAGCTGGTCTTCGAGGGCAAGGGGAGCCCGTCGCCCACGGCCGGGCGCACGATCCACCTCGTCCGAAGCGGGATCTACGCGTACAGCCGCAACCCCTCGGTCATCGGGAAGCTGCTCGGCTTCCTCTCCGTCGGCGTCGCGCTCAACTCGATCACCTTCGTGGCGATCCTCGCGCCCCTGCTCCTCGCCGGCTCGCTCGTGGAGAAGGTGGTGCGGCAGGAGCCGCAGCTCATCGAGATCTTCGGGGAAGAGTACGAAGCATACCGCCGCGAAGTTCCCCTTTTCTTCCCTTGGCGCCTCTTCGGCATCAAGCCGCCCTTCCGCTCGCTATAATCGCCGTTCGCGCGCCCCCCGGCGCGCCAGGAGGACCCTCGTGGACATCACCCTTCTCAATCCGCCCGAGCAGCTGCGTGTCTGGGCCGGCATCCCCAAGGCCATGGCCTACGGCGTGTACTGCTTCCCGCCGCTGGGCTTGATGTACATCCAGGCCGCCGTGGAGAAGCGCTCCAAGTACACCGCGGAGATCTTCGATCCGGTCGTCGACGACCTCGACTACCCCGAGTTTGAGGCCCAGCTCAAGCGTTACCCGCTCGACCTGGTGGGCATCTCCACGTACACGCACTCGCTGCCCGACGTGCAGATGACCATCAACACGGTGCGCAAGCTCAACCCGAACGCGAAGATCGTGCTCGGCGGCCCGCACTGCTCGATGTTCCCCGACTACGCCATCCAGCTCAAGGACGCCGACGCGATCCTCACCGGCGATGGCGAGGATGCCTTCCTCGAGATGGTCCAGGCGTACGACGCCGGGAAGTCCTGGGAAGGGATCGACGGGGTGTGGTTCCGGGACTCCGACGGCTCGGTGATCAAGAACAAGGAGCGCAAGAGCACCAAGTCGCTCGATGCCTACCCCTGGCCCGATCGCAGCCGCACCCGCTTCCGCGACTACTACCTCCCCGGCTGCAAGCAGCCGCTGAACACCACGGCCATCACCAGCCGCGGCTGCCCGCACTCCTGCCCGTTCTGCCTCACCTACAAGAAGCAGTACCGCATGCGGGACATCGACAACATCCTCGACGAGATGGAGCACTGCGTCTCCCTCGGCATCACCGAGACCCACTTCATCGACGACCTGTTCACCCCGAACAGCCAGTGGGCGATGAAGTTCTGCGACGGCATCGAGCGCCGCGGCATCAAGTTCAACTGGGGCTACAAGACCACCATCGCCGGCACCACCCGCGAGCAGATCCGCCGCTGCGCCGAGACCGGCTGCACCAAGATCCACTTCGGCGTGGAGTCCACGAACAACGAAGGGTTGGACGTGTGGGGCAAACACTGCGACACCGACGACGTGCACCGCGTCTTCAAGTGGTGCCGTGAGGAGGGCGTGCGCTCCGTGGCCTACATCATGCTCGGCGGCCCGCACGAGCGCACGATGGCCGACGCCGAGAAGAACATCGACGAGATGATCAAGCTCGACGCCGACTATGCCGTCTTCGCCGTCTTCTCGCCGTACCCGGGCACCGAGTCCTTCGAGGAGGGCGCCAAGAAGGGCCTCTTCGCGGCGGACTGCTGGGATCGCCTGATGAAGGACCCGCTCTGCGGCGTGGAGGTGCCCGCCTGCTGGGAGGAGCACCTCTCCAAGGAGCAGATCCTCGATCTCCTCAAGATCGCCCACCGCAAGTTCTACCTGCGGCCGCGCTTTGTGGCGCGCACCGCGGCGAGCATCGCGAGCGTGAGCGAGGCCAAGCGCCTGCTGGCCGGCGGGCTCTCGATCTTCAAGCTCGAGCTGCTCAACGGCAAGAGCCGCACCGCCCCGGTGTAGCTCCGGCCCGAGGCCCCATTCTCCCCCCGGCGGCGCCTCGACCGCCGACGCTGGCCGGGGGGAAGGGCGGGCCTCGCGGCTCCAGCCCTTCGACACCCGCCGCGTCGTGGTTTTCGGCCTAGATCACCGAGAAGGACGTCGTGGCGGTGGCGGCGGGGATGTCCGCGGTCACATCCAGCACGTAGGTGTCCACGGCGAGGCGGCCCCAGGCCTGGCCTTCTTCGAGCGTTCCGCCCGCCGGGACGGTCCAGGTGGTCACGACGCCGGCGCAGGCCACCGCCATGCCACTGCCCATGCCGCTGCTCGAGGTCACGCTCCAGCCGGTGAACAGGCAGGTCGACGGCGTGGTGAACGTCACGTCCATCGGGCAGAGGTTGGTGACGATCGCCACCATGGTGAGCGCGTCTTTCGGCCCGAAAGAGGTGCCCACGGCGCCCGCGGAGCGGACCTCGCCGCTGAGGATCAGATCGGCCTCGGTGCAACCGGTGGACGTGCCGGTGTCCCCGGTGTCGGGCGGGACGCTGGTGTCCCCGGTGTCGGGCGGGACGCTGGTGTCCCCGGTGTCGGGCGGGACGCTGGTGTCCCCGGTGTCGGTGCCGGTGTCGGCGGTGTCTTTGCCCGTGTCGGACCCGGTGTCCGCGGTGTCCTTGCCGGTGTCGGCGGTGTCGTTGGCCGTGTCTGCGGTGTCCTTGCCGGTGTCGGCGGTGTCGCCGGTGCCGGTGTCGTCGGCGCTGGTGTCGCCCGAGCCGGTGTCGGTGGAGCTGGTGTCGGTGGCGGTGCCGCAGGCGGTCAGAAGGAGCAGGACGGTCAAGCGCATGAGGAGACCTCGATCTCGGGCTGTACGCTACGTCCGACGGTGCGGCGGATCAAGCGGTATTTGGCGTGCCGGCTCCCGGTGGTCGCCGTCGGGCTCGCTCCGCGTTCGCGCTGCGCGCTCAGTCCCGCCGCTGCGCGCGTCGGGACCGGCCGCGGCGATGGGGGTGCGTGCCCGCGCCGGCGTCGGCGAGCCGCGCCCGCGCTGCGTTCCCCCTCACGCGGCGCCACCGCTACACCCCGCGCTGCTCCGGCGGCCAGATGACCTTGTGCATCTGCACCTGGAACCGGGCCGGGACCTTGTCCGCGAGCATCCACTCCACCACGTCCGCCGCGGCGACGTGGCCGAACGCCACCGAGAAGAGCACGGTGCACCGCGCGGCGAGGCCCTCGCGCGCCACGACGTCGCGGGCCCACTCGTAGTCGCGACGTGAAGCGAGTACGAACTTCACCTCGTCGATCGGCTTGAGCTTGGGGATGTTCGCCCAGAGGTTGGCGCGCTCCTCCCCGGAGTCGGGCGGCTTCAGATCGAGGATGACATGCACTCCCGACGGCACCGGACCGATGTCGCGACTGCCCGACGTCTCCAGCAAAACCGTATGGCCGGCGGCGAGCAGCCGCTCCATCAGCGGGATGGCCTGACGATGCACCAGCGGCTCGCCCCCGGTCACCTCCACCAGGCCGATGCCGAACCCGGCGACCTCGGCCACCACGTCGTCGATCGAGCGGGGTTCGCCGCCCTTGAAGGTCCAGGTGCTGTCGCACCAGGTGCAGCGGAGGTTGCAGCCGGCGAGGCGCACGAAGACGCAGGGCAGCCCGGCGAAGGTGCTCTCGCCCTGGATGCTGGCGTACACCTCGATGACCCGGAGGCGCTCGGCGGAGGGAATGTCGGCCATCGCCCGGACGCTATCCGCGCCGGCGCGCACGCGGCAGCGGCCGCGTCACGAAGTTATCGTCCCCTCGGAGGCGTCCCATGCTCCTCGCCCTCGCCCTGGCGCTCGCCGCCGATCCGAATTCTCCGCATCCGCACCACGGGATCATCACGCCGTACACCGGCGCGCCGCCTGTCTTGAGCTTCACGGCGGCGGAGCAGGCGCAGCTCGACGCGGGCAAGGTCGTCCTCCAGCAGCAGCAGGTGGCCTCGGGCGGCCGTGGCATCGCGGTGATGAACATCCACGCGCTGCCGACCACGATCTGGTCGAAGATCACCGACTACAAGGACTACCCGAAGATGGTGGGCCAGGTGTCGGAGTGCGGGAACTATCGGGTCGTAGGGAACGAGCTCTACACCCGCTTCGTTCTCGAGGTCGCAGGGATGGACGTGGAGTATTTCATCCACCACACCTGGCACCCCGAGGCCAACTACCTCACCTGGACGCTCGACTACGCCCGGAAGTCCGACCTCGACGACTCGGTGGGCTACTGGCGGGTCGCGCCGATCTCGTCCACCCCGCCGCTCTCGCGGCTGGAGTATTCGGTGGACATCCGCGTGAGCGGGTTCGTGCCGGGCTTCGTGCAGGACATGATCGCCAAGAAGGGCCTCACCGATGCCACTTCGTGGGTGAAGCGGGAGTCGGAAAAAGCGGGGTGAGGGGCGGATGACGGTCGTCTGACCGACCCCCCTTTTTACAGGGTTTTCGGATATGCTGGGAGCGGAGGCTTCCATGCACCTTTTCCTGTTCGTTGCCCTCGTCCTCGCCGGCTGCGCCGACCCCTACGAAGACGCGAAGAAGGCCGACACCGTCGACGCCTACGAGACCTTCCTCGCCACCAACCCCGGCGGCGCCGACCAGCTCATGGCCGAGACCCGCCTGGAGACGCTGCTCGTCGAGAAGGCGACCGAGTCCAAGCTGGTGGCCGACTACGACAAGATCCTGACCCGCTTCCCGCACACCAAGAAGCTGGAGGAGGTCCAGAAGGGCCGCGCGGCCGCCGCGTACGCCGTCGCGGAGGCCGACGGTTCGGCCGACGCCTGGAAGAAGTTCATGGACGAGGACCCGTTCGCCGACAGCGCGCTCAAGAAGCGGGCCACCACGATGATCGACGTGGCGAAGTACACCCCGACCATCGCCTTCGGCGACGTGGCGGTGGCGGAGGTGAACCTCGCGAACGATCCCGCCGGCCCGAAGGACGGCTGGGGCTTCACCGCCGATGTCACCAACAACGGCACCGAGGCGCTGGAATACGCCAACGTGGAGCTCCAGTTCCTCGGCGCGGACGGCAAGAAGCTCGGCAAGTCCCCGTCCTACCCGATCGCCGCCCCCACGGGCCCGGGCGGCATGCCGATCGAGGAAGCGCTCATCAAGCCGCTCGCCCCCGCCGAGAAGCGCACCTGGAGCTACACCACCGGCGAAGTCCCGGATGGCTGGGCGGAAGGCAAGAAGGTGAAGTTGGTGCTCATCGGCGCGCGTCCCGCGCCTCCGGCGGACCCGGCGGCGCCCAAGTAGCGGCAACGCCGTCCGCGCCGTAGCGGCCGCTACGGTGTCGTCGTCACCGCGGTCGGGATTGTTGACCGATGGCAACAATCCTGGCGGCCGCGTCGCGGTAGACTCGCGCTCCAACCGGAGTACGTCCATGTCTACCCCCACCGTCGCCGCCAAGGTCCCCGTCGCCAAGGAGCTCGAAGCCGGCTCCTACTACTGGTGCGCCTGCGGCAAGGCCGAGCCCCAGCCCTTCTGCAACGGCGCCCACAAGGGCTCCGGGCTGGCCCCCCAGAAGTTCGACATCGCCGAGAAGAAGACGGTGTACCTCTGCCAGTGCAAGGCCACCAAGAACCCGCCCTTCTGCGACGGGTCGCACAAGGCGCTCTGAACGTTCAGGGCGCCGGCAGCCGAACGCCGGCGGGCGGCGCTGCGTGCCCTGACGGGGCGCTGTTGGGCAGGTCCCACAGCGCCCCGTCCGCGTTTTGGAAGCGGGGGGCACCGAGGGCGGCGGTGAGCGCGGTCAGGGCGCCCGGATCAGCCCGGTGGCGCCACTGTTGCCAGGCGCCGGCGTCGTAGAGCACCTGGGTGAAGCCGGCGGAGCGGAGGTCGTCCACGTCGCCCTGGCGGACGTCGAGCGCGGCGAGCTTGCCGTCGCCGAGGGCGAGGAGCTGGAGGAGGAGCGGGTTGCCCTCGAACCAGGTGCGGAAGGCGGGCGGCCACGCCCAGGGGAGACCCTCCGCCATGCCGCCGATCACCGGACGGCGGTGGATCGGCGTGAATCGGATCGTGTCCGGGGCGTGCATCACCGGCAGCACGATCAGCGCGCCGGGGGTGGCCGCGGCGGCTTCGTACAGCGGGGCGGCGGGCGGCGAGTACGTGGGGAGCGGCGCGGTTCCTTGCAGGAACAACTGCGCGAAGAGCGCCGCCGGCACCAGCGGCGCCAACCACCGGCCGGACCGCGTCCAGGCGAGGCCCCCGAAGCTCCCGACCACCAGGAAGATCATCCCGAAGTCCGCCCAACGCGAGGGGTGCGTGAGCCGCCCCAGCGAGGGCACGAGCTTCCACACCGGCCAGTACGGGAGCAGCCACACCCGCCCGCCGAGGACCTGACCCGGCCCCAACGCGAAGAGCAAGGCCAAGGCGGCGAGGACGAACCAGCGGAGCGCCGGAACCGCGGCGCCCTGTGCCGGGCCGCCCCCCGCGGACCCCGCCGGAGCCCCCGCGCCACCCCGCCGCCGGAGCCCCCGGACCGCCAGCCCGAGGCCCAGGACGAGCCCCGGCGCCAGCGCCCACGGGAACCACCCCTGGAGCTGGGCCGGCTGCGCCCGCGCGAGCTGAAGTGCGTTGTCGAAAACCGGGGAGAGGCCGCCCGGCGGCGCGGGCACCTGCGGGCTCACCCCGAGGCTCACCGAGCTGTAGGCGATGCCGAGGAGCGCCGGCGACACCAGGACGGCGGCGCCCCCGCCGATCCACAGCAGCTCCCGGAGCGTCGCCCGGCCTCGCCCCGCCCACGCGCCCGCCACCAGGAAGACCGGCGCGAGGAGGCCAAGAAACACCGCGTAGAACCAGTACCCGAGCCCGACCAGCGCCACGCCCACGGCGCCGAGGACCCGCCCCCGCCGATCGAGGTCTGCTTCGGTGGCGGCGTGGAGCTGCGCGAGCGCGAGCGGGAGCCCGAGGAGCACCACCTGCGTGAGGCGCCCGGCGACGATCTCCCCGAGGAATACCGGGCTGAGCGCCCAGGTGAGCCCGGCGGCGACGCGCAGCGCCGCCGCGGCCACGTCGTCGCCCGGCCAGAGGCGGCGCCCCAGCGGGAGGAACGCCACCGCGAGCAGCGGCACCCACACGAGGTGGGCGAGGTTGAACCAGAGGGGCCACGGAGCGCCGAGGCGGAGGAGCCCGGACACCAACATCTCCAGCACGTTGTCGCCGTTCATCGCCGCGAGCGGCGCGCCGACCGGCCAGAGTTGCTCCGCGTCGATGAGCGGGAAGCGCCCGGCAGCGAGGGCCCGATGGAGCGCATCGTGGAGGTAGATGGCGCCGAACTTGTCGGCCTGGGCGGTGCCGAGGACGGGCGCGCCGGCCCCCGAGACGGCGCCTTGCCCGAGGAAGAACGCCGCGACCGCCCCCGCGGCGGCGGCGATCGGCGCATCGAGGGCGGGCAGGCGACGCATCGGCGGGACGGTAGCATGTCCGCGGGCGCGCGCCCGCCCCGCCATTCTCGCCGCCGGCGGCCGCTCGACCGCCGACGCTGGCCGGGGGGAAGGCCGGTCCTCGGCCTCCACCCCCTTGCCGTGCTTTCTCCTTAGACCTTCGCCATCCGCACCTTGAGCGGGCGACCGGCGATGTCCAGCGGCTCCGCGGCGAGGCCGGGCTCGCGCTCGAAGCGGTCGGCCTGGAGCTCGGTCTGGAGGGTGGCGGACCAGGCGGCGAAGACGTCGACGAGGTCGGCGTGCTCGCTGTCCCAGGCGAGGGTGACCCGATCGGCAAGTTCGAGGCCCTGCTCCTTGCGGAGCGCCATGAGGCGGCGCTGCACGTCGCGCATGAGGCCCTCGACCTCCAGCTCGCGACTGATGGTGGTGGTCACGGCCGCCCACGCGCCCTTGTCCTCCGCCACGGCGAGGCCAGCCGGCTGGAGGATCTGGAGCATGAAGTCGGCGCGGACGAGCTCGAACATCGCGCCGTCCACCATCAGCGTCACCGTCTCCGCGCCCTTGCGGAGCTCGGCGGCGATGCGGGGCGTCTCCGCCGCGATCGCCTTGGTGACGAGGCCCATCTTGTCGCCGACCTTGGGGCCGAGCGCCTTGAAGTCGGGCTTCACCACCAGGCCCACCGGGCTCGGCGTGCCCGGGGCGAGGAGCTCCAGCTCCTTCACGTTGAGCTCGTCGCGGAGCATCCCCTGGAACTGTTCGAGCGCCGCGCGATCCGCCTCGGTGGAGGCGGAGATCGTGAGCTTCTGGAGCGGCTGCCGGAGCTTGAGCTTCGCCACGTCGCGGGCGGCGGTGGAGAGCGTCGTGAACCGCACGAGCGTGCGCATCGCGGCGGTCAGCGGCACGTCGCGGTCGCCAGTGGGGTGCGGGAAGGCGCAGAGGTGCACGGACGGGGGCGAGTCCGCGCGGGCGGAGACCTCGAGATTCCGGTAGAGCTTCTCGGCCGTGAACGGGAGGAACGGCGCGAGCAGGCGCACCACGGTGCGCAGGCAGGTCTCGAGCGTCTGGAACGCGGAGAGGCCGTCGGCCGCCTCGGCGCGGAACCGCCGACGGTTGTTGCGGAGGTACCAGTTGGAGAGCTGCTCGACGAACGCCTCGATCTGATGGGCCGCGTCGTCGTGGGCGTAGGTCTCGATGGACTCGCGGCAGGCCGCCACGACGTCCTGGAGCTCGGTGAGGATCCACCGGTCGAAGTCGGGGCGCTCGGCGAACGGCACCGCGGGCTTCGTGGGATCGTAGCCCTCCATCCGGGCGTAGTTCACGAAGTAGGCGTGGGTGTTCCAGAGCTGGTTGAGGAACCCGCCGCGGACCTCCCGGAGCACGTTCGGCCCGAAGTTGAGGTTCTGCACCGGGTCCTGCTTCGAGTACAACCACCGCATCGTGTCGGCGCCGAACTGCTCGGCCGCCTCGTCGAACCAGATGGCGTTGCCCTTGGACTTGTGCATCTCCTCGCCCTTCTCGTCGCGCACGAGGCCGTGGCCGAGGAGGGTCTTGAAGGGCGCGCGGTCCTCCATCATCGCGCTCATCGCGAGCAGCGCGTAGAACCAGTTGCGGAACTGTCCGGGGAAACACTCCAGCACCAGCTCGGCGGGGAACCACTTCTCCCAGTAGGCGGGGTCGCTGGTGTAGCGCACGGTGGAGTAGGGGACGATACCGGCGTCCAACCAGGGGTTGCCGACGTCGGGCACCCGGTCCATCGTGCCGCCGCAGGTGCAGCGGAGCTGGATCGCGTCCACCCAGGGGCGGTGGGGGGCGTGGCCGGCGAAGGTCTCCCAGCCGGCGACGGCGCGGGTCTGGAGCTCGGCTTCGTTGCCCACCACGTCGAAGGCCTTGCAGTCGCGGCAGACCCAGATGGGCAGGGCGAGGCCCCAGAAGCGCTTCTTGGAGATCATCCAGTCGCCCATGTTGCGCAACCAGTCCATCTCGCGCGCTTCGCCGTCTCCCGGGATCCAGCGGATCTTCGGCACGTTGGCCTGGATGCGGCCGCGCCAGCCCATGTCGATGAACCACTCGTCGACCAGGCGGAAGACCAGCTCCTCCTTGCACCGCCAGCAGTGCGGGTACACGTGCGGGTAGCGCTCCTTGGTGACGAGGATGCCGCGCGCCTTGAGGTCCGCGCACACGTCGTCCGTGACGGTGAGCACGTGGCGGCCCGAGAGCTCGCCGAAGCCGTCGAGGTACTCGCCGGTCTCGGCGAGCGGGGCGATGGCGACGAGGCCCTCGTGACGGCCGAGCTCGGCGTCCTCCGCGCCACATCCGGGGGCGATGTGCACGATGCCGGTGCCCTCGGTCTCGCTGACCATGTCCCAGGCGAGGACGCGGTGGCCCTCGGCGGAGCTCACGGCGCTGCCGTTGCCGCCCGCGGGGGTGAGCCCGCCCGGGCGCTGCTGGGCCGGGAGGTGGTCGTACGGCCCGTCGTACGCGAGGCCCACGAGCTCGGCGCCCTTGAGCGTGCCGAGGACCTCGACTTCGCCGATGCCCTTGAGGAGCTGGCTCAGCTTGGGGAGCTTGAAGGTCTTCTTCTGGCCGGCGGCCTCCAGGCTCTTGTCGCGGGCGTTCTCGAACGCGCCCTTGCCGACGTACAGCACCCAGTCCAGGTGCTTGATCTTGAGGTAGTCGAGCTCGGGGTTCACCGCCGCCGCGACGTTGCTGGAGAGCGTCCATGGCGTGGTCGTCCACACCAGGAGCGCCTCCTTCTCGCGCCCGCGCAGCGGGAAGCGCACGTAGGTGCTGGTGTGCTCGACGATCTTGCGGCCCTCGGCCACCTCCATCTGGGAGAGGCCGGTGCCGCAGCGGCAACACCAGGGCATCACGTCGGTGCCGCGCTGGAGGTGCCCCTGGGTGTGGCACTTCTTCAGGAACGTCCAGATCGTGTAGTTGTTCTCGGTGGAGAACGTGAAGTAGCTCCCGCCCATCTCGGGGGTGCCGAGCTTCCCGACGATCGCCTCGGGCGTGCCGGTGAGGGTGCGGCCGTTGGTGGCGGTGACGGTGACCTCGGGGGCCTCGGCCTTCATCGCGTCGCGAAGCTGCAGGAGCATCGCCGGATCGTCCCAGTCCATCCAATAGCCGAGGCGCACGCTCTGGGCGGTCTGCCGGGCGGCGTAGGTGAGCACCCGCTCCTTGCAGGCGCGCACGAACTTGTCGAGGCCGAACGCGGCGATGTCGCGCTTGGTCTTGAACCCGAGCTCTTTTTCGACCTCCACCTCCACCCACAGCCCCTGGCAGTCGAACCCGTTCTGGTAGCGGAGCTGCCGTCCGTTCATCGCCCAGTACCGGCAGTACATGTCCTTGAGCGTGCGGCCCCAGGCGTGATGCACGCCCATGGGGTTGTTGGCGGTGATCGGGCCGTCGAGGAACGACCACGGCTCGCCGTCGGCGTTCTGGGCGATCAGGCGCTTGAAGATGCCCTCCCGGGACCAGAAGTCGAGCATCTCGTGCTCGAGCGTGACCTGGTCGACCCAGGACTCGATTCGGGGGTAGCCGGAGGGCATGCGTCAGCTCGGGTGCGCGCGGGAGCTAACCCGCCGCCGCCGCGGTCGACCGCCGAGCCGGCGCCGGCTGGCGATGGCCAAGGGGTTGACCTCCCGACGCGGTTGCGGTACCCCCGAGGGAATCTGGGGACCCGATGCTCCTTGCCCTCCTCCTCGCGTGCGGCACCTCCGCCGACGCCCCCGCCGACGACACCGGCGTCAGCGGGGCCGACACCGCGGACACGGCGGGCAGCGGCGCGGACACCGCCGATTCGATGGACAGCGGCGGAGACAGCGGCGACTCCGAAGACAGCGCGTCTGACACCGGCACCCTGGTGACCCCTGCCTTCGCCGCCGCGGGCACCTTCCGGGGTGCGGCCTTCGCGCTGACCTGCGCCGAGACGACCGAAGGCGAATACTCCCGCTCCGACGGGGTGACCGTGCTCAGCGCCCGCTGCATGGACGCCGCCCAGCCCGGGTCTCCGTTCGTACAGGTGACGATCAGCAACGATCGCGCCGGGGTCTACGTGACCTGCGCCTACACGGCCGGGGGCGGCAACGTGCAGGTGGGGACCGCCGATCCGATGGACGCCGACCTCTGCACCACCACCGGCAGCTCCGCCTTCCGTGTGCAGGCCGCCACCGTGGACAAGGTCGGGGACCAGCTCGTCTTCGTGGGCGACTTCCACTACGCCGATCCCACCGGGGCGACCGACGTGACCGGCAGCTTCGCGACGAACGCGACCTGCATGAACGGTTGCTGAGGTGACCGCGCCGGGGCCTGCTCCGGTGCCCCCGGACGCCGATGTCGCGACACGTCGCGACGGCCTCCTGTGGGGCCTCGCGGCGTACGGTGCCTGGGGCCTGTTTCCCTTCTACTTCCGGCCACTCCGCGGGGTGGACCCGCTGGAGGTCCTCGCGCACCGGATCCTCTGGTCGTTCGTGCTGCTCGCCGCGGTCGTGCTTTTCTCGGCGCCGCGCCGCGCGGCCCTCGTCGCGACGCTCGCGCAGCCGAGGATGCGCCTCGGCCTGCTCGCCTCCGCGGTGTTCATCGCCACCAACTGGTTCACGTACACCGTGGCCGTCACCACCGGGCGCGTGCTCGAAGCGAGCTTCGGGTACTTCCTCAACCCGCTGTTCAGCGTGGCGCTGGGGGTGATGGTGCTCGGGGAGCGGCTCTCCGTCGGGCTCCGCGTGGGCGTCGGGCTGGCGCTGGTGGGCTGCCTGGTCGCGGGAACCGGCCAGCAGCTCTCGATGGCCATCCCGCTCACCCTCGCGTTCTCGTTCGGGCTCTACGGGCTCCTCCGGAATCGGCTCGCCGTCGATCCGCTCACCGGCCTCTTCGTCGAGACCGGCGTGACGGTGCTCCCGGCGGTCGGGGTGATCGCGTGGCACGCGCACCTCGGCCAGGGGGCGCTCACCGTCGCCACGCCAGGGCGGGACCTGCTCCTGGTGCTCGCCGGCCCAGTGACCACCGCCCCGTTGTTGGCCTTCGCCGCGGCCGCGCGCCGCCTCCCGCTCTCCACGATCGGCCTGCTCCAGTACCTCACCCCGTCGATGTTGTTCGTGCTCGCCACGGTCGCCTTCGGGGAGCCGCTGGACCTGCGCCGGCTGGCGTCGTTCGCGTGCATCTGGGCGGGGCTCGCGGTGGCGCTATTGCTGCGGCGCCGCGCGGCGGTATGATCGCGGCGGAGCCCCAAATGCCCTTGCGCCACCCGTCGGCCGGTCTGGTCGATCCTCCGGCCCGACACCTGCTCGTGCTGCTGGTGTCGGTCGGATGCGCCACCGCGCACGAGCCCGCGGAGGGTCGTGAGCCCGGCGACTGCACCAACCGGGCGGACGACGACGGCGACGGCGCCTTCGACTGCGCGGACGACGGGTGCGCAGGCTCTCCGGACTGCGTCGGCGGCGACACGGGGGCCGACACGGGGGCCGACACGGGGGCCGACACGAGCTTTGGCCCCTACCGGTGCGAGGCCACAGAGACCGCGCCCGTGTCCGGCGGACGGACACTCTTCGTGAGCCCGGGCGGCGATGACGGAAACGATGGGCTCACCGCCGCGAAGGCGGTTCGGACCATCGCCGCGGCGCAGGCTCGGGCGGGGGCGGGGGACGTCATCTGGCTCGAGCCCGGCGCGACGTTCTCGGAGTCCGTCTACGTCGGGCCGGGGTGGGGGGACGTCGGCCGCAAGGGGGCGCCCATCGTGTTCAGCTCCTCTGCGGCGGATCCTGCCACCCTTCAGGTAGCTCCTGGGGAATATGGATTCTATATCTACAACGTGGGCTACGTGACCGTCGAGAACCTCGTGGTGGAGGGTCCCGGCATGTCGCGGACCCACGTGCAAGGCGTGGCCGCGATGACGGACGACGGCCGCCACGCCGGGCTCACCTTCCGAAACCTCGAGGTGTCGGGCTTCTCGGAGGGCCTCGTCGTGTGGAGCTGGGAGGAGGACGGGGACGGGTTCGACGACGTGCTCCTCGAGCAGCTCTTCCTCCACCACAACCTCCAAGGCGGGGGCAGCTTCTTCGGCGCGGGGACGACCTCCCACCGCAACGTGGTGGTCCGCTGCAGCGAGTTCGCCAGCAACCCGGGGGACCCCTCGGTGAAGCGACCCTCGGGCGACGGCTTCGTGCTCGGCTCCGTCACCCACGGCCTCATCGACGGCTGCATCGCCCACGACAACGGCGGGGACGGGACCAACGACGCCGGACCCGTCGGGTTGTGGGCCTACAACGCCTCGGACGTGACCATCCAGTTCTCCGAGTCCTACGGCAACCTCGCGCAGAATCAGGATGGCGACGGGTTCGACCTCGATGTGGGGACCACCGACTCCGTCATCCAGTACTGCTACTCGCACGACAATTACGGGGCGGGCTACCTGCTCTCGCAGCAGGGCACCGAGCCCTGGAGTCACAACACGGTCCGGTACAACATCAGCGAGAACGACGGGTGGGGGGGCAAGCTCGGGGCCATCACCTACTACTCCGAGGCGTCGCAGCTCGGGCTCCGGGACTCCTGGGTGTACGGCAACACCGTCTACTCCTCGGTCGGGCCCGTGGTGAACCTCACCAGCGCGGCGAACGCATCGAACAACCTCCTGTTCAACAACCTGTTGATCTCCGACGCCGGGCAGCCGTTGGTGTGGGACTGGTCGGACGGGCCTTCGCCCGAGGCCGTCCGGGCGCAGGGGAACCTCTACTGGTCCAGCGGCCACGCCCCGGACTTCCAGGGGTACGCCTCGCTGGAGCAGTGGCGGGACCAGACCGGGCAGGAGACCCGGGCCGGCTCCGCGGTCGGCTGGTTCGCCGATCCGCTCCTCGCCGCCGCTGGCGCGGGCGGCACGCTGGGAGACGTCGGCCTCCTCTCCACGCTCACGGCGTACCAGTTTCCGGAGGGCTCGCCGGCGATCGACGCGGGCGTCGACCCGGTGGAGTTGGGGGCGGCCGCCCCGGAGGTCGACTTCTACGGCACGCCCCTCCCGCAACGGGCAGGGTACGACCTCGGCGCGTTCGAGCGGCCCTGAGCGCGCCCGGCCCCCGCGCGGGCACCGCCGAGGCCGCCCTGGCCGCCTGCCCTCGGCGTCACCGCACCCGCGGCGTGACCAGCGCCGCCGCCGCCGCC
>CAIXRH010000174.1 GCA_903921785.1 uncultured Pseudomonadota bacterium
CGAGGCCGACCGCGCCGGAGCGCGCACGCGGGCCGCCGCCGCCGGTCGTATCCCCGCCTCCGCCCGCGCCGCCGCCCCCCGCTCCGGGAGGACCGGCCTGAGCGAGGCGGTCGCCGGTGGCGCCCTCCGTCCCGCCGCTGGATCGTTCTTCTTCGGCGCTGTTCCCCGATCGTTCGCGGAGGCGCCCGCTCAACGCGGCGTTGCCCAACCGGTTCTGGTCGCGCATTCCGCGCGCGGCGGGCCCGTGCTCCGGAGCGCTCGACTCCACCTCGGGAGACGAGGTTTCCACCTGGGTTGAGGGGCGGCGGGCCCGATCCTGCTCATACACCGGCGGCATGGACGCCTCGCGATCAGAATCGCGTATCTCGCGCCACCACCGGCGCCAGGGATCGCGTGGCGGATCATGAAGTTGCCCCTGCTTCAGGCGGCCCCGGAAGGCACCGAGGACAACCCTGAGGCGCAGCGAGGCCCGCCCCCCTCCCACGCTGCCGCGGCGCCGCGGCAGCGATCGGACGGAGGACCGCAGGTCCGGAGGGAGAGCGCGGTGCCGGGCCCCAGGCCCGGCAGCCGCCGCCCTACTTCAGCTCCTTCCAGAGGAACGTGTAGCTCAAGGCCCACATCGTCGCGCGCTGGTCGCTGGTGGCCGCGCCTCCGTGACCGCCCTCGATGTCCTCCCAGAAGTAGACCGGCTTCTTGTGGTCGAGAAGCTTGGCCGCCAGCTTGCGGGCGTGGCCGGGGTGGACCCGGTCGTCGCGGGTGGAGGTGAGGAACAGAACCGGGGGGTAGTCCTTGTCGGCGCTCTCCAGCTGATAGGGGGAGAAGGTCTGGATGTACTTCCACTGCTCGGGATCGTCCGGGTTGCCGTACTCGTCCATCCACGAGGCGCCCGCGAGCAGGTGATTGTAGCGCTTCATGTCGAGCAGCGGGACCTGACAGACGATGGCGCCGAACAGCTCCGGGTACTGCGTGAGCATGTTGCCCATCAGGAGCCCGCCGTTGCTCCCGCCCATGGCGCCGAGGTGCTCGGCGCTGGTGACCTTGCGGGCCGAGAGCTCCTTCGCCACCGCGGAGAAGTCCTCATAGACCTTGTGACGGTTGGCCTTCGTGACGCTCGTGTGCCACGCGGGACCGAACTCACCGCCGCCGCGGATGTTCGCGAGCACGTACACCCCCCCCTGCTCGAGCCAGGCCGCGCCCATGAGGCTGTTGTAGCTCGGCAGCATCGACACCTCGAAGCCGCCGTACCCGTAGAGCAACGTGGGGTTCTTGCCATCGAGCTTCAACCCCTTCTTCGCCACCATGAAGTAGGGGATCTTGGTGCCATCCAGCGAGGTGGCTTCGCCCTGGGTGATCTCGAGGCCCTTGGCGTTGTAGAGCGCCGGGAGCGTCTTGAGTTGGGTGGGCAGCTTCGCGCCCGGGGCCACGGAGCCGAGGGACAGCGTGGTGGGGGTGACGAAGTCGGCGGCGGTGATCCACACGTCGTCGCTCGCTTCGGCGTCCACCGCGGAGACGCTGATCGTGCCAAACGAAGGCAGGCCGGCCATCGGCTCCATCGCCCAGCCCTTCTCGGCGTGGCGGGCGATGATCACCTTGGACTTCACGTTGTCGAGCACGTTGAGCGTGACGGCGCCGGGGGTGGCGGTGAAGCCCTGGAGCGCGGTGGTCGACGTGGGGGTGAACAGCGCCTCGAAGGTGCGCGCGCCGCCCATGAACCCATCGAAGTCGGTGACCAGCAGCGAGCCCGCCGGCCAGGTCTTCCCGCCCACGGTCCAGTCGGTGCGGAGCTCCACGAAGAGCCACTGGCGGTAGACGCTCGCGTTGGCGTCCTCAGGGACGCCGATGCGGGTAAAAACGCCCTTCCAGGCCACGAACGTCCGGTTGGTGAAGAACGTGGGGGATTCGTTGACGAACTGCCGCTCGTACCCCTTGTCGTGGTCGGTCCACGCGTTGACCGCCACGTCGGTGGCGGCGCCGCGGAACAACACCGGCGCCTCTTCGAGCTTGGTGCCGCGCTCCCAAGCGCGGACCTCGCGAGGGTAGCCGGAGGTGGTGAGCGAGTCGGGGCCGGTGTCGGTGCCCACCCAAAGCCGGTCGGCGGTGATCCAACTGACCTCGCTCTTGGCCTCCGGGACGTAGAACCCGTCCTTCACCCAGGCGCGGGACTTCAGGTCGTACTCCCGCTTCACGTCGGCGTCGGAGCCGCCGCGGCTGAGCGAGATGAGGCAGTGCTGGTACTCGGGCTCAAGGCAGTTCGCGCCGTGCCAGACCCACTGGGTGTTCTCGGCGGCGTCGAGCGCGTCGAGGTCGATCACCACGTCCCACGTCGGGTTCGGCTTCTGGAACTCGGCCAGGGTGGTGCGGCGCCAGACTCCGCGGACGTGGTCGGCGTCCTGCCAGAAGTTGTAGTAGAACTCGCCCATCTTGCCGACGTAGGGGATGCGGGCGTTGGAATCGAGGATCGACTTGAGGCGACCCTTGAGCTTCTTGTACCCGCCGACCTCCAGCGTCCCCTCCGACTCGCCGTTGCGCGCCTTGACCCACTCCAGGCTCTTGGCGCCTTCGACCTCCTCGAGCCAGCCGTACGGATCGTCCTTCGGAGGGGCGGCGAGCGGATCGTCGGCGTGGGCGAAGGAGACGGACAGGGCGAGGGAGAAGATCATGGACGCTCGGGGAGGCGCGGTCACGTAGCGGGCGGCGTCGCGCGGCGCACGCGCCGGTGCGTCGCGTGTCGTCGCTCCGTCACCGGACGGTGAGCACGGCGGGGTACGCAGGGGGCTGTGGGTTATCGCCCTGTCGTGACCTTGCTCCTCCTCCTCGGCTGCCTCGAACCCTTCCCCACCGATCGCCATGATCTGGTGGAGCTCCGCATCGCCGCCATGGGCGCCGCTGACGACGGCTCCCTCCGCGCCTACACCTGGGAGGGCACGGACGCGTGGAGCACCAACGCCCCCGTCCGCACCTGGGGCGGGGATGCCGCTTGCGACGCCGCGGGGCTCTGCACGATGGCGGCGGCGGGCACCGCCACCCTCACGATCACCGGCGCCGACGGCGCCACCGAGTCCGGGGAGCTCACGATCTCCGACGGCGCGACCCACCCGGCGCTCGCGGGGTTCACCCGCACCCTCACCACGGACGGGGGAAGCCTGGACTTGGACGTACCCGACGCGCAGCGTGTGCACTTCATGGCGCCCGCAGGGGAGTTCGCCGAATCCGGTCCCGCGGCCACGGCCTTCACGGCGCCCGAGGACGGCATCTGGCCGGTCGTGGCCCTGTGGATGGACGGGCTGGGCGGCAACGGCTGGGGCACCTTCGACCTGCCGGTGGGCGTCGACGGTCCGTTCTTGGCGGTCGGTGGGCGGCTCTTTCCCGTGGAAACGACCGAGCCCGAGGGCGCGGTGACCGTGCTCGCCACGATCACCGCCACCGACGACCTCACCGGGTTCTCCCTCACGGACGTGGCCCTCGACGACGGCACCGCCACCGCGGACGAGCCGTGCGGGACCACCGCCGGCGTCTGGAACCCGGACTCGGTGATCGAGCGGGTGTGCGGACGGGACCAGGTGGCGGGTACGCGCGTGCGCCTCGTCGGGGAGGTGACGCCATGATCCTGCTCTTCGCCGCCGCCTTCGCCGACGACCCGAGCCCCGCGCCTGCTCCCCCGGCCCCCGCAACCGAGCCCACCGCCTCGCCGGCGCCGCCGCCGGCCGACGCCCCGCCCACCGACGCGCTCGCCGAGCCCACCGACGGCGACGGAACCGGCACGGACGAAGACCCGCACGTGGTCGTCGTCGAAGCCCGTCGCGACGCGCCCGTCGTGTCCGAGCACACACTCGACCGCGAGCGGGTGCTGCTCACCCCGGGCACCTTCGAAGACGCCGTGCGCCTCGTCCAGGCGCTCCCCGGCGTCGCGCTCACCCCCGAGTACAGCCCCACCGCCGGCGATCTCGCGGTGCGCGGCAGCGACCCGGTGGAGACCCGCTACCTCCTCGACGGCATCGAGCTCCCCTACCTGTACCACTTCAACGGCTACAGCTCGGTCCTCCCCGCGCGGCTCATCGAGGAGCTGCAATTCCTGCCCTCGACCTTCGGCGCCGACCACGGCGATGCCACCGGTGCGATCGTGGACACCCGCAGCACCTGGGAGCGCCCCGAGCGGCCACGTGCCAGCGCCAACCTGAACTTCGTGATGGCAGGCGCCGAGGTGGCGGCGCCCAGCGGCGACGCCTGGACCGTCCGCGCGAGCGCCCGGCGCAGCTACCTGGACGTCGCGACCAAGAACGACCCACAGTACACCGCCTTCCCGATCTTCTCCGACTGGTACGCCCGGCTGGAGTACGCCCCGTCCGAGAGCGCCCGTTGGGCGATCACCGGGTTCGGCGCGGGAGACGCCTACACCCGCTACGCCGGCGAGCCGACCCTGCTCGACCCGTACGAGAAGTCGGTCAACCCCGACCTGGTCTTCGACAAACACTTCAACATCGGCCAGATCACCCACCGACACCTGCTCGGGACCAGCAAGTTCGAGGGGGCGTTGGCCGTGACGGGCTACGACCGCTCGGCGGCGCTGCCGAGCGCCCACGACACCCAGCAGCTCCTCCGGGTCCAGGCTCGCGAAGACGCGACGCTGCTCCTCGCCCCCTGGGCGGTCCTTGGCACGGGGATTGAGGGAAAGTACGAGGGCCTCAACCTCGACGTCCTCACCGACCGGCCGTGGCCGGAGGTGGCCCGGGAGTCCGAGCTGCTCGAGCGCGGGGTCACCGCCAAGGAGCGCGTGGATCGGGTCATCGCCGGCGGCTACGTCGAGGGCCGACTGACCGCGGGCAAGTTCCGCTTCACGCCCGGCGTGCGAGTGGACGGCGACACCCTGAGCACCGCGGTGGCGGTGGACCCCCGCCTCAACATCCGCTGGAAGATCGGCGAGGACGAGGCGATCCGTGTCGCGGCCGGGCAGTACAGCCAGTTCCCGGAGCCCCAGTGGCTGGCTCCCGGCGTGGGCGACCCCACGCTCGGCCCCGCCGTTTCCCGGCAGGCCGCCATCGGCTTTGACTACGCCATCGCCCACCGACTGGAGCTGGCGATCGACGGCTGGGGCAAGCTCTCGGAGAACCTCGTCGAGGTGGCCCCCGGGCAGGCGCCTCGGGGTGGAGTCAGTGGAACCGCGTACGGCCTTGAGGTCGAGACCCGCTACCGCATCAAGGGGATCATCTTCGCGTCCGCGGGGCTCACCCTCGGCCACTCCGAACACGACGGCCACCTGAGCGACTACGACGAACCCTGGGCCTTCAACCTGATGGGGAGCTGGACCTTCGCCCCCACCTGGAACGTCGGCCTCCGCTATCGCGCCGCCGCCGGCCTCCCGTACACCTCGATCGACGACGGCACCTACCTCGCCGCGGACGACACTTACGCCCCGGTCTACGGCGCCACCAACGGGGCGCGCCTCCCCGACTTCCACAAGATCGACGTGCACATCCAGAAGGACATCCGCTTCCGCACCTGGAGCCTCGCGCTCTACTCAGAGCTGTGGATCGTGCCCCCCGGCGCCAACGTCATGTACGAAGCGTGGAATTACGACTACGACAGCGTGGGCGACGTGAAGGGCCCCGTGTTCATCCCGCTCCTCGGCGCGCGTGGCGAGTGGGGCCTGGACCCGGTCGAGGTGAAGAAGCGGGCCAAACCGGGGAAGCAGGCTCCTCCCCCGACCGGCACGTTCTGACGGCGAGGGTGTCAAGGGGCGGGTGGTCCTCCACCGCCCTTCCCCCCCGCCGCCGGCGGTGGTCGAGGAACCGCCGCGGCGAGAATGGCGGGGCGAGCCGGGGGGGCCGTCGGGAGGCGCACGCGCAGGCCCGTCAGGAGTCGCTAGGGGTTCCCGCGACGAGCGTTTCCCGGGGAGTTTGCGGTCAGGTTACACGGCGGCCGGAGGTTTCTTCATGCTGCTCCTGGCTCTCTCGCTCGCCCACGCCCAGACCGACATCGGCACCACCAAGAAGTTCGGCCTCGGCATCGGCACCGGCCCCACCACGATCGCGCTCACCGGAAAGTACTTCTTCAACGAGAAGTCCGGGCTCGCGTTCTTCGCGGGCACCAGCTTCGTGTCCCACCAGGCCCGCGTGGCCTACCAGTCCAACATCCACTCCTGGGGCGACAACTGGTCCTGGGGCCAGCTCCCCCTCTACTGGCACGTGGACGTCGAAGGCGGCCTCGACGCGTACCCCGGCTACGCCGGCTACCCGCGCCTCGGCGTCGGCGGTGGCGTTGGGGTGGCGCTGCAGTTCAAGAAGGTGCCCATCGAGGTCTACGCCGACGTCGGCATCGGGGTCTACCCGGTGAACGGCTACTGCTCGGCGGTGGCCGCGGATGCGGCGGCGCTCACCGGCATCGACGTGTCCGCCGGCTGCTGGATCGGCGGCATGGGCGGCGGCGGGGCGCGGTGGTACTTCTAGTCGGTCGGGCCCGGCTCACCAGAGCCCGGGGAGCAGGCGCCAACGCACCGCTCCCCGGTAGGCCTGGTACGCCGGGTCTTCGCCGAGGAGCCGCTCCTCGGCGAGCAGCCGGGGGACCTGGCAGAGCCAGCACGCCGCGTACAGCGCGAGGTTGGTAGACGCCGGGTTCATCCCGATCACCGCGAGGTGGGTGACGAGGTAGCCGAGGTACATCGGGTGCCGCACGAAGCGGTACGGCCCGCCGAGGACCAGCGCCCGGCGCGCGGCGACGAGCCCGAAGTTGCGCCCGAGCCAGAGCTTCGCCGACACCTGGATGACGAACCCCACCAGCCACAAGAACACCACCAGCGCCTTGGGGGCGTGAGCCTCCCCGAGGCCCCCCGTCGCCAGCAGCGGCAGCGTCGTGCCGGCGAAGGCCAACGCCCAGTCCTGCGGGCGCAGGCTGATCGAGGCCGCCGGCCGGCGGATGAGCAGGAAGACCACCAGCATCCCCTCGCTCAACAGCTGCAGCCAGCCGAAGGCGAGGCCGTCCCCGCCGACGAGGCGCACCACCAGCCACACGTACAGGGCGAGGACGACGACGCGCTCGCCCCCGTCGAGGAGCCGCGCCCGCGTCAGGGCGCCCGCTCCACCCGCACCGTGCCCACGGTGTGCCGCCACGCTTCCACCCAGGCGGCCTCCTGACGGCTGCCGGCGACCGGCACGTCCGGGAGCTTCGTCTCTTCCGGCGCCTGCCAGAGCGCGCCGACTGCGCGCAGCGTGAGGGTCTCCACCTGGAACTCCACGAGGCCCGCCGTGCGGCCGGGGGTGAAGTACACCTGCGCCACGCCCGACGCGTCGGTGGTCACCGACGACGGGATGCTTCCTTCACCCTTGGTGATCCTCACGTCGATGCTCACGCCGGGCACGGGGTAGCCGTACTCGTCCACGGCGGCGACGGTGACCAGGGTCGAGGACAGGCCGTCGTTGAGCACGTGCGAGGTGGAGGGCACCACGAGCAGGCGGGCGACGGGGGCCCCGGTGACGGGCAGCGCCGCGGACGCGGACACCTCGACCGGCCCCTTGGCCTTCGGGGTGAGGTTCAGCAGGTACAACCCAGCGCCCTGGTCCTTCACCGGGTCTTTCCCCGGGGCGGCGCCGTTGGCCTTGAACGTGACGGGGCGCCCAGGGATCCCCTCCCCGTTGGGCCCGCTGAGCTTCGCCGTGACGGCGAGGGCGGTCGCGGCGGCGGGCAGCGGCGACGGCGTGGCCGTGAGCTCCACCTTCTCCGGACGCACCGCGACGAGGTTCAGCGGCGCGGTGGCCTTCTGGGTGGGGCTATCGGAGAGCGCGGCGGTGATCGTCGCGACGACGGGCGTCGGGCTGGTCGGCGGGGTGTAGGTCGCGGCGTAGACGCCGTTGCCCAGGTGGCGCGTGCCGCCCATGTTCCCGACCGTGGCCGAGAAGAGGACCGGCGCGGCGGTGTCGGGGCGGCCGTCCGGCGTCACGATGGCGCAGAAAACGTCGACCGGGACGCGGGCGTCGGCGGGGACGCCGGCGGACATCGGCACCAGGGCGATGCGCCGGGCTTCGGGGAGCTTGAGGTCGAGCGGCTCGCGGACGCTGGTGCCGTCGGCGGCGACGGTGAGCTTCTCGGCGGACATCACCCCCGGGGGCACGAGGATCGGCACCTTGGCCTTGCCCTTCTTGTCCACGGGGACGGGGCCGAAGGAGGCCTCGCCGAGCTTCACCACCACCTGGGTGTTCGGGGCGGCGGTGACGGGGAGGTCCATCTTCGCGGCGAGCGGGATCGCCAGGGCGCCGAGGCTGTGGCCGGGGTCGCGCCTGTCGGCGATGGTCAGCAGCGCGACGGCGGCGTTGGGCTCCTTCGGCGGGGTGTAGAGCGCGCTGAACTGGCCGTTGCCGAGGTCGATGAGGTTGTCGACCGTGCCGACGGTGGCGTTGACCGCGAGCTGCACGCCGCCGCTGCCACCCCGATCGCCGGTGGCGAGGTTGATCGAGATCGAGGCGGTCTTGTCGACGCCGAGCGTGAGCCGCGCGGGGTTGGAGCCGACCGAGAACTGGTGGGTGCGGGACGGCACCACGTCGAACGTCCAGGTGCCGGTGACCGCCTCTTTGCCGATCTTCCCGCGGAGGGTGAGCTCGGCGGTGACCCGCGCGTCCACCTTCGGGGGGGTGTACTCCATCTTCCACAGCCCGCCGCCGACCTCGGTGAGCGGGCCGGCGCCGCCGGTGTTCAGGATCGTCTTGAACTGCAGGCCGGTCAGCGGGGTACCGTCGGGCGCGAGGGCGAAGAAGAAGAGGTCGGCCTTGGTGGCGCCGTCGCCGACGATGCCGGTGGCCGGCACCATCTCCAGGAGGCGGGGACCCGCGAAGAGCGGGCCGGCGGGCTCATCGCCGGCGCGCGCCGGGGTGGGCGCCACGGTGACGAGGAGCGCAGCGAGCGCGGCGAACCGGACGAGGGCAGACCAGGGGGACATCGAGGCTCCGCGGGGGGCTGCGCCAAGGTACGGCGTCACGCCGGGATGTCAACTCGCGACCGGGCGCGGACCTGCCGCCGAGCGGTCCCGCCGGGCGCGCCGATCATCCCCGCCGGGGGGCGCCGGGCCACCGCCGCCAGCCCCAGCAGCACGGCCACAAGCCCGCTGCCGCGGGGGGAGGTCGCGCCGCACTCGCAGCCAAGGCTGGACAGCAGCGTCGCAGCGCCCGGGGGGCCGGGGTCCTCCGCCGCCGCGCCCGAGTCGGCGCCGAGGCCCGGGTCGCCGCCGGGCGCTTCGTCCACCGCGCCGTCGCAGTCGTCGTCGAGGCCGTTGGCGGTGACCTCGTCGGTGACCGGGCAGTCGGCGCAGACACAGCGTTCGCCGTCCGCGCAGGTGCCGTCGCCGCACCAGTCGCCGACGCGGCGGAGCTGGATCGCGTCCGCGGTGATGTGCTGGTCGCTGCCGGGGTCCTTGGTCTCGTCGTCGTACTGGGCGACCCACTGCTCCCCGCCCGCGGCGAAGGGGTAGGTGCCGAGGACCACCCAGCCGTCGGCGTCGGAGGGGTCGATCTCCAGGGTCTGCGTGGCGCCGGCGGCGTGCACCGCCAGGTTCACGTCGTCGTGCACCGAGTAGGTCGGGTCGGCCCAGTAGCTGACCTCGTACTCCCCGGCCTCCGCGAGGTTCACCTGGTACCACGCCCAGTTGTCGGGCTGGCTCGACTTGAACGCGTTGGTCCACCGCAGCGAGCCGCCGTAGCCGGTGGTGCTCACCGGCCGCCAATAGTCCTGGTCGCCGAAGCCGCGGAAGCAGGGGCCGGCGTCGTCGAGGACGCCGCCTTCGGCCGGGAGCACCGCGCAGGCCGGCGCGGAGGAACAATGGCCAGGGCGGTCGGGGAGCCAGCTCCGGCCGCCGCCGTACACGCCCCAGTGGTTCGCCACCGCGCGCGTGGCGCTGCCGTAGTTGTTGCCCTCGGTGTCGTTGACGTAGCCGTCGCCGTCGGTCCACAGCTCGGAGCTGCCGCCGCCGTCGAGGTTGAAGGCGGTCCAGGCGCCGAGCTGGCCGAGGATCTCGGCGAGCTCGCTGCCGTAGAGCCCGTCGTTGGAGTTGGTGCGGCCGTCGGCCACGACGAGGAAGAGGGTTCCGCGATCCTGGGTCAGGCCCATGGCGGTGCGCGGATGGCGGTCGCGCATGTCGCTGCGGTCGGGGAAACAGTCGTTCGCTTCAGGGTCGGCGCAGGTCATCACCTTGCCCTCGACGACCAGCTCGGGGAACCCGCTCACCAGCGCGAGCGTGCCCTCCGGCGGGTCGGGCTGGAGGTCGGCGTTCTCCCAACCTTCCGTGAGCCCCGAGACGTTCTCCTTCACCCACCCGGTGTGGTTCACCTCCACGCCGTCGTGGCGGAAGGCGATCCAGCCGTAGTTCTCCCACCACCACTCGCCCGCGACCGAGCTGTCGAGGCCGGTCTGCTCGATCGGCCAGCGCACGCCGCCGCCCACCGCGTCGCCGTACACGCGGACCGGGCCGGTCTTGTAGAAGTCGCCGTTGGTGGCCGCCGTCGCGTCGACCGTGCCGCCCCACGAGCCCACCGTGGCGGTGTCATCGGGGGCGCGGGTGGCATCGACGTAGACGCCGTCGGCGCAGAGGTCCACGGTGAGGACCCACACGTCGGTGGAGGGCGACGACGCCCGGTACTTCGTGAGCACCACGCCCGGCTCGAGCGTCTCCTCCGACTTCTTCGCCAGCGACGTGGCCATCGCGGGCGCGCAGAGCACGGAGAGCGCGAGGAGGACGAGCAGCACGGGATAGCGTAGCAAAGTCGGACCCAGCCGACCGGTGGATGACCCCCTGGCCGATCGGCTGAGCCGAAAAAGGAAGCAGCTCGGTGCGCAGCGGAGTGGACCCATGAAACGCCGCGCGCACCGAGCTGGCGGCAGTGCGCCCCGTTTGGCACCGCCTCACGCAGTCCTATAATGCAACGCCCGTGCCAAACGGACCAACGCCGGTTTTGTCACGATCACCCCCGCGGGGCTCCCCGGGGGGCGTGAGAATCTCCCCAGATCGCTGTTGCGTCTGGCACACCGTAACGATCCCGGGGGGCCGCGTTAGGGAAGGGCCATGCCGACTCCCCGCGTCGCCGTGTTCATCGCCACGAGCCTCGACGGCTGCATCGCTCGCACCGATGGCAGCCTCGACTGGTTGGACCTCGTGAAAAACGACGGCGAGGACTACGGCTACGCCGAGTTCATGCAGGGCCTCGACACGGTCCTGATGGGCCGCGCCACCTGGGACGTGGTGCGGGGGTTCGACCCCTGGCCCTACGAGGGCAAGCGGGTGGTGGTGCTCACCCACCGCCCCGAGTCCGTGGAGCACGGGGAGGAGCTCGCCTCCGGCCCCATCGACCACGTGCTGGAGCAGCTCGGCGCCACCGGCTCCTCCTGGGTGTACATCGACGGGGGCGTGGTGATCCGGCAGGCGCTCCAAGCCGGCATGGTCGATGAGCTCATCCTCTCGATCGTCCCCGTGATCCTGGGGGATGGACCAAAACTCTTCGGCCCGGACCTCCCCGAGCGTACGCTGCGGCTGGTCTCCTCGCAGGTGTGGCCGAGCGGCCTGGTGCAGCTCCGCTACTCGGTGGGCAGCTCCCCGGCGCCGCGGCCCGGCGCGGCCTGAGCGGGATGCATCCCGGGCGCACGGCGTCCGCCCGCGCGGGGCTCGCCCGTGCGGCGGTCGTCCCCGTCGTCCTGGTGTCCACCCTCGGCGGCTGCGCCTCCCCGAGCGCCACCAGCGGCCGCTGCACCGCCGACGGCGACACGCTCACCTGCGCCCACCAGACCACCGTCCTCTCCGACGGCGCCGCGGACCGTGAGGTGCACTGGCAGCTCCCCGAGGGCGACCCGCCCGAGAGCGGCTGGCCGGTGGCCTTCGGCTTCCAGGGCAGCCTCGCCAGCGCCGAGCTCAACTGGAGCGCCAAGGCCGGGGATCCGCTCGGGGCGCTCTACCAGGTGGAGGTGACCGATCGCCTCCTCGCCGCCGGCTTCGCGGTGATCACCCCCGAGGCGGCCGGCGACGGCCTCCTCGCCTGGGACACCAACGTGCCGCCCTACGCCGGAGACTGGCCCGGCTGCCCGGACGACGTGCTCCTCCAGGCGCTCTTCGCCGGCGTTGCTGAAGGCGACTTCGGCCCCTTGGACACCACGGACCAGGTCGCCTACGGCATCTCCAGCGGCGGCTACATGACCAGCCGGATGGCCTTGTCCTACCCGGGCACGATGCGCCGGCTGGTGATCGTGAGCGCGAGCTGGGCGACCTGCGTCGGCATCGCCTGCGCCCTCCCCGAGGCGCTCCCGGCCGATCACCCGCCCACCCTCTTCCTCCACGGCGGCTCGGACGAGATCGTCCCGGCGTTCACCATGCAGGCCTACGCGGACCGCCTCGCCGCGGACGGGGTGGAGGTCGACACGTTGGTCCTGCCCTTCGTGGGGCACGAGTGGTTCGCGGAGGCGCCGGATCGGCTGGTGGAGTGGATGGGGGAGTAGGCGGCGGCGCCGCGGGGACGGTGCGCCTCAGGAGGCCGGGGTCGGCGCCCCACCAGCCACGACCTCGGGGGAGCGGGAGCGACCGGTAGGGGGTCGTGTGCCCGGACCCCGCATCCCTCAATCGTGATCGTCTTCCTCGGCCTCCTCCGCCGCCGCCTCCCGCTTCCACTGCGGCGGCGCCCGCCGGGTGATGTGGTCCGCCACGCCGGGGTGCAGGCCGCGCCAGGCCTCGAAGCGGGCCCAGGCGGCCTCGTAGGCGTCGCCGTCGCCGTCCGGGTCGCCGTCGCCGTTGAGCCGGGCGCAGTCGGTGACGCCCTGGGCGAGGAGCGAGCCGGGGCGGGGGTGACCGTGACGCCGCCACCAGAGGAGCTCGCCGAGGAGCGGGTTCTTGTCCGGCCCGGAGAAGTCGAGGCACTTCGCCGCCTCTTCCTCCGGCGCGCTGCGGCGCTGGTTGTTCTCCTCCGGCCACGTGCGCGGCATGAACCGGTAGGGCGTGAAGTCGGGCTCGGAGGTGAACGCGTCCCAGAGCGGGGTGGCCTCGGCGTCGTGACGCGAGAGCGGCGGAACCCCGAGGATCGCGAAGATCGTCCGGAAGAGACTGGGGTAGCTGGTGTGGACCGAGCTGGTGTGCTCTCGCTTCGCGTAGGGCGAGACGACGAGGAGGATGGAGCGGTGGGCGTCTACGTGGTCCGACTCACTCTGGGGGTCGTCCTCCACGATGAACACCACCGTACTTTCCCAGAACTCCGAGTGGGAGAGGGCGTCGATCACCATGCCCGTGCCAGCGTCGTTGTCGGCGACCATGCTCTCGGGGGTCTCTTCGCCGCTTCCGGTGCCGACGGTGTGGTCCCGGGGGAGGAGCATGAAGGTGAACGGGGCGAGCACGCCGTCCTCCACGCGCCCGGCGAAGTAGGCGGCGCGGTCCACGTCGGGGGTCTCCAGGGTGAAGAAGCCGCCGGGATACTTGAGGTCCACGAACTGGGCCATCGACTCGCCGTCCACCTCGTCGAACGCGCCGACGATCTCCCCGTAGTTGGTGAAGTCGACGTGGTTCCGGTAGAGGTGCATGAAGATCGTGCCGAACCCGGGGGTGCCGGAGCCGGTGGCGGAGTCGCCCGCGAGCTGGGTGACCCCGTGGTACGCCTCGATCCACGCCCGCTCCATGTACTCGTTGACGAAAACGCCCGTCAGCGCGAGGTGGCCCTGCACGCTCGATTCGCTCGTGGCGTAGAAGTTGTCGTGGGAGGTGAACTGGTCGGCGAGCGCGTGGAGGTTGGGGGTGATCTCGGCCGGGTAGGTCTGCAAGCTGGGATCGCCGTCGGCGCGGTCGCCGAGGAGGGCGTCGTACGTCTTGTTCTCGCGGACGATGAGCACGACGTGCTTGATGGGGGTGCTGTCGCCGGGGGCGCGGGGGATCGGGAAGGTCCCCTCGCACGGGAACGGGTAGAGCTCGGCGGGGTAAGCGGTGTTCTCGGCCACCTCGGCAGTCCACCCGGCGAGCTGGGCGTCGTCGAGCGGAACGATCGAGAGCGTGCCGGTCATGCTGTCGGAGGCCGAGGTGCCGTCGGGGTTGGCGCCGGAGCCGATGCCCTTGCCGTTGGTCACGACCAGGGCGCCGTCCGCGACCTCCAGGGCGGTCGGGTACCAGGCGACCGGGATGCTCCCGAGGACCGCGAGCGTGGTGGCGTCGAGCACGTCGACCGCATTGTCCGCCGCGCGGGCGGCGTAGAGGCGATCGGTGGCGGGGTCGTAGGCGAGGGCGGACGGGCTGGTGCCGGCGAGGGGCTCGCCGTCGGCGTCGGGGGTGTCGCCGCCGAGGCGCACACGGGCGGTCTCGGCGTGGGTGAGCGGATCGAGCGCCACGATCACGTCGTCGTCGGAGAGGCTGAGCCAGACCCGGCCGCCGGCGGGGTCGCGGAGGAGCTCGGCCGGGCTGCCGCCGATCTCGGGCGCGTCCACCTGGGCCGCGGCCGCGGCGTTCACCACCAGGAGGCGGCTGTCGCCGAACGCGGAGGCCCAGAGCTCGTCGGTCTCGGGGACGTAGACCAGCGAGTAGGGGCCGGCGTCCACGTCGACCTCCTGGAGCACGGTGCCGGCCTCCACGTCGATCTCGGCGAGCTGCCGGTCGAGGAACTCGGCCGCCCAAAGGTGGCCGGCGCCGTCGAACGTGAGGCCGGTGACGAAGCCGCCCACCTCGATGCTGGTGACGGCGGTGAGGGTGCCGTCGCCGCCGAGGTCGTAGACGTCCACCTGGTCGGCGTTGCCGCCGGCGGCGTAGATCCGGTTGCCCACGGCCACGAACCCGGGGAAGGCGTCATCGCGGGTGAGCTCCTGCACCAGGGCGCCGTCGGAGCGGCGGACGACCTGGAGCGAGCGCACGTCGCGGTGGGCGTTGGTGACGAGCGCGTAGTCGCCGACGACCAGCACGTCCGCCGGGAAGCCCCCGAGCTCCACCTGCTGGCCGGCCGGGGTGATCTTCCGGCCGTCGGGCAGCACGAAGACCCCGGCGTTGTCCCCGGTCGGGAAGAGCGCGGCGGCGGGCGGCTCGGGCGCCTCGCAGGTGGGCTCGGGGGCCTCGGTCGGGGTGGACTCGCAGGCGACCAGGGCGAGGAGGAGCAGCGCGCGCATGCGGCGCATTGTGCTCCGATGACGGGGGGATGGGTAGGGGTGGTGCGGGATCGTCACCGGCCGCGAAAGGCTTGACGATCCCCCCGCGTGTCCGCCCCGACTCCGCCGGTTAGCGGCCCGACGTGACCAAGCTCGACGCCTACCTCCCCGCCGATCCCCGCGCCCTCGCCCAGAAGGCGCTCACCCACAACGCCACGCAGATGCAGGGATCGATGATCCTCGGCATCGCGGCGCAGGTCCGCGCGCTCGCGGCCTCCGGCCGGCCGATCGGGAACCTCACCGTGGGGGACTTCGATCCGGCCCAGTTCCCGGTGCCGCCCGAGCTCTCCGGCTGGGTCAAGGCCGCGCTGGAGCAGGGGCACACCAACTACCCGCCCGCCGAGGGGCTGCTGGAGCTGCGCAAGGCCATCGCCGCCTGGTACGCCCGCTCCTTCGGCTTCGAGGTCGGCCCGGAGTGGGTGGTGGTCGCCAGCGGCGCCCGCCCGGTGATGTACGCCACCTACCGGATGTTCCTCGAGCGGGGAGACACGCTCCTGTACTGCGTGCCGAGCTGGAACAACGGCTACTACGCCCAGCTCACCGACGCGGTGCAGGAGACGGTGCCGACGACCGCGGAGAACGACTTCATGCCCACGCCGGAGGAGCTCGCGGGGCCGTTCACCCGCGCCCGCCTCTTCGTGCTCAACTCTCCGCAGAACCCCACCGGCACCGTGATCTCCCCCGAGCGCCTCGCCGGCATCGCCCGCCTGCTCGTCGCCGAGAACGAACGCCGCGCGGCGGACGGGCGGCGGCCGCTGCTCTGGATGTGGGACCAGGTGTACTGGACGCTCACCTTCGGCGACGCGCGGCACGCCCACCCCTGCGCGCTGGTGCCCGAGGTCGCGCCGTACCTCGTCACGATCGACGCGATCTCCAAGTCCTTCGCCGCCACCGGCCTCCGCGTCGGCTGGGCCGTGCTCCAGCCGGTCTTCGCCGAGCGGATGAAGGCGTTCGTGGGCCACGTGGGCGCCTGGGCCCCGAAGCCCGAGCAGACGGCCACCGCCGCCCTCCTCGCCGACGACACGGTGATGGCACGCTTCAACGGGGAGTTCCGCGCCGCCCTCGGCGAGCGCCTCACCATGCTCTCCGACGCGCTCACCGCCATGGGCGTGGAGCACCTCGTCCCCCAGGGCGCCATGTACCTCTCCGTGCGGTTCGCCCTGTTCGGCCGCCCGGGCGTGGACGGCGCGCCGATGACCACCAACGAGGACGTCCGGCGCTGGCTTTTGGAGCGTGCCGGGGTGGCGGTCATCCCCTTCCAGGCGTTCGACCTCCCCGGAGACACCGGCTGGTTCCGCATGTCCGTCGGCTCGATCAGCGTGGTGGCGCTCCAGGCCGCCATCGAGCGGCTCGCGGCCGCCCTCGCCTCGCCGTGAAACGGGCGCCGCGCATCCTCTGGGTCTCGCAGATCGCCGACCCGGAGGCTCGCGTCGGGCGCTGCCTGCCCGACGAACACGAGACCGCGCCGCCCTCGCTCCCGGGGGCCGTGGTCACCGTGGTGGACGCGACGACCGAGCCCCTCCCCGACGCCGCCGGGTTCGACGGGGTGGTCCTCGGCGGGAGCATCGGCTGCGTACACGACGAGGAGCTCTGGCGCATCCGGCTCACCGCGTGGGCGGCCCGGCTGGGCGACCTCCCGTTCCTCGGCATCTGCGGCGGCCATCAGATGGTGGCGTTGGTGCACGGGGGCGCGGTTTCGCGCGGCGGGTACAAGCAGGTGGGGCTGTTCCCCCTGGTCGTGCCGGGGCTGCTCGACGGGCTGGTGATGCACGGCCACGAAGACGCGGTGACCAGCCTCCCCGCCAGCGCCACCCTCTGGGCTCGGGACGAGGTGTGCATCCAGGCGCTCCGCTACGGCCCCGCCCAGTGGACGTTCCAGTTCCACCCCGAGCCTCCCCGCCACGTCGCGCCGATGTTGTGGCGCAACGCCGGGATCGAGTACCCCGACGAGCGGGTGGACGGCGCGGTGAAGCTCGGCGGGCAGGTGATGGTGGCGTGGCTGGAGGCGGTGGTCGCCGCGACGAGCTGAGCGCGCGGGTCGCGGAGGCCCGCGGCCGCACCAGGGTTTTCGAAGGGGGTTCCCCCTCCCGGCCCTCCTCCACCGTCGCGAGCCAGGACAGACGTCGGCGCGGGGGCGCGGGGCGATCACTCCCGCGTCGGCGCCGCGTCGGGTGGCGCCGTTTTCGCGGCGCGGCGCGCCCGCTGCTTCTGGGACTCCGCCTTGAGGATCAACGCGCCGTTCGCGCCCGGATCGACCCGGACCCCCGCGAGCGTCAGCGCGGCCGCCATCAGCGCCTCGACCTCCGGACGCGCCAGGTCGGCGGCCGCCCCGACGGCGACGAACCGCACGGTTTTCGCCCTGCCCTGGAGGAGCTTCTGGGGGTCGGCCTTCGCGAGCTGCGCTCCCTGCGTGAAGTACAGGCTCACGCGGTCGGGGTACACCGCGAGGGAGCACACGCCCTCGTAGCCCTGGGCGCTGGGCGAGTAGGCGATCACCAACGAACCTTGGTTCTCGTAGACGTACACGATCTCCGACAGCCCGGGGAGCCGGGCCCGCAACTTCGCGCGGACGGCGAGGCCGAACTCGGCGATCGGCGGGGCGTACGCCGCGAAGAACGCGGCGAGCTGGGTTTCCTCAGGGGTCATCGACGCCGGCTCCAGGGTACCGCGTTCACCGTAGTTGCTGGCGGCGGGGATGTCCATCGACGGAGGGTGACGCAGCGGGCCGCGCCGCGGCCGCTCCGCCCCGAACGAGACCGCTCCTCGGGTTGTCCGCCCGCGATCCCAAGACGCCGCTCCCCGTCGGATACACTGTCGGCGCATGGCCGAGATCACCAGCACCATCGCGGGCGGCAGCAGCCGACAGATCCACATCCGTCGCGCGCGGCTCACCGTCACCGCGGGGGAGGGCCTCGGGCGCTCCTGGCAGGTCGACCGCGACGTGATCCGCATCGGCGCCCGCGCCGACAACGACGTGGTGCTCACCGACTCCACCGTCTCCCGCGGGCACGCCGAGATCGTCCGCGGGCAGCACGGCACGGTGCTGCGGGACCTCTCTTCCACCAACGGCACCTTCGTGGGGCCGGTGCGCATCCGCGAGGTCTACCTCGCGCCGGATACCCGGTTCCGGGTCGGCAACACCGAGCTGGCCTACACCCCGCAGGACGAGGTGATCGCCGTCGCGCCCTCCCTCGAAGAGCGCTTCGAAGCCCTGGTGGGGCGCTCGATCGCGATGCGCGAGGTCTTCGGGATCCTCGAGCGCGTCGCGCCAACCGAGCTGACCGTGCTCGTCACGGGCGAGACCGGCACCGGCAAGGAGCTGGTGAGCCGGGCGGTGCACGCGCGGTCGCCCCGAAAGGGCGGGCCGTTCATCGTCTTCGACGCCGGCGCCGCCCCCGAGTCGCTGGTGGAGAGCGAGCTGTTCGGCCACGAACGCGGCGCGTTCACCGGCGCCGTACAGCCGCGCGACGGCCTGTTCGAAGCCGCCCACGGCGGCACCATCTTCATCGACGAGATCGGCGAGCTCCCCCTGGAGCTCCAGCCCAAGCTGCTCCGGGTCCTGGAGCAGCGCGAGGTCCGCCGGGTCGGCGCCACGCGCGCCCGGCCGATCGACGTGCGGGTCGTCGCCGCCACCAACCGGGACCTCGCCGCGGAGGTCGCCGCCGGCCGCTTCCGGGAGGACCTGTACTACCGCCTCGCGGTGGTGGAGGTGCGCCTGCCGCCGCTGCGCGAGCGGCGCGAGGACATCCCCACCCTGGTCGACCACCTGCTCCGCCGCGCCGAGAGCCGCCGGGTCGTGCGCGGGATCGACCCGCTGGTACGCGCCCTCTTCGAGGCCTACCATTGGCCGGGAAACGTGCGCGAGCTCAACAACGTGGTGGAGCGTGCGCTGCCGTTCTGCGACGGAGCGGTCATCACCCTCGCCGCGCTGCCGCCCTCCTTGAAGGCGGCCAGCGCCGCCGCGGCGTCTGCGGCCGCGAGCGCCGCGGGAGCCGCCGCCACGGCCGCCGCCCAGCCGAAGCTCGAAGCGAACACCGACGTGCCGTTCAAGGACGCCAAGGAGCTGCTCATCGAGGCGTTCGAGCGGCAGTATCTGGTCGATCTCATCGAGAAGCACGACGGCAACGTGAGCCGCGCCGCCCGCGCCGCCGACATGGACCGCAAGTCGATCACCCGGCTCCTCAAGAAGCACAACATCCGCTACCGGGACGTGTAGGCCGGCCGCGCGACCGCCCCGCGCCGCCGCCCGGTCACGGTGTGCTGCCCGCGCCGCCGCGCGTGGCGAAGCCGCCCTACCGCCCCACCGCCTCCGCGCCCGCGTTCTCCCCGGCCACCCGCCCGCCGAGCACCACCGCCGTGAGGGAGCCGGTGAAGCCGTAGTCCCCGACCATCGAGCCTCCCGCCATGCCGGACACCTCCCCGGCGGCGTACACCCCGGGGATCGGGTTGCCGTCGGTGTCGAGGACGCGGCCCTGGAGGTCCACATCCACGCCGCCGAACGCCTTGGCTGCCGATGCGGCGACGGGAACGGCGTAAAACGGCGCGTCGCGCACCGGCACCCCGGGGTCGGCGGCCGGGTCCCGGTAGGGGTCGGTCACCCGGCCGTCGGCGCTGTCGTTCCACTCGGCCACGGTGGTGCCGAGGGTGGTCGCGTCCAGGCCGACGGAGCCGGCGAGCGCGTCGAGGTCGTCGGCGCGGAGGGCGATCCCGGCGTTGACCAGCTCCTCCAGCGAGCGGAACCTCCCCGTGGCGGGGTTGAGGAATCGGGTGGCCTCGAAGTGGCGGTCCGCGACCAGCCAGGCCAGCCCGCCCGGCTGGTTGACCCGGGTTCGACCGACGATGAAGCTGTTCACCCCCGACTCGTCCACGAAGCGCTCGGCGGAGAGGTTCACCCAGGGGGCGCTGCTCATGTCCAGGGTCACCACCTCGCTGAGCGCGGTGTCCGGGTCGAGCGTCCCGTGGGCGTAGAACCCGATCGCCTGGAGGTTCTGGGTGCGCGCGCCGAGCCCCTCCAGCATCGTGAGCCCGGCGCCGTCCGCGCCGACGAAGGAGCCGTAGGCGAGCTGGGTGTCGTCCAGCTCGGGGAAGAGCGCCCGCACCCGGTCGAGGTCGCGGAGGAAGCCGCCGGTGGCGACGATGACCGCGTCGGCGCCGAGGGTGTGCTCGCCAGACGCGTCGGTCCAGCGGACGCCGGCCACGCGGCCGTCGTGCACCAGGAGCTCCTCGGCGGTGGACGCCAGGCGAAGGTCCAGGTCGGGCTGCTGGTCGAGCAGCGCCTGGACCAGCGCTTCCCCTTCCCCCTCCACCTCCTCCACCCGGTCGGTGACGCCGGACGAAGGATCCCCGCCGGGCACGGTCCAGCTCACGCCGAAGCCCTCCAGCCAGTCGTGGACCATCGCCACGTTGTTCTCGGCGAAGAACTGGAACCAGGGGTCGGTGACGTCGCCGCCGGTGAAGTCGGGCCACTCGGCGGCGAGCTGCTCCGGCGAGTCGACGATGCCCGCCGACGCCTGCTCCGGCGAGCCGGAGAACATCATCAGCCCGCCCGCCCACATCGCCGCGCCGCCCGCCTCGGGTTCGCGCTCGAGGATCACCACCGACGCGCCGGCTTCCCGCGCTTCGATCGCCGCGGAGAGCCCCGCGACCCCCGCGCCGATGATCACCACGTCCACCGCTTCGTCGACGACCCAGGGGTCCCCGGAGTCGCCGGTGTCGGCGCTGTCGCCCGAGTCGACACTGTCGGCGGTGTCCCCCGTGTCGCCGCTGTCGGCCGTGTCGCCGGTCACCGACGAGTCGACGGGACGGCGGTCGGGCGACGCAGAGTCGCCCGGCGTGGGGTCACACGCCGCGAGCAGCCAGAGGATCATCCACGGACATCATACCCGGCATCCTGCACGACGCGCACCAACGTGTCGCGGCGGAGCCCTTCGCCGGTGACCGCGGCCTTGCCGCTTTTGAGGTCGACCTTCACGTCCTTCACCCCGGAGACGTTGCGCAGCGCCTTGTCCACCGAGGCGACGCAGCCGCCGCAGCTCATCCCGTCCACCACCAGCTCGATTGAGTTCGTGTTGTCCATGGTCGCTTCCTATCCGGTTAGGCTGCCGCCGTGAGCTTCGCCCTCTTCGTCGGCCTCGGATCCGTGCTCGCGGTCATCGCCATCGCCGTATGGCTCATCCAGCTCGCGCCCGACGCATGACCTTCGCCTCCCACTACGACGAAGCGGCGTTCCACCACGGCCCCCCCGCGCTGTTCCTGCCCGACCCGCGCGGCAACCTTCGGGTCGACCCCGAGCGCACCCGCGAGCTCTGGCTGGAGCTCCCCGAGCCCACCGGCCACGAGGCGGTGGTGTACGTCGCCACCGACCGCATCACCGGGGTGAAGATGGTCATCGCCACCAATTGCCCGGCGTTGGCGGCGGTGCTCCCGCGTGTCACGCTGGCGCGGGCGGCCGACTACGCCACGGCGAAGGCCGAGGTCGCCGGCCAATGGGGCATCGCGGCGGGCTGAGCGGCGGGGCTGGCGGTTTGTAGGGTGTTTTTCTTGGGGCAGGGGGGCTGACGCCCCCCCTGGCCGCCGCGGCGCCCGAGGGTGCGCGACGCGCCGGACCGCCGGGGCGGGCACAGCGCCCGGCGAGCCGACTCCCGGCGAGCCGACTCCCGGCGAGCCGACTCCCGGCGAGCCGACTCCCGGCGAGCCAGATTCCGGGGCGTTACGGGGCGGGAGCCCCGTCCCATGATGACCCCCCTCGCTCCGCGTCACCCGCCCGACCGTACGGGTGAGCCGCCGCCCGCGCCGCTCGACGAGTCGGCCTGGCTCCACCTCGATCCTGCCGAAGCCGCCGCCAAGGCTGCCGGCCTGCCGCTGGGGCAGCGCTTCCGGCTCGGTCCCGAGATCACCCCCGTCCAACACGCGTTCCTCGACCGCCACGGCTACGTCGTGTTCGACGCCGTCGCCGCGCCCGCCGAGGTGGACACCCTCCTCGCCGAGATCGACCGGGTGGAGGCGGAGCTCCTCGCGGCCGGGCAGCAGAAGGTGCACGGCGTGCCGCTGTGGTTCGGCCCCGACCCCGACGGCAACGAGTACCTGTACCGGATGGGCTTCTCCTCGGTTCGCAGCCCGTACCTCTCGAACTTCGTGCGCGACGCGCGCTTCGAGCCCATCCGCCGGCTCATCGGCGACGACGCCCGCATCGGCGAGCGCGAGAAGGACGGCGTGGTCTTCAACCGGTACGTGAACGCGCCGGGGAGCCTGCGGCCGAACCTCGCCTGGCACACCGACGCGCTGCGGGACGTCTTCTACAATTGGCGCATGCCCGGGCCGATGCTCAACGTGGGCCTGCACTTCGACCGCATCCGCCCCGCCGACGGCGGCCTCCGCGTGCTCCCCGGCACCCACACCCAGGGGGCGTTCTCCACGTTGTTCCGGAAGATCCACTTCGTCACGCAGGCGCCCGACCCGCGCGAGGTGGCGGTGGAGACCTGGCCCGGGGACCTCACGGTGCACGACGGGCGGATGTGGCACAAGGTGGACACCAGCCCCCGTCAAGGCTGGCCATCCCTCCGGCGAAGCATGTACGTCCCCTACGTGCGGGACGCGGTGCTGGAGAAGGACGAGAACAGCCCCACCCCCGCCTACCTCCGCCTGTTCGACACCATCGTGAAGTGGCGGGCGGCGCGCGCGCGGAAGCGGATCAAGGGGTAGGGCGCGGGCCCTCCGCCTCCGCCGGCCCTACAGCGATCGGGGGTCCGTCAGCTTCCCGGTGACCGCGCTGGCCGCGGCGACGGCGGGAGAGACCAGGTAAACAGGGCCGGCACCCTCCGCGCCGGCGGTGCGGCGCTCCGGGCCGGCTCCGGGCCCCTCGCGGCCTTGTCGGCCGCGTGCCTCGAATGACTCGGCACCGGGGCCCTCCGCGTCGGCGGGGCCTACAGCGACCGAGGGTCCGTCAGCTTCCCGGTGACGGCGCTGGCCGCTGCAACCGCGGGGCTCACGAGGAACACTGGCCCCGCCGACCCCATTCGCCGGTCGAAGTTGCGGTTCGTGGTGCTCGCCGTGGTCTCGCCGGGGAGCGGGATGCCCGGGCCGTTGCCGATGCAGCTCCCGCAGCCCGGGGGCGACACGACCGCGCCGAGGTCCTTGAACAGGGCGAGGAGCCCCTCCTTCTCGGCCGCCGCGGCGACGTCGAAGCTGGAGGGGGTGACGGTGACCCGGACCCCCGGGCCGATCTTGCGGCCGCGGAGCACGTCGGCGGCGGCGCGGAGGTCGGCCAGGGAGCCGCCGGTGCAGGAAGCGATGACCACGTTGTGGATCGCCACGTCGGTCATGTCGGAGAGGGAGGCGCGGTTGCGGCTGTCCCCAGGGGTGGCGACGGTGAGCGGCACATCGTCGAGGTTGACCTCGATGACGCGCTCGTAGGTGGCGCCCTCGTCGGGGTGCACGAGGTCGGCCGTGCAGTCGACGCCGCGGCGGGCCTTCACGAAGTCCACGATCGGCTTGCAGGGCTCGACCACGCCGGTCATCAAGCCGCCTTCCACCGTCATGTTGGTGAGGACGGAGAGCTCGTCCACGCTCCAGTGGTCGAGCGCGGGGCCGCCGAGCTGGATCACGCAGGTGTCCGTCGGCGAAGAGCGCCAGTGCTCCTCGCGGAAGTACGGATCCCCGATGATGTGGAGGATGAGGTCCTTCGGGGAGAGGACGCCCTTCGGATCGCCCGAGACCACGATGCGGACGACCTTCGGCACCGTGACCGGGATGAGCCCGGTGCGGAACGCGAAGGCCATGGCGGTGCTGCCGACGCCGAACGCGAAGGCGTTCATCACGCCCGCGGTGGGGGTGTGGCTGTCGGTGAGGACGATCACGTCCCCCGGACGGGCATAATCTTCCACCACGAGGCGGTGGCAGACGCCGGGCTTGAACGGACGCCCCGGCCCGTGGAGGCGGATGCCGTACTCTTCGCACGCATCCACCATCTCGGCGGTGAGCTGCTTCGCGGGGGCGAGGCGGGCCTTCTTCACGTTGTCGGGGACGGTGGGCTCGTCGATGAGCACGAAGTGGTCTTCGAAGGCGGCGATGAGATCGGGCTCGACCATCGGCGCGGCGCCGAACGCTTCGCGGTAGAGCGAGACGACCATGCCGGCCGTGTACTCGTGCACGCCGCGGAAGCCGGTGCGGCAGAGCACCTGATGGCCGGGCGCCACCGCCGCGATGCCGTGATCGGTGCCGCCGACCCAGGTCTTCCGGGCGATGATCTTCTCCACCGCGTTGAGCGGCCGGGCGGGCACCGCCACGTCGTACGTGGGCTGCACTTCCCCCGCGAGGAGCCGCTTGCCGTACTCCAGGAGGCCGCCCCCCTCGGCGACGGCGCGAAAGAAGTCCGGAAGGTCCTCGAAGAACTTCCGAGTGTCCACCTCTTCGCCGCCCTGGAGCCGGTCGATCACCGAGAAGTCGGTGGTGAACGGCATGCCGCCGTAGACCATGTTCTCCTGGAAGATGCGCTGGAAGCTCCGCGCCACCACGAGCTCGATGCCCGCGCCTTCGTGGGCCACCACCGCCACCTCTCGCGAGGAGCCGGAGCCGTAGGCGTCGCCGCCGACGATGACCTGGAAGCCGCCGGACTGCACCGAGTCCTTGCGCACGACCTCCTTGAAGTTCTCCAAGAACCAGGGGCCGAGCACCGCGGGGGTGTACCCGAGCGTGCAGGCCGCGCCCGAGATCATCAGGTCGGTGTTGACGCCATAGTGCAGCGGTTGGCCGGCCCAGGCGAGGTTCTCCCCTTGAAGCTGGGAGTTCACCAGGGCGGGGTCGTCCGCCAGGAACAGGATGCGGCCAGTGAGCTTCATGGGGGGGCTTCTATCCGCGAACCCCTCCGCCGGCCCGTCGTGATACTCGAACCGGGATGGGCACGCGCGTCAGCCCCAACGTCGGGACCGCGCCACGTATGGCGACGCCCGCCGTATGACCCCGGCAGACCCGACCGGGAGCAACCCGGGGCCCGCGTCCACCGAGGTCACCTTCGACCCAGCCGCTGTGGTGGCCGACGTCGTGGCCCGCCTGGCGCCCCTGGCGCACCTGCACGGGGCGGAGCTGAGCGTGGTCTGGAGCGGCGACCTCCCGGGGGCCGTGCGCGGGGACGTCGAGCACGTGCGCTGCACCGTCACCGCGGCGTTGGAGCCCCGCATCCGTTCCGCCGGCGCGGTCCGGCTCGCGGTGGGATGGAGCGAGGACGCCGAGCTGGCGGTCACGCTCGGGGGCGAAGCCTCGGGCGCGGCGACCGACCCCGCCCCGGCGACACAGCCGGAAGTTCTCCGCCTCCGCTTCCCCGTGAGCGTGGCCGCCCGCGCGCTGCCGCGGCCCGGCCGCGCCGTGCTGGTCGCCGACGCGTCGACGCCCGTCCACGCCGCGGTCGCCTCGTTGACCACCGGGCGGGTCACCGCGGTCACCAACGCCGCGGCGCTCCGCGAGGCCCTCGCGTCCAGCCCTTTCCCCCTCGCCTTCGTGGACGTGGAGCTGCTCGACCCGCCCACGTTCTCTGCCCTCGCCGCCGCGCGGGCGGGCGGCATGGTCGTGGTGGCGATGGTCCGCCTCGCGGGCGGCCAGGCGCCCCGGGTCGAAGAGTTCGACCTCGACGGGCTCGTGGAGAAGCCGCTCCGCCGCGACGCCGTACGCGCCTTCCTCACCGCGCGGAAAGCCAAGGAGAAGGCGGCCGCCGACGCCCTCGTCCCGCCCCCCCTCCCCGGTCCCGCGAAACCCAAGCTGGCCGACCTCGCCGCCCTCGAAGACGCCGTCGGGCACCTTGCCCACGACGTCGGCGCCCTCGCGGCGGCTGAGCTCCTCGACGGCTGGGTCGCGGACACCACGCTCCGCGTCGCGGCCATGCCCTACCTCGCGGGGCTCGTCTCGCGGGACGGGAGGCCCTCCCGGCTGCACCGGGCGGCCCACACCCTCAAGGGCAATTGCCTGCTCTTCGGGCTCCGGCGACTCAACGCGCTGAGCACCGCGCTCGCCGTGCGCACGCTCGACGCCACCCTCCCCGCGGACGACCCCACCCTCGCCGAGCTCTGGGCCCACTTCACGGGGGTCCGCCCTGCGTTGCACGCCATCTCCGCCCGGCTGAGGGCCTCCGTCCTCTGACCGATCGCGGCGGGGGCGCCGGGGGGCGCGAAGCCCGTTAGACTCGCGCGCCCTTCGGAGCGCCCGTGTACCACGACTTCCTCATCCTCGGCGGCGCCGGTCTCGTCGGCCTGCAAGTCTGCCGGCAGATCGTCGCGAACCTCAAGCCGCGGCGCATCGTCGTGGCCTCGCTCTTGGAGTCCGAGGCCGTCCACGCCTGCGGGCGCCTCGAGCGCGAGTTCGGGGACAGCGTGGCCTTCGTCCCCGCCTGGGGCAACCTCTTCGTGCCGAAGGAGATGGCGTTCCTCACCCGCGGCGCCATCCTCCACGACGTGCCGCTGCGGCGCAAGCTGCTCAACGCGGTGTACGACGACTACGAGGCTGCCTACCTCGGCAACCACATGGTCAACCTGATCCGGACCCACCGTCCCGAGGTCATCGTCGACTGTGTGAACACCGCCACCGGCTTCTCCTACCAGGACGTGTTCGACGGCGCGGCCAAGGTGCGCACCTGGATCGGGAAGGACGGATACGACGCCAAGGGCGTGGACGATCTGGAGACCTTCCTGCTCTCCCAGAGCGTGCCCCAGCTCATCCGCCACGTGCGGTTCCTCCACCAGGCCACCTCCGAGTACGCCACGCAGGTGTACGTCAAGGTCGGGACCACCGGCACGGGCGGCATGGGGCTCAACATCCCGTACACCCACTCCGAGGACAAGCCGAGCAAGAAGCTCCTCGCCAAGAACGAGGCCGCCTTCGGCCACACCGGCCTGCTCTTCCTCCTCGCCCGCACCCCGAACGCGCCGATCGTGAAAGAAGTGAAGCCGGCCGCGATGATCGGCTACCGCGCCGTTCAGGTGATGGAAGCCCGGGACAAGCACGACAACAGCGACCTCTACGAGGTGCGCGAGATCGCCTGCGAAGGCGCCCTGGAGCTCCGGGAGGACCCGAAGGGCTACGCCAACGCGGGCCGCCTGCGCGTCCCGGTGGTCGACACCGGCGAGAACGGCGTCTTCACCCGCGGCGAGTTCGCGGCCATCACCGCGCTCGGGCAGATGGAGTACGTCACCCCCGAAGAGATCGCCACCACGGTCGTCCTGGAGATCCGCGGGGCCAACACCGGCAACGACGCGATCAGCGCCATGGACGGCGCGGTGATGGCGCCGTCGTACAAGGCGGGCCTGGTGCGCAACGTCGCCATCAAGGACCTCGACGCGGCGGAGAAGGAGAGCCACATCCCCTCGGTGGCCCTCGGCCGCCTCGGGCCGCCGGAGCTCTCCAAGCTGCTCTTCGAAGCCGAGCTCCTCCGCCACGCCTTCGGTACGATCGAAGCGGTCGCCGCCGCGGAGACCCCCGCCGAAATCTCCACCCGCTGTGAAGCGGCGCTCCTGCCCTCCGGCACGCAGAAGACGGCGCCGTCCATCGGCATCCCCATCCTCCGCCCCGACGGCAAGCACCTCCTCCGCGGCCCGCGCATCAACGTGCCCGAGCTGGAGGGCCACAACTCCTCCGTGCGCCTCGACGACCCCAAGAAGGTCGACGCGTGGGCCGCCAAGGGCTGGATCGACCTCCGCCCCGGCAACATGGAGCTCTGGCGCGCCCGCTGCCGCAAGATGCTCGCCGCCCGCGCCGTGCTCCGCGACGAAGGCTCCGCCGCCGCCAGCACCCAGAGCTTCATGGCCACCGAGTTCGAGATCGGCGAGCTGGTCGCCTGGATCTTCAACAACGAGATGGGCGGGTATCGGGTGAAGTAGCCCTCGCGCGCTCCGGACGACGAGCGGGTCGAGGGGCGGGTGGCGCCCCACCGGCTTGCCGTCCGGACCCGTCGGCGGTCGAGGAGCGAGCGGCAGCGAGAAGGGCGGGGCGGGCGACGGTGCCCACCCGGGAGCGCGCGAGCGCGGCGGGAGCGCGCGAGCGCGGCGGCCGCGCGGGCGAAGGCACCGGGCGCCACGCTCCGTAGATGCGTCGCTACGGTTGGTCGCGGACCCGGCCCGGGCCGCGCACAGCCACGGCGGCCGCGACGAGCGCGCCGAGGAGCGCAGTGCCCGCGATGGCGTGGAAGGCCGGCGGCGGCGTGTAGCCGCAGCCGCCGTCGCAATCGTTGTGGAAGCGGTCGTCCTCAGCCCGCAACCGCATGGTCTGATCCGCGAGCAGAAGGAGACCCAGGGCGAGGAGCGATGCCCGAAATCGACGACCCCCAGCGCCGAAGGGCCAGGCCCCGGCGAGGAGCAGACACGCCGCCAAAGCCCCCTCCACGAAGGCGAGCGGAACGTTCGTGCGGTGCGTCAGGACTCCCCAGGTCGGGAGGCCCTGGTGCCGGAGGACGAGCAGCGCGTACGCGAGGTGGAGGAGGGCATAGGCGGAGACGGCGAAGCGGCGGGGCATGCCCGGGCCTCTGCAAGGTCCAGGCCGCCCGTCCCGCCATTCTCACCGCGGCGGCTCCTCGACCGCGGCGCCTCCCGTTGGGCAGGTCGGTGGAGCACCTCCAGCCCGTCGACACCCCGCGCGTCGGATTCCTCAGAAATTCTCCGCCCCCCGCGCAACCGGCGCCCGCGGTTCCGGATGGGGGGGTGACGGGCCACCGCCCGCCTCACCCCAGGACCCCAGATGAACCCGACGATCACCAACGCCGCCCTCACCGGCCTCCCCGACCTCACCCTCTACGCCTACGGCGCCTACCTCGCCGTCACCGTGCCGCTCACCGTGTGGGTCGGGCGTACGCTGGTGAAGAACGGCCGGATCTTCCTGCTCGATGCCTTCGCCCAGAACGCCGACCTCGCCGACGCGGTGAACAAGCTCCTCGCGGTCGGCTTCTACCTCATCAACCTCGGGATGGTCGCCCGCAACGTCAACTCCTACGAGACCCTCGAGACCTGGCCGGCCGTCGTGCGCTACGCCGCCGACAACATCGGCTGGGCGATGTTGGTCATCGGCGGGATGCACTTCTTCAACCTCTTCGTGCTCTCCCGGATGCGCAAGAACGGCCTGCGGCAGATCGCGCCTCCGCCCGTGCTGCCCAACGCCTACCTCCCGCCCCGCCCCGCCACCGCGCACCCCGTGAGCCCGGCGAGCGCCACGTGATCCGCCAGCTCTGGGTGCTCTACGACGCGGAGTGCGGCTTCTGCTGCAACTGCGCGCGGTGGTTGGCGGCTCAGCCCCACGCCGTCGCCGTGCAGCTCCTCCCGCAGGGCGACCCGCGGCTCGCCGAGCTCTTCCCCGGGCTCCCGCCGCCGCCCCGGGCCGAGCTGACCGTGGTCGACGACCGCGGCGGCGTCTACTTCGGCGACAACGCCTGGCTGATGGCGATGTGGGCGCTCCGGGACTGGCGCCCGTGGTCGGTCCGCTTCGCCACCCCCACGCTGCGACCGATGGCGCGGCAGGCGTTCGAGCTCATCTCCGCGAGCCGCCACGGCATCAACCTGCTGTTCGGCCTCCGCGGCGACGCCCAGATCGCCGCGACCCTGCACCAGATGGAGCCCGCCGGCGACCACAGCCGCTGCGGCGACGGGCGGTGCTCGGTGGCGTGACGGGGGCCGAGGGGGCGCCTCCCCGGGATACGGTCCGACGGTGATCGCCTGGCTGCGACGATTCCCCCCGAGCGACCTCGCCGCCTGGCGAACGGCCGACCTCTGGCCGGACGTCGGGGCCGCCGCCGCCGTCACCGTGCTATCCATCCCGCAGGGCCTCGCCTACGCGATGCTCGCGGGGCTGCCGCCGGCGATGGGGCTGTACGCCTCGATCCTCCCGGCGATCCTCGGCGGGCTCTTCCGCTCCTCGCGGCACGTCGTCGCCGGTCCGACCAACGCGCTGTCGCTGCTCGTGGGCACGGCAGTGGCCGGAGCCGCGGCGCGCACCGGCGCGTCGCCCGTCGAGCTGGCCGCCACCCTCGCGCTCGTCGTCGGCGTCATCCAGATGGCGGCGGGCGCCCTCCGCCTCGGCGCCCTCGTCGACTACCTCAGCAACGCCGTGGTGCTCGGCTACATCACCGGCGCCGCGGTGCTCATCGCCGTCGGGCAGCTCCAGTACGTCACCAACACCCCGATGGCCGGGGTGGACGTCTTCCACCGCCTCGCCTCGTGGCTTCGCGGCCTCGACCACGCCGATCCCCGGGCGCTCGCCCTCTCGATCGGCACCGTGGCCGGCATCCTGGCGCTGCGGAGGGTGTCCAAGCGGATTCCCGGAGCGCTGGTCGCGATCGTGGTCGGCGTCGGATTGTGCATGGTGTTCGACCTGCACGCCAAGGGCATCCGCACGATCGCGGACATCGCCCCGGTCCCGGCCACGCTCCCCGGGTTCACCCTGCCGTCGCTGGAGTGGGTGTCGTTGCTTCTGCCCGCGGCCGTCGCCACGACGGTGCTCTCGCTGGTGGAGTCCGGCGCGGTCGCCCGGTCCATCGCGAGCCGTACGGGGGACCGCATCGACCCCTCGATGGAGTTCATCGGCCAGGGGTTGGCAAACGTCGCGGCGGCGGTCAACGGCGGGTACCCGGTCTCCGGCAGCCTGGGCCGGTCGATGGCCAACTGGCGTTCGGGCGCGCGGACCCGACTGGCCGGCCCGATCGGCGGCGTCTTTGTGGCGCTGGTGGTGCTGGTCGCGGGCCCGTTGGTCGACCACACGCCGCTCGCCTCCCTGGCGGGGATCCTGCTGGTCCTGGCAGGAGACCTCGTGGAGGTCCCGCGGATCCGGCTCACGATGAAGTCCGGCGGCGGGGACATCGCCGCGTTCCTCGTCACGTTGGTGGGCGCGTGGGTCTTCGAGTTGGACAAGGCGATCTACCTGGGGGTCGTGGTGAGCCTCGTGCTCTTCCTCCGCCGCGCCCGCCTCATCACGGTGGTCCCGCTCGTGGTCGACGCCGACCATCACCTCCGGGAAGCCGCGGAGGATGGCGCCCCCACCCGCACGTGCTCCGCGGTACGAATCCTCCACGTGGAGGGCAGCCTGTTCTTCGGGGCCGCCTCGGAGCTCCAGGAGGACCTCGACGAGGTCCTCGTCGACACCTCCGTCCGCGTGCTGATCCTCCGCCTCAAACGTTGCCAGGGCCTCGACGTCACCACCGCCGAGGTGCTCCGCTCGGTGCTCGAGGCGATGCGCCGGGACGGACGGCACCTCGTGCTCGTCGGCATGCGGCCGCCGGTCATGGCGCGGATGGAGGCGCTCGGGCTGGTCGAGGCGTTCGGCCGGGAGAACCTCTTCCCCACCGAGCCGGGCTGGTTCGTGGCGATGGACCGCGCGGTGCACCACGCGCTGGGGCTCGTCGGCGACCACGAGGCCGACTGTCCGCTCCACGGCTACCTCGCCGAACGAAGGGAATAGCAGGAAGAAAGGGCCGAACGGCGGGCATGGCCACCCGGGAGGGCGGCGCCGGAGGCGCCTGCTCGGGGCGGGCGCGTCCCCACCGTTTGCCGGCCCCGTCCCTTGCGCTTACGAGGCCGACACTCCGCGGTGGTGGATGTCCGCCTTGCTGGCTGCGCTCTTCGCCTGCACCCCCTCCGGTGCCACGGACACGTCGGGCGCCGGTCCGGACACCGGCGCCCCCGACACGGCGGACACGGCCGACACGGCGGAGACCGGCGGGGACCCCGCGTCCTGCGGCGCCTACGCCGGCATCGTCGCTGGACGGGTGTGGACCTTCGCAGTGACCGACTCGACCGGCACCGTCGGCGAGCAGACCTCGACTGTCGTCGACGACGACGCCGACCCCCTCACGTTCACGTTGGTCGAAGACCTCGCCTTCGACTACGGCGACTGGATCTGGAGCCGCCACCGGGAGTCCACCAGCGTGTGCACCACCGCAGGCTGGACGCAGACCCAGACCGACGACCTCCTCGACGACGGCGGCGCCCGTCCCACCCCCTCCACCCAGGCCTACGACCCGGCGGTGCGCCCCGTCCCCGCGGTGCTCGCCGCGGGCGACAGCTGGAGCGTCGCCACCGAGCTCACCTACCAGGTGGGCAAAGAGCAGCCGATCTCCGGGGCGTTCACCTACAGCTACGCGGCCACCGACGGCGGCCCGGTCGACACGCCGGACGGCGCCGTCCCCACGATCAAGGTGCGCACCACGCTCTCCGGTGGCTGGTGGGACACGTGGTACGCCGAGGGGCTCGGGCAGGTGAAGGGCGCGGACATCAACGGGTGGGCGTGGGCGCTGGTGTCGATCGAGGGGTGATACGGTCTGACCCTGATTTCCGCTCGCCCGGCGAGGACGCGGCGCCGGGGGGGGGCGGGATTCCCGTCGTTGGGAGTCGCGACGAGCGAACGGTCTCCATCAGGGTCAAACCGTATGAGCGGCCCTCACCCCCCGCAGACGTCCACGGTCGCCGACCCAAGCGTGGGCCGGTAGCTCCATCCCGCGCTCGACACGACGTTGCGGAGCGCCCCGCCCGGCGCAGACTGGCCATCCGCCAGCGTGAGGACACAGGGCGCGCACCCCGATGCGGGCGGTGAGGCGGCCACGTGCACGGTGAGCAACTTCGCCGTGTCCGCGGAGGCGGGCGCCGCGGCGTCGCCCTTCCAGCCGAGCGCCACGCCGGACCACGCGCCGTCCTTCGTGGTGCCCGACTCCGCGAACCCCTCGCGGCGGAGCCCGCCGTCCGTGGTGTAGGCGGCGATCGTCCCCGAGAGGTCCACGGCGCTCACGGAGCAGCCGGTGGCCGTCAGGGAGAGCTGCCAGCCCTGCACGTCGAGGCCGGGGCTGGTGAGGGTGATCGAGGCGTCGAAGGCGCCGATCGCCTTCGCCGGTGCGCTCACCGCGAGGGCCACCGGCGCGCACACCTCGGGCGGAGCCGGGCTGCGGACCGACGCGCACGCACCCTCGGCGAGGGCGGGGAGCGGGAAGGTGCCGGCGTAGAGGCTTCGGAACACCGAGACGCCGTCCGCCGCGTCGACCACGCCATCGCCGAGCACGTCCGCCGCGGCGTCGCACACCGGCGCCGCGCCGCCCGCGAAGAGGCTCCGCCCGAGGAAGAGCCCATCGGAGACGTCGACCGCGCCGTCGCCGTTGGCGTCGCCCATTCCCGGCGCACTCGCGACCACGGGCTCCACGCAGACATCCGGACCGGCGCACCCGGCCAACAAAAGGACCAACCCGCTCAACCTGGACATGCGGACTCGTTAACTCTGTGGAGGATGACCCTGCCGCTCCTCGCCCTCCTCGGGTGCCTCCCCGAGCCCGAAGCCCCGCGCCCCGTGCACACCATCTACGACGGCGAGCCCGCCGCGTGGGCCGCACAGTCGCCCGCCAACGGGATGGCCGCGGCCGTCGCGCGGTGGGAGGCGCAGGCCCCCGGCGGTCTCCCGTCCGCCGTCGGGCCGGCCACCTTCGCCGGCGGCACCCTCGGTGGCAGCGGGGCGGCGGGACCCCCGGGAAACACCGGCGGAGCCGGCCCCTCCGGCCCCGACTGGCTCCCCGAGCGCGTCGTCGCCGACAAGGTCGGCGCGCTCGCGCTTCCGCGCGCCACCCGGGACGAAGATCGCGGCGCCGCCCTTCAGGCCGCGATCGACGAGGTCCCGACGTACCGGCTGAACCAGTACGGGCTGGGCGCGCTCACCCCCGAGCAGCTGTTCGGCACCGAGACCGAGCCCGGGCTCTGCGAGATGCCCGGGATCGAAGCGCCGGTCGACGGCCCCGATGGCGCCTACACCGCCCGACTTGCCGTGTACCCGTACACCGCGCTGGTCAACGACCCGGAGCCGATGTTGGTGAGCATCAGCGAGGGGTGCGCGGAGGGCGTGGCCGGCACCGGCGGCGATGTCGACGCCGCCGTGGAGAGCGGCGCCTGCGCCGACGACGAAGCGCACACCTTCTTCGCCGAAGACTCGGCCTGTCGCACCTGCGTGGAGGGCAACGGCGGCGACTACGCCGCGTGCCAGGCCGACGATACCTGCCCCCAAGAGGCCGCGCTCGCCGTGTGGGTCGCCAACCCCGACGGGGACGTGGTGTGGTTCCGCTCCATCGCCGCCCAGGTGTGGGCCTGCGCGCCCGACTGGATCATGCCGTTCTACCTGCTCGCGGAGACCGGCGAAGACGGCGACCTCCCCGACACCTACGACCACAACCGGTGGGCGTTCGCCTGCACCCCGTTCTGGGACGAGGCGAACAACACGAGCAACATGAGCTGCATGGGCGGCTTCGAACCCGGCGACCGGGGGGTGCTCGCCGAGGGGCTCTTCGGCTTCGTGGAGGGCATCGCCCCCAAGGGCGACGACACCGAGGGCTGGCGCGGTCGAGAATACTACGTAGACAGCGTCAGCTTCACCGATGGCGCCGAGCTGCGGTGGTGGTGGGCCTCGATGCCGGGGCTCGGCGCGTTGTCGGCCCCGAACGTCATCGCGGACACCGACGGGGATGGGCGGGTGGGCCCCGGCGACGAAGACTACGGCTTCGGCAGCGGCGGCTTCGGCCTCGACCCCCACGACACCCGGCCGGACGGAGAGTCCCTGGCCCGCGACTGGCTCGCGACGATGACCATGAAGGTCTCCACCACCATCGACGGCCTCCCGATCGTCGTGGCCCAGCGCAGCCGCTGCGCGGATGACGCCTGGAGCGGCCCGGACGAAGCGGGCAGCTACCGGTGCGGAACGATGGACGCCCCCGAAGGCGGCTGGCTCAACGACGGCTACGTGACGTGGGCCGACACCGACAAGACCCGCGCGGGCGCCTACCCGGTGCTCACCCTGGGCTCCACGGGCCTCCTGGACCCCGACGTGCCCGGCGGCATCGTGGTTCACCTCGCGAGCTCCACTTCCCTCGCCGCTCCCGAGTGGGACGCCTGCGAGCTCCCCCACACCTTCGCCCCCGACCTCGCCCCCCTGGTGGACCGCCCGATGGACTACGCCGGCCCCGCGGGCCTCGACGGCGAGACCTGGCGCTTCGGCGCCCCCGGCCGCGACGACTTCCGCGTCGTCCTCGGCACCAACCGCGCGCGGGGGTGGTGCGGCGGCGACGCCGACGGCGGCGGGCGGAGCGCCCTGGACTTCCTGGAGTAGCCCCACACCAGAGAGGTCGTAGAAGGCGAGGAAGGGCCGAACGGCGGGCATGGCCACCCGGGAGGGCGGCGCCGGAGGCGCCTGCTCGGGGTGGGCGGAGGCCCGCATCCGCCTACAGCTTGAGGCAGGCCCCGGAGGCTTCGTCACAGCCACACGTGGTGGTGTCCAGCTCGGGGCACTCCTGCACCGCGCAGCCGAGGAGGCAGGGGTTCGCGTCGGCCCAGGACTGCTTCACACACTGGATGTCCGCGGACGTGCAGGCGCCGCAGTAGCAGGCGTACACCACGCAGGGGTCGCTGTCGGGGCAGCGGTCGGCCGCGGTGTCGGTTCCGGTGTCCTTCCCGGTATCCGTTCCGGTGTCCTTCCCCGTGTCCGCGCCGGTGTCCTTGCCGGTGTCGCCCGTGTCTTTCCCGGTGTCCTTCGCCGTGTCGCCGGAGTCCTTGCCGGTGTCGGTTCCCGTGTCGGTCCCGGTGTCCTTCCCGCTGTCCCCAGCGGTGTCGGCGGGGTTCGGAGACGTGCCGGTGTCCACCGGCGCGGGTGAGCTGGCGCAGCCAGCGAGCACCGAGAGCACGAGGATGAGGCTTCGCATGAAGACTTCATAGCCCAGGACGCGCGCGTCCGCGCGCCCGCCCCGTCCCCGAAGCCCGCGCCTTGATACCTGCCTCCGCGATGAGCAACGTCTTCGACGAACTCGCCCGCCGCCTGCGCCGCACCGACCTGCTCTTGCTGCGCGCCGTGCGTCGGCAGCGTTCCCGCCCGGCGATGCGGGCGAAAGGGCAGTTCTGGGGCTCCGTCATCACCGACGACGAGGTGGACGCGCTGCTCCGCGCCCACGGCGAGATCGACTACCCCGCCGGGCCCGACGGGCTGGAGGAGGCGGTGCTCGCCTCCACCGCGCTGCGCGACGCCCCCGGCGGCCGCTTCTCCCGCTTCCGAGAGGCCTTCTCCCTCGATGGCGACGACGCCGACCTCGTGCTGCTCGCCCTCGCCCCCGAGATCAGCGCCGGGTACGGCAAGATCTTCGCCTACCTCAACGACAACCTGAACCAGGCCTACCTCACGGTGGACATGTCCACCCGCGTGCTGCGCCCGGGCCGTCGTGAACGTCTGGCGTTGCAGGCGCGTCTCCTCCCCGGCGGCCCGCTCATCCGCAACCGCCTGCTCCTGCTCAACCCCCCCGACGGGTTCGAGACCCACACCAGCCGCCGCCTCCACCCCACTCCGCGGTTGGTGCGCTGGTTCCTCGAAGAAGAAGAGCTGCCGAGCGCGGTGGGCTTCACCCCCATCGATACCTCGGTCGAGCCGTTCATCCCCGCCCCCACGCGAAAGCGCATCGCCGACCTGGGCGACACGCTCAAGGGCGCGGTCACGGTGGCGGTGGTGGGCAGCACCGTGGGCCTCCGCGAGGGCGTCGCGCAGTCGCTCGCGCGCTTCATGGGCCGGCCGCTGGTGCGCATCGACCTGGAGCGGGCGAAGCAGTACCTCGAAGAACCGTGGGACCTCATCCGCGAGCTGCGGCTGAGCGAGGCGCTCCCCTACGTGATCAACGTGGCGCCCGCCCAGGAAGATCCGGCGCTTCGCAACGGCTTGATGGCCCTGGGCAGCGCGCTCTCCACGCTGCCGTACCCGGTGCTCGTCTCCGGCAGCGACCGCAGGGCCATCTCCGGGCTCCTCGGCAGCGATCGTCCCAGCGTCACCGTGCAGGTCGGGCGCACCACGCTGGAGGAGCGCACCGAGGCGTGGACCGTGCAGTTGGAGCGCAAGGGCTGGTCCTCGGCGCTCGCGGCCGACATCTCCGAGCGCTTCTACAGCGTCGGCGGCACCACGATCCCGCGGGTCATCGAGCGGGCCGAGGCCGAGTCGGGCGGCAAGGAGCCCCCGATCGAGACCATCTGGGCCGCCGCCCGCGAGATGAGCCGACCCGAATTCCGTGGCCTCGCCCAGCACGTGATCCCACAATTCAAGATGGACGACCTCATCATCACCGAGAAGGTGAAGGGGCAGCTCATCCACCTCACGCACTACCTGTCCGAACAGGAGAACGTGTACCACCGCTGGGGCGCCAACAAGATCCGCGCCCGCGGCTACGGCATCAAGGCGCTGTTCTCTGGCGGTCCGGGCACCGGAAAGACCATGGCCGCCGAGGTCATCGCCGGCTCCCTGGGCCTCGACCTCTTCCGGGTGGACCTCAGCTCCGTCATCAGCCGGTGGGTCGGCGAGACGGAGAAGAACCTCCGCGAGATCTTCGACGCCGCGGAAGGCGGAACGGCCGTCATCCTCTTCGACGAAGCCGACGCCCTCTTCGGCTCCCGCGGCGAGGTCAAGCAGGCGCAGGACCGCTTCGCCAACCAGGAAGTGAGCTTCTTGCTGCAGCGCCTCGAAGTGTTCGAAGGCTGCGCCATCCTCACCACCAACCTCCAGGAGAACATCGACGAAGCGTTCCTCCGTCGTTTCGGCGCCGTCGTCGAGTTCCCCATGCCCACGCCCGAGATGCGCCGGAAGCTCTGGGAGCGGGCCATCCCGCCCTACGCCCCCCGCGGCGACGACCTCGACCTCGGCTACCTCTCCAACCAGTTCGTCCTCGCCGGCGGTGGCATCGTCAACAGCGCGATCAACGCCTGCATCTTGGCGAGCGCGCGGCGCGAGCCGGTGTGTATGCGCCACGCCGTGGAGGCGGTGGCCCGCGAGATGATCAAGATGGGCAAGCAGGTGAACCGCGTCCACTTCGCGGACTACTTCGAGTTCGTGAAGGACCTGTAGGCGCTACTCCCGCGCGGGGTGGTCCTCCCAGAACGCGAACATCGCGTCCCGCCCGGTCCACCCCGGCCCGGGCGTGTGGCCGGTGTCGGGCCAGACCGTGAGCTGGGTGTCGAAGCCGGCGGCGGTGAGGTCGTCCTGGGCCTCCTGCATCGCGCCGAGCCAGTCGGGGTCCAGCTCGCCGGCGGAGTTGTGGAACGCGAGGCCGGTGAAGTCGCTCGCGTTGAAGTCCCGGAAGTAGGCCGGGGCGCCGGTGATGGTGACGAAGCGGTCCGCGAGGTCGGGGCCCACGACGTTGTAGGCGAGGTACCCGCCGTTGCTGTGGCCGGCGAGGTGCACGTGCGAGGCGTCGCCGCCGAAGCAGGTGAGCACCTCCTCCAGGATCGCCTCCACCGGGGGCACCACGTCGGTGGGGTAGCCCTTCTCGGTCACGTAGGGGACCACGAGGCGGAACCCGCGAGGGTCTTCGTCGAAGAAGGCGGTCCAGGTGTTCGACGCCGAGCCGCGGTCGCCGGGGCCGCCGGGGAGGAAGATCACCAGCGGAGCGTCCACGGCCTCGGGGTGGGTGATGAAGTAGGGGCTGGCCGGAGTGTCCAGCACCTCTTGCCGACCCGCGTCGGGGGCGGGACACCACTCGGGCGGGGTGAACGGGCCGGTGTCAGCGGTGTCCGCCGCGTCCGCGGTGTCGCCGACGCCGCTGTCCGCGGAGTCGGTCGGGCCGGCGGAAGCCGCCGAGTCGGCCGCGGGGGAGTCGCTCGCGCCGGAGGTGCACGCCACGAGGAAGAGGAGCGTCATCGCGCCATTGTAGCCTCGCCATTCTCGCCCCGGCGGCTCCTCGACCGCCGACGCGTCCGGGCGGCAGGTCGGTGAAGGAGCGCCAGCCCCTCGACATCCCGGGCTTCCCCTGGACACCCGCGCCGAATCCGCCCCTCGCCCCCCGCTCACGCCTTCCGCGCCGACACCAGCCGCTTCGGCGCCTTGGTCGCCCACGCCTCCTCGATCCACCCCTCAACCGCCGCGCGGTCCTGCACCGGCAGCTCCACCCGCAGCCCGCAGACCTTCGCCCCCCAGTAGAGCAGCGCGCACGCGTCCGGACGCGCCGTCGCCAGCTCGCGGGCGCGCGTTTCGGTCACGAAGAGGTGCACCCGGGAGCCGTCCGGGGGCCAGGTGAGGAAGATCTTACCGGACACCCGCAGCGACATCATCTGGTGGTGGGGCTCCTCGGTCACCCCGGGCAATGCCGCGCCAAACTTGCGTACTTCGCCGAGCTCCATGTTCTCACCAGTAGGCGTGTTCGAGGGTGACCCGGTACTCGCCGCAGTCCGAGCCGGCGGGGAGGCGCGTCTGGGTCGTGGCGGTGGCCCCGGGGGTGATGTCCTTGAGCGTGGCCTGGAAGCTGTCGGCGCCGCAGTGGATGCCGACCACGGCCTCGCTGACCGTGCGGGACGCGGCGTTGTCCGCCACGACCTCCACGTCTACCCGCTCGTCCGGCCACATGCGCGCGGTGGCGTGCACCTTGAGCCAGGGGCCGATGTCCACCACGCGGTCCTGCCGGCCCTCGCGCGCCTGGAAGACCACCTCCTTGCGCACGGTGTCCACCGTCACCAGGAACTGCCCGGACACGTTGAGCCCGAGCAGTCCGGACACCTTCTCGTCGGCACACTCGTCGCACACGCCCACGGTCACCCCGTCCACCGGGAGGCCGCCGACCCACACCCGGGGCATGAGGAGGAGCTGCGCGGTGCGGTCGCCGTTGGCGGTGTGCAGGGTGATCTCCGGGGCGTCGCCGGGGATGCGCACGCCGAGGGTGCGGAGCGCGTCGTGGCTGAGCGTGGTGACAGTGGCCCCGGTGTCGAAGAGCATCGGCACGTCGGTGTCGCCGAATTGCACGCCGAGGGCCATGCTGTGGCCCTGGCCCTCATAGGGCAGCGCGACCTGGTCGGAGGCGAGCGCGGTGGCGGTGGGCACGCAGGGCTCGGGCACCCGCTCGGCCAACGGCGCGGGCGCCGTTCCCGCCGCCGAAGGGAGGTCGAGCTTGCGGCCGAAGCGGGCGGCGGAGGCGGTGGCGTCGGGCCCGCCGAGGGCCACGATCACCCCGAACCCGGCGCCGATCGCCTCCTGGAGCTCGCCCGGGAAGTAGCCGGGGAGCCCGAGGAGGAGCGCCCCGGACCACAGGAGGATTGCGGCGCCCAGTCCGCCCTCACGACGCCCCATCAACGCGTACAACCCCATGACCGGCAGGCCGATGAGGCAGCCGGCGACCAGGGCGATCTGCCCCGCGGGCAGCGTGCGCATCACCCCGAGGCCCACGACGGCCGCGAAGGCGATGACCCCGGGTACCAGACCCAGGAGCAACAAGAGGCTCGACATCAGCTTCACGCCCCTCCCTTAGCGCCGCGGGTTAGCCGCCGGCCATGGCTGAGACCCGCGCCACGTACTTCTGTATCGACATCGAGTGTTCCGGCCCGGTGCCGGCGCTCTACGACATGATCTCGCTCGGCGCGGTGGCGGTCGCCCCCGATGACGACGGGAAGTTGCACCTCGGGGCCACCCATTACGTGGAGCTTCGTCCGGAGGCGCCGCGCGTGGATCCGGGCGCGATGAAGGTCAACGGGCTGGACATCGAGCAGCTTCGCGCCCACGGCGTCCCGCGTCGGCAGGCGCTCGAAGCGCTCACGGCGTGGACCAAGGCCCACACGAAGCCGGGCACCAAGCCGGTCTTCGTGGGCCACAACGCCCCGTTCGACTGGTCGTTCGTGAGCTGGGCTTACGCCGCCGAGGACCTGCCGAACCCCTACGGCTACAAGGCGCTCGACACCAAGGCGTTGGCCACCGGAAAGCTCAACCTCCACTGGTTCGACAGCAGCAAGGAGGTCCTCGCCGAGCGGCTGAACCTCCCCGCGGAAGATCTGGTCCAAAAGCACCGCGCCGATTACGACGCACAATACCAGGCGGAGCTCCTCATCAAGCTCCTGGAGTACTGACATGTGCGGCTTCGTCGGACTCATCGGGGTGGAGAACGCGGCCGCCGGCGCGATGATGGCGCTCCAGGCGCTTCAGCATCGTGGGCAGGACGCGTGCGGCATCGGCACCGTCACCCGGGGCCGGGCGCACGTCTTCAAGGACCTCGGGATGGTCTCCCAGGTCTTCACCATGGGCACGATCGCGTCGTTGCCCGGGCAGTCGGCGATCGGCCACGTTCGGTACCCCACGGTGGGAGCGGGCGTGCGGGAGGACGCGCAGCCGTTCCACACCCGCCGTCCGGGCGTGCTCATGGCCCACAACGGCAACGTCACCAACGTGCCCCAGATCGAAGCGTGGCTCGCCCGCCGCGGCATCCGCGTGCAGTCCAACTGCGACGTGGAGCCGATCATGCTCGTCTTCGCGGAGGGCCTCCGCGGCACCGCGTTCGAGAACGTCAAGGACGCCGTGCGCGACGTTTTCGACCAGGTCCGTGGCGCCTACACCTGCGCGGCGATCACCGAGGTGGAAGGCGAGGACACCCTGGTGGCGTTCCGCGATCCGCACGGGGTCCGTCCCGGCGTGTATGGCCGCAACTCCGTCGGCGCCTGGGCGGTGGCCAGCGAGTCCGTCGCGCTCGACGCCCTCGGGTTTGAGATGATCGGGGAGATCCCCCCCGGCTCGGTGATGTTGCTCCGGCCGAACCAGGCGCCCCGCGTGGCGCAGGTCCGCACCGCGGTGACGCACCGCTGCCTCTTCGAGCGCATCTACTTCGCCCGGCCCGACAGCTTGATGGAGGACGGCCGGGTCTTCCAGGTGCGCTGGGACCTCGGCCAGCGCCTCGGCGAAGAATTCCGCGCCAAGGGCCTCACGGCCGACGTGGTGGTGCCGGTGCCCGACACCTCCCGCCCCGCCGCCCAGGCCATGGCGGAGACGTTGGGGCTCCCGTTCCGCGAGGGGTTCATCAAGAACCGCTACAGCGGGCGCACCTTCATCATGCCCGACGCCCGCACCCGCCAGTCGGCGCTGCGGCTCAAGCTCAACCCGATCCCCGAGATCATGGAGGGCAAGCGCGTCATCCTGGTGGACGACAGCGTCGTCCGCGGCACCACCGTGAAGCGCCTCGCGGAGCTGGTGCGGGAGGTGAAGCCCAAGGAGGTGCACCTCGCGGTCTTCTCCCCGCCGGTGAAGAACCCGTGCTTCTACGGGATCGACATGCCCTCGAAGGATGAGCTGGTCGCCGCGCGGGTGCCCGAGGCCGAGTGGGCCCGCACCTTCGGGGTGGACACGGTGACCTTCCTCAGCGTGGAGGGCCTCCGCGCCACCGCGAAGACCCCGGCGTGCATGGCCTGCTTCGACGGCAAGTACCCCATCGAGGTGAGCCACGACGAGGTGGCCGCCATCGTGGCCGACCGGCGGGGCGGCGGGACATGAGCCCCCCGCGCGACGCGCACTTCCTCCACGCCCAACGGGCGCTGGAGCCGGTGCTCGCCGCGCCGATCGAGGCGCCGCGGGCGATGACCTGGGTGCCTCGACGCGAAGAGCTGCTCGTGGCGAGCGCCAGCGGCGCCGTCACCTGCGTGGAGCCGTCGTTCGGCAGCCGCGTGCTCTGGACCGGCGTGCCCGATCCCTCCAGCCTCGACGCGAGCGCGGAGCTCGTGGCGGTGCTCGGCACGACCGGTACGTTGGAGGTCTGGAACCGCGCCACCCGTCAGCGGGAGCGCCTCCTTGAGACCGGCCTCAACGGGGACGCCGAGGTGCACCTGGTCGGCGATCGGGTGCTCGTCATCGGCGACGGTCGCGGCGGGCGGCGCGTGCGCGTCTACGCCGGGGACTCCCTGGAGATGGACGCCAGCGTGCCCTCGGGCACGGCCGCCGGCGACGTAGAGGGCATCCGCGTCGCCCGGAGCCTGATCACCGGGGTGGTCACCGTGCCGCTCGGCTACCCGCTGCCCGAAGAGCCCGCGACCGGCCACAGCATCCGCTTCGTCGGCCCGCGCCTGCTCGGCGTGGCGGTCGGTGGGGCCACGGTGTGGGAGAACGGCTCCCCGCTGAGCTTCCGCCTGCTCGACACGAGCGCCGCCGCCCTCACCGCGGACGGCCAGTTCGTGGCCCTCGGCACGTTCGGCGGGTTGGTGGCGATTTGTGGCGTGGGCGCGGCGCCGAAGGACCGGGCGCACCCGCCGCGGGTGAGCGCCCACGAGGGCGTGGTGCGCGCCTTGGCGTTCTCCGACCGCGGGCGATGGCTGGCCACCGTCGGGGAGAATTGCCGGATCTGGGCGTACTGAGCCGTGGCCGATCCCGGGCCGGCGGCCGCGCTCGAGTACGTCCGGCGGCTGCACGCGGTGGTCGACGAGCTCGTCGCGCCGCTCACCGCCCGCCACGGGCCTCGCCTCGCGTGTCGCGCCGGCTGCGCGGGCTGCTGCGTGGACGAGCTCACGGTCTTCGAGGTGGAAGCGGCGCGAATCCGGGCCGAATTCCCCGACGTGCTCGCGTCGGCGCCGGGGCCGGCGGGGCGCTGCGCCTTCCTCGACGAAGCCAGCCGCTGTCGGGTGTACGCCGCCCGGCCGTACGTCTGCCGCACCCAGGGGCTCCCGCTGCGGTGGGCGGAGGCCGGCGTCGAACGCCGCGACATCTGCCCGGAGAACGAGGCGGTCGGCCCGGTGGAGGCGCTCGACGCCGCCGCGTGCTGGACGCTCGGGCCGTTCGAACAGCGCCTCGCGGCCGTACAGTCCGCGCGGGACGGGGGCGTGGGTCGCCGGGTCGCGCTGCGCGCGCTCTTTGGCGGTTGACCGTCCGTTTGGGTGCGCATCCCCACCCTCAGCGCTTCGATCCACCGACAACGAGCGCACGGTCGCGCTTCAACCCACGCTCAGCGCTCCTTTTGGCGGGCGACGCCGGGGCGCCTCAGCCCGGCTCGGCCAGCCGGTACGCCTCCGGGCGACGGTCCCGGAGCGCCGGGAACGCGGCCCGGGCGGCGGTGATCGCCGCGGGGTCGAGGTCGGCCACCAGCACGGTCTCCTGCTCGGCGGCGCCGGAGAGCGCTTCGCCCCAGGGCGAGACGATGGCGGAGTCGCCGGCGTAGTGGAGCCCGTCGCCGTCGCCGACGCGGTTGCAGCCCACGACGAAGGCCTGGTTCTCGATGGCGCGGGCGCGCAGGAGCGTCTGCCAGTGGGCGCGCCGCCGCTCGGGCCAGTTCGCCACGACCACGAAGAGGTCGGTGCGCGTGGCGGCGAGCCGGAAGGGCTCCGCGAAGCGCAGGTCGTAGCAGACCAGCGGCGTGATCCGCAGCCCGCCCACCTCCCACGTGTGCACCTCATCGGAGAAGGCGTAGTGTTCGTGCTCCCCCGCGAACGAGAAAGGGTGCAGCTTTCCGGCGCGGCGAACACCGCCGTCGGGCGCGACGAGCACCGCGCAGTTCCGGGGCGCGCCCGCGTCGAGCCGCAGCGGCACCCCGGCGAGGACGTGCACGCCCAGCCCGCCCGCCACCTCGGCCAGGAAGGCTTCGGTGGGGCCGCCGGGCACCTCGGCCACGCGGTCGGGGCGCATCGAGAAGCCGCAGGCGAACATTTCGGGGAGGATCACCAGCCCCGCGCCGAGCGCGGCGGCCTCCTGGATCCGCTTCTCCGCCCGCCGGTAGTTCGCCGGCGGGTCCTCCCACACCACATCGAGCTGGATCGCGGCGACGCGCATCAGTGATCGCCTCCCGAGGTGGGGTCTTCGAAGGGCACCAGCCGCTTGGAGCTGTTCGGCTCTACCGAAGGGCAGACCTGCCCTTCGTCCATGCACACGCCGGCGCACTTGAGGTGCTGCGGGCAGTCGGTACGCGCGCTCGCCGGCAGCTTCGCCGACTCGCCCTGGCCGAGGCGGTACCACGCGAGGCACTCGGTCTGCCGCGCCATCTCGGCGTTGCCCGAGCTGCACCACGGCGGCGCCCCCTCCCGCACCCCCGGCGGCACCGCGCCGTTGAGCCGCGGCAGCGCCATCATCTGCGCGCCCGCCGACGCGTCGCTCACCGGGCGGGGCGGGAGCACGATCGACGAAGAGCCCCCGGGGGCATCCCCCGGGGCCGGCGCGGGCACCGCCACCGGCGGCGCGTAGCCGAGGCTGTCCGCGAGGCCGTGGCTGCACACCTCGGTCCAGGCGATGCAGCGGTCACCGCAGGCCTGGCCGCTGGGGCAGACGAGCGCGGGGACGGCGGGGGCCGGCGCGGCGGGAGCAGCCGCCGGCGCGACGGCGGCGGGCGCGAGCGGCG
>CAIXRH010000175.1 GCA_903921785.1 uncultured Pseudomonadota bacterium
CCGTCGTCGCCGCCCCCGCCGGTCCGCACCCCGCCGTCGCCGCGAAGCTCCCCCCGCCGCCCCGTCCGGTCGGCGAGAAGGCCCTCGCGAGCCCGGCGGTGCGCCACGAAGCCAGCGCCCGCGGCATCGATCTCGACGCCGTCCCTGGCTCTGGCAAGGGCGGGCGCGTCACCCGCGACGACCTCAGCGGGTTCACCGCGGCGCCCGAGCCGAAGGCGCTGCCTGCGCTCGTGGCACCTGCGCCCACCGCGGGCGACGAGCGGGTGAAGATCATCGGCCTCCGCCGCAAGATCAGCGAGAAGATGGTGCAGGCGTGGCACACCGCTCCGCACTTCACCTACGTCGACGAGGTGGACGCGAGCCGCCTCGTGGCGCTCCGCAAGCGGATGAACCCCGCGGCGGAAGCCCAGGGCGTGAAGCTCAGCTACCTGCCGTTCATCATGAAGGCGCTCGTGCGCGTCTTCCGCGACTTCCCCACGCTCAACGCCGTGATGGACGAGCAGAACTTCGAGCTCGTGGTGCGGAAGGACGTGAACATCGGCATCGCGACCGACACGCCCGCCGGCCTGTTCGTGCCCGTGATCAAGCGGGTGCAGGACAAGTCGCTGCTCGAGCTCGGTGCGGAGATCGCCGACCTCAGCCAGCGTACGCGGGACGGCAAGGCCCGGCTTGACGAGCTCACCGGCGGCTCGTTCACCATCACCTCGGTGGGCAACATCGGCGGGCGGTTCGCCACCCCGATCCTCAACCACCCCGAGGTGGCCATCCTCGGCGTGAACCAGATCCACGACCGCCCCATGGCGGTGGACGGGCAGGTGGTCATCCGGCCGATGATGTACCTGTCCCCCAGCTTCGACCACCGGGTGATCGACGGCGCCGTGGCCGCTCGCGCCGTCAGCGCCCTCAAGGCCCTCCTGGAGAACCCTGAGCAGCTCTTCCTGGAGCTGCGGTGACGGCGGGGGCCGAGAGCCCGTTCCGGGCCTGGGCCGCGGCGCAGCCGCCCTCGGCGGGTGCGCTGGGCGTGGTGGCGCTGGTGGAAGGCGTGATGGCCGCCACACCCAAGCGCGCCTGGGTCTTCCCGGGGCGGCGTGAGCGTGGCGCGGCGATCCTGCGCGGCGCGGACGCGGACCGCCTCGCCGAGGCGCGGCCGTACAAGGTCGTTCCCCCAGGTGAGTCCCCGGCGGTTCGGGCGCTGGAGGCGGTCGGGGTGGCCCTCGCGGGCGAGCCGGCGGTGGTCTTCCTGGGCACGGGCTCGGTGAGCTACGGCGCGTTCCACGAGGCGATGCAGCTCGCGGCGGCGCACCGGGCGCCGGTGGTCTTCGTGGTGAGCTGGTACACCGGCGAGGGGCCGTTCGCGCCTCAGTTGGCGGTGTCGCCCGTGGTGCTGGCCGGCGCCGTGGGCCTCGCCACCGCCACGGCCACCGGGGCGGACGCGGAGAGTGTGCGCGCGGCCGTGGCGAGCGTGGGTTCGGGGCCGGCGCTGGTGCTGGTGGAGATGCCGCACGGGTAGTGGGGGAGCTCAGCCCCCCATCTGCTGCACCGCGGCCGTGATCAGCGCGCACCCGGGTGAATCGGGGATTCGCTCGTGCACGATCGCCTCGAGCGCAGCGCCTGCGAGGAGGCAGCCCTGGAAGCGGGTCGCGCGAGCGGCCGCCCCGTCCGGGTCTGCTTCCGCCTGCTCGACGCAGAGCCCCGCGTCTCGGGTGAGGCGCGAGACGCAGGCGGCACGGTCGGGGAAGAGGCAGGTCAGCGGCAGGCCGCCCTCGGTGCAGACCTGGTCGACCACCACGGGCGTGACCTGCGCGCCCCAGGCCAGGACCTCGGCCTGCTGCTTCACGGGGACCTCGAGCGGCGCGCGGTCGCTCGGCGGCGGACGCGCGGCGGGCGGCGCCCGGGTGAGCTGACGCGTCACGGTGAAGCCGCGGGCGCGCAGGCGCGCCACCAGGCCTTCGTCTCCCAGCATGTGCGCTGCGCCGACCGCAACGAACGCGCCACCGGTGGCCAACTCCGGCTCGATCACCGGCATCCACGCGGCGTTGCGGCGGGTGAGCAGGGGGCCGGTGGCCGGGTCGTCCGGCGGGAGGAGCGCGGCCAGATCCTCGGAGCCGCCGTAGCAGACGTCAGTGAGCGCTCGGGTGGCCTGCTGCTCGGCGGCGGGGTTCGAGGGGCGGTTGAGGTCGGCGAGGAAGGCGTCGTCGAAGCCTCGGAGCAGCTCAACCTGTTGGGCGAGCGTCTCCACGAAGCGGGTGGGGATGCCGCGGGCCTTGGCGCGATCGAGCACTTCCAGGTCCATGCCCTTGCCGCCGCCGGGCGCCTTCGCCGCGTCGGCGATCGTCGGCAGCTGGGACGCGACCCACGGCGGCAGATGATCGATCATGGTCGCCGGGATGGCGCCGGCGCGCCAGACCAGGCGACGCCACGCCGCGGGCTCCAGGCGGTCGGACAGCGAGGCGTCCGACCACATCAGGTTCAGCGCCTCCATCCCTTGCACCGAGGCCACGTCCGCCTCGGCGAAAACCACGCGTGCGTCGCGCAGGGAGTGGTCGGCCGGCGGGGGCAAGGCTGCGTCCAGGGTGATGCCGAAGTGGCACGTGCCGAGCAGCCAGCTCTGACGACCGTCTCGCTCGACGGACCAGAGGTTCAGTGGCCGCCCCCCGGCTGGCGACGGCACCTCCTTGGGGGCACACGCGGCCAGGGCGAGCAGGAGGGCGAACATCCGTCCGGGTATCCCGTTGTCGGACGCCGATCCTCCGTCGACGCCCGGCTCACTTCGAGAGGCTGGCCGTGTACTCGTCGCAGGTCTTCTTGTACGCCCCGCCGCCGTCGGCATCGCCGAGGTGCTTGATCTGGAGGGTGCGCAGGCCCATGCCGGCGTCGGTGAGGGCCTTGGTCAGCGCGTCCGGGCTCTCCTGCTCCACCTGGTAGCCCCGGATGTCCTTGAGGCCGGAGAGGTGCTCCAGGAGGAGGGACTTCCGGTCTTGCCACACCTGGGTGGCGGCGGCGCCCGCGCTCACCTGCGGCTGTACAGGATCGCCTCGATCGTCCGCTCGCGGGAGAGTGCGGCCGTGGATTCGTCCACGTCCAACGTCTCCTTGGCGAGGCGGAGGGCCCCGGGGTCCCGGGCGGCGATGGTCCGCGCCCAGGCCGCCGCCGCTTCGCTCGGCGCCTCCGCGATCCGGCTGACGAGGCCCCAGGTGAGCGCGGTCGGCGCGTCCACGACCTCGCCGCCGAGGATCACCGCCTTCGCTCGCGCCGGACCGACCAGCCGGGCGAGGCGGGTGGTGCCGCCGGCGCTGGGGAGGATGCCGAGGCGGGTCTCCGGGAGCTCGAAGCGGGCGCGCGGCCCGGCGACGCGAAGATCGCACGCGAGGGCGAGCTCGAAGCCACCGGCGATGGCGGCGCCTTGCACAGCGGCGATCGTGACCGCGGGCGTACGGGCGAGGCGGGTGAAGACCCGCTGGCTGAGGAGCTCCAGCGCGTCCAGCGGCGCGGCGCCCTTCATCGCGTCGAGGTCGGCGCCGGCGCAGAATGCACGTTCTCCCGTGCTCTCGACGATGACCACCGCGGCGTCGGCGAGGGTACGGACCGCCTCGTCGATCGCCTCGAGCTGGCCGCGGTCATAGGCGTGGGCCTTCTCCGGGCGGTCGAGGACGATCCAGCCCAGCGGGCCTTCGCGGCGGGTGTGTACCGGCATGGGGGACCGTTATCCGGCGAGGGCGGACGCTGCCGGGTCGTGGCGCCCGCCGACGCCTGTCTTGGCTCGCGAGGGTGGAGGAAGGCCGGGAGGGGAGACCACTCGTGGTCCTCAAGGGGCGAGACACCCTCGATTCTGCCGTTGTTTGCCCCCCGCCCCGCCGGACGCGCTAAGGTGCGGCCGCCCAACCCCCCGGTCTCCCGACCGGATGGGTACGTGTCTACCCGATCGATCCCCGGACGTGCCCCATGCGTCGTTCCACTGTCCTCTGGTCTTTCGCCGGTGTCGCCGGACTCGCGTTGGTCGCCGCGTCGGTGGACGGCACGCCGCCGCCGCCGGGCACCAACCCGCTCACCGCCGAGGCGATCGGCCTGCTCAACGGCGTGTACGACGTCGGCGCGTGGACCACGAAGGTGCCGGTGGAGTGGGCCGCCCCCCGCGTCGGCCGCGTGGGCCTCAAGGCATGGCTGCTCACGGTGGACCTCCCCGGCGACGTCCGCGCCCGCATCGACGCGCGCGTGGGCTCGGCGGAGTTCGTCGACGAGCTGGTGCCGTTCGCGCTGTTCGTGAAGGACCAGTATGCGGCGCCTTCCGAGCCGGACTTCGCCACGTGGGCGCGCGCGAACCTCAAGCCGGTCCCTGGCACGCCGGGCTGGGAGACGAGCCTGTTCACCTTCGCGCCGCCGGCCGCGCCCGCCGCGGGCAGCGCCAAGGCCGGGCTCGACGGCCACATGGTCAGCCGCATGCTGCGCCTCTACGACGCGGTCTACCTCCAGGACACCGGCTCCAAGCCCGGCGATCAGGTGGCCTGCGACGCCACCGACGCCGTGCTCGAAGCCCGGATGGAGCGGGCGAAGCCCATCCTGAAGGAGCTCCTCGCCGACCGGGAGGCCGACATGGAGCCCGGCGACATGCACGATGCCGTGAAGCACACGCTCGCCGACGAGACCACGCTCAACGCGCTCACCCTGTCCCTGGTGGACTTCGTCAACGACGAGGTCTGCAAACACTACCGGGTCTTCGCCCAGCAGGTGTCCCGGGAGAAGCAGGCGAAGGACTGGCTGACGGCGGCGCTGCTCGACCCCTCGCGCGCCGACGGGTGGGAATTCCTCCGCTGGCACGCCTCGCGCAGGCACGCGGTGCAGGTGGTCGTCGACGGGCTCCAGGGCCACCTCGTCGCCGGGCTGGCGAAGGGGGAAGCGCACGACCCCTTCCTCACCCAGGTGGCGGCCGACGCGGCGCTCGACCTCAAGAACAAGCCGAAGGCGCCGTCCACGAAGGCGGGGCCGGCCCAGGCCACGACCGTTCTGGACTACGTGGTGGAGCACGGCGCGCTCCAGCCGCTCCCCGCGCTCGCGGCGGCCGTGAAGTCTTCGGGGTTCGCCGCGCACGGCATCTCCACCACACCGACCATCAGCGTGCGCAACCTGCCGATCGCGAAGACCGGCGCCACGGTCGGCGGTCCCGGCGGCACCGGCATCCCCAACTTCCACTGGGTGGATCGTACGTACACGCTCGACGGGGTGCAGCAGGGACGCCCCTGGTACTTCTACGGAAACGACGCCCTGCGCCTCTCCACGCTCGCGCACGACGCGGGGCTCAAGACGATGTTCGAGCGCCTCGACCGCCTCGTCACGCTGAGCTGCAGCGCCCAGTACGACGAAGCGGCCGGCTTCTCGCTCGACGCCTTCCTCAACCTCGCCATCGGCGAGACGGCCCGCGACTTCGGGGAGACCCGCTGCGTTGCGGAGCTGGAGCGCCGCGCCGGAAACGAGAAGGAGATCGCCCGTCTTCGCGAAGACCTCCTCGCCCGTGAGCCCCTGCTGCACGCCGAGCACCACGTCTGGGAGCTCTACGACCGGTGGCAGCAGAAGAACGAGGCCGAAGCGGTGGAGAAAGACGTGGCCGCCCTCGCCGCCCTGCTCCCCGACACCCTCCCCGACTACCTCCTCTGGTACGACCCCTGGCCGGACCACTTCGCCCACGGGAAAGGTCCCTTCTCCGACGAGGTCATCGGGCCCACCGGCGAGCTGGTGCGGCTGGACCACTGGCTCGGGCGCGTGGAGTCGATCTACGCGGAAGCCGGGGTGGCGGACCGCACGCTCTACGGCATGTCCGGCGACCACGGGCTCACCCCCGTGCGGTGGATCGTCTCCCCGGAGGCCGAGTTCATCGAGGGGCTGAAGAAGGCCGGCACGCCGCTGGTGTGGAAGAAGATCAGCTCCGACGAAGGCGAGGGGCCCAAGCTCACGTACCGGCTCGCGCCGCCGTCCATGCGCGGGCTCGACCTCGTGGTCGCGAGCACCGCAGGCGGCAACTACATGATGGACTTCTTCGTGGACCAGGGCGACAACTGGGCGCGTCAGCCGGTGCTGACGGAGCTGCAGGCGCTCACGACGATCGGCGGCGCCACGGTGGACGTGCCTGCCGAGCTGCTCCATCGCCTCGGGGACTCGCTCGACTACCTCGTGCTCCGCGGGGAAACCTGTACCCCCGAGGGCGGCGTGACCGTGGCGATGGGGCCCCGCTCAGGCGGCGTCTCCACCGCGACCATCGAGCGCCGCGGCGAGAAGATCTGGGTCGGCCTGGAGGGCGCGGACCTCCTCGATCTGGCCGACCTCTCGCCCTACGAGACCCACGACGACGCCTCGATCGCCGCGGCGACCGCACTCCGCGAGCGCTGCCTCGCCGCCGACCGCGCGAACCCCAGCAGCTGGTGCACCGAGATCGAGTGGCGGGCGCTCACGGCCGAGAGCCGGCGCCCGGACTCGGTGGTGCAGCTCGCCCACCTCTACGACACCGACCGGGCCGGGACCGTCAACCTCTTCCCGCGCCAGGCCGTCGGCTACAACACCAAGGTGCCCGGCCGCCACGCGGGCGAGACCTTCGCCGAGAAGGACGCCTTCGTCGGCCTCTGGGGCGCCCCGGTCACCGCCGCCGCCGCGCTCCCGCCGACCGTGAACGGCCAGGTGGCGATGGCGATGTACGGCTGGCTCACCGGCACCGACCCCCAGGGCGGCACGGATGGTTGGGGCTGGCCCGCGTGGCCGAAGGGCACCTGGAAGGCGGAGTAGACCGGGCCACGGGGAGCCCACGAGGGTGGGCTCACCTCCCGGTGGTGCAGCCGGCGTCGCGAGCCAGGACCAGCGTCGGCGGTCGAAAGGCCGGGGCCACCTGCCCCCCGGGCCCCAATGGGGCGGCTGTTCAGGTGTCCGCGGTGACCGATCGGTGGCTATAGTGCCCGCGTGGTACGAGCCGTCCTGACCGCCCCTCGGCGACGTTCACCTCCCCGCCGAGGTGCGCGAGCAGCTCGGCTTGAACCCGGGCGACGAAGTGGAGCTGCGTGTGCTCGGCCCGCGTGTCGTCGGGCTGGCGGGCGGTCGCCGGTCGGCGTCGTCGCACGCCGGCGCGCTTCGGTCCGAAGCGCGGGGCGTGACGTTGGCGGACATGGAACGTGCGATCGGCGACGGAGCCACCGGGCGGTGATCGCGCTCGACACGAACGTCTTTGTCCACTTTCTCGTGAACACGCCCGACGGCGACACGGATCAGGTTCGGCGGGCACGGGATGTGGTCGCCGCGGCGGAGGTCCGTGGCGAGGACATCCGGCTCACGCAAGTCGTGCTCGTTGAGACGGTCTGGGTGCTGCGTGAGGTGTGCAAGGCGCCGAAGCGAGACGTGAGCGCCTCGTCCCGGGAGGTGGTCGCGAGCGCTGGGTTCGTCATCGAGGACGCGGTCACCGTGCAAGCAACGCTCACGGCCTGGGAAGTCGGGAAAGGCGACTTTGCCGACCACCTCATCCATGTTCCTGCAGGGGCCCGGGGCGCCGAGGCCGTCTGCACCTTCGACGGTGAACTCCACGGCGCCGAGGGGTTCGAGGAGCCGTAGCGATGCCGATCCCATGCCCGGCGTGCGGCTTCCTGACCCTCACCCAGGGGTTCTACGGGTTGTAGCGTCCAAAAACCCTGGCGGGTTTTGTCCAGAAACTCTGGCGGTAGGGAAACGTCACGCGGGAGGGCCCGCGCGGCAAGGCGAAGGCGCGCTCGACGAGGTTGTGGAGCGGGGGACCGCCGGGTCGCCGGGCTGCGGGGGGGGCCGGCTCTGGCGAGCCCCCCGCGCAGCCCGACGCCCCTCCGAGGCCCGGGGAATGGGGGTGTCCAGCAATCCAGGATCGGCGTGCGGCGATCATTGTTGGACGGCTACGCCTCGTCCGAGAACGCGGTGGGATCGGTGTCACGGGTGCGCCAGGAGTTGCCCCCGAGGCGGACGTGCTGGCCGCGCTCCAGGACGCGATCGAGCAGGGCCTCGGCGAGCTCGGCGTCGTGGAGGACCTGGCCCCAGGCCTTCAGCGGCTTGTTCGTGGTGAACACAATGGGGCGCTTCCGCAGGCAGCGCTGGTCGACGACGCCGTACAGGACGTTCGCCGCGTCCTCGGCGCACTGGAGGTACCCGATCTCGTCCACGACGAGGACGTGCGGCTGGACGTAGGCCGCGGTGGCGTCCCGCAGGGTGCCCGCCTTGGCCGCGCCGTGCAGGTCGTCGATGAGGGCCGAGGCCGTGACAAACCGGGCCTCGAACCCGTTCTGGATCGCCTTGTACGCCAGCGCGATGGCCAGGTGCGTCTTGCCGCGGCCCGGCTTCCCGGACAGGATCAAATTGCGGCCCTCGGTGACGAACTCGGGGCCGAGGTAGGGCCCGAGCTGCTGGCGCCGGAGCGAGGACTGGAAGACGAAGTCGAACTCCTCGATCGTTTTGATGTACGGGAAATGGGCGTGCCGCGCCAGCTTCTTGATGCGGGTGTCGGTGCGGTGTGCGACCTCCTCGGCCAGGAGCAGGGCGAGGAACTCGCGGTGCGACCAGCCTTCCTTGGCGGCCCGCGCCTCGTAGTCGGGCAGCAGCCGGGCGACGGTCGCGAGGTTCAACCTGCGCATGATGGCCGGAAGGTCGAGGTGCGACAGATCCATCACGCCACCTCGGCAAGCGCGGCGGCCATGTCATCCACCGTGTAGCGGTGCCGGAGGACGCACCGGTCGAACGCGGCGAGCATGGCCTCTTCGCCGTGCGCCTCCAGCAGCTCGTAGAGCGCGTCGCAGGGCTTTTCCCAGCGCCCATCCGGGTGCCGGTGGGTCAGGACGGTGAGGAACGCCCACGCCGGCTTCCCGACGCGCAGCAGCGCCTCCCGCCGCGCGGTCGCCTTCTTCCGCCGACCGTGGACCGCCGCGAGCAGGTCGGTGCGCTGCACGGGCAGCATCTGGACGACGCCGAGGCCGTCTCGGCGTCGGTGCACCACCCGTTCGTCGCCGACCGTGATCTCGATCTCGTCGCGGCGGATGAACAGCGTCGCGGGCGCTCCGATGCGCTTGGCGGTCGCGAAGTACGGCGTTCCTGCGAAGGAGATCGTCCCGGTCGGCGTCACCGTCATCGTCTCGCGCATCGGCCACGCGTCGGGCTGGACGCGCACGGGGCGCTCGGCCAGCCAGCGTGCCTCCTCGTCCCGGAGCACATCCGCCGGAATCTCGCCGGTCGCGTCGGACTTCCGCTCGTGGTTCACCTCGTGCAGCCAGTCTACGAGTTGCCCCTCCGCGTCTGCCCGGTCGCGAAACTTCCGAGCGAAGAAGAAGCTCCGCTTCGCGAACTTCACGAGCCGTTCGACGGAGCCCTTCTGCTGGCCCTTCCCCGGGGTGCACAACGTCGGGATCGTGCGGTGCTCGGCGACCAGGTCGCGGAGGTAGGCGTGCAGCACCGGAGGCTCCACGCCGATGGGCGAGATGCGGACGGTCTTCGGGTTGTCGAACACCCACTCCTTCGGAGACCCGCCGAACGCCACCAGCGACGCGAGCAGCGACCGCGCGAGGGTCTCGGCCGTCTGGTCGCGGACCACCACCACGTGCATGAAGCGCGAGTACTTCAGGCGGGCGGCCCAGAAGATGAGCTTGTCCTTGCGGCCGTCCGCGTAGGTCACCTTCGCCTCGCCGAAGTCGAACTGCGCGTACTCGCCGGGCAGCCCCTCGAACCGGATGATCGGCTCCTTCTTGGGCGTCGGACGCAGCTCCTTCACGAGAGCCGCCATCGTGCTCCGGCTGCCGCCGTAGCCCCAGGCCCGCGCGCGCCGCAGGACCTCCGTGGCCGCGATCGAAGGTTCCTCCTCGACCAGCACGCGAATCTGACCGAGAACGACGTCGGGCACCATCCGCGGGCGACCGGGGCGCCGCCGTCCGACCCGCTCGTCGGCAGCCACCTCCTCCCGGGTCGGCTCCGGCTCGCCCAGCACGCGCTCCACGGAGCGGAGGGAGATGCCGCACTTCGCTGCGATGGCGGCCTGGGGCGTGCCCCCGTCGGCCATGTGGTGGACCTTCAACCGGGTCATGATGTCGAACACCTGCGCGATCTCTCGTGAAGACCCACCAGTACCGGAGATCGCAGAGAGCGACCGGCGGGTCGGAACCCGCCAGAATTTCTGGATCGTCACCCGCCAGAATTGTTGGACTCTACACGGGTCCTACGGGATCTGTGGGGTCTGCGGCTGGGAGGATGACGGCGTGCAGCTGGCGAACCCCGCCTGCGGAGGCGGCGCCAACCGCGAGTCGCTCATTGAGGCGCAGGCAATCGCGCTCGAGAGGTACCCCGCAGGAACAACTCCAGTGCAAGGCGTCCGTCGAGCAGGCGAGTGGCGTCCACTCCATCGCAAGGAGGTGGCCCGAGCGCATAGGGAGCGTGAGCAAAAACCTTGGAAGAACCATGCGGTGTTTGATGCCGCCGATGCGTACTGGTGCAGCCCGAAGCGAGGTTGAACCCGCCAGACCTGCCTTCCAGGGTCTGATACCGAATGACCCTGACTCGGATCGGTCCGGGCAGAACCCTCGCCCGGCAGCAAGCTATAGAGGGGCTCCCCGGCATGCGCAAGTTCGTGGTCGGTTTTCACCGACGGTGGTCGGTTCGTTGACGCGGCGGGTGACG
>CAIXRH010000176.1 GCA_903921785.1 uncultured Pseudomonadota bacterium
CCGCACCATCAGCGTCGACACGCTGGCGCCTGCAGCGCCCAGCATCACCGCGGTGATCGACGATGTGCTGCCGGTCACCGGCGCGGTGGCCCGTGGTGGCGCCAGCAACGACACGCTGCTGGAGATCCGTGGCACGGCCGAGGCCGGCGCCAAGGTCAGCGTCTACAACGGCGCCGACCTGCTAGGCACCGCGCAGGCAGACGCCAGCGGCGCTTGGCGCTTCAACACGCCTGCGCTGGCCCAGGGCAAGACCTACGCGTTCAGCGCCAAGGCCAGCGATGCGGCGGGCAATACCGGCCCGGCGTCGGCCGAGCGGGTGCCCCGGGAGCTGGCGGACGCGCTGCAGCGGCAGCTCGACGCTGCGTTGGCCCGCGCCGCCGCGGCGGAGGCGGAGCTGGGTCGCGAGCGGAGCGCACACGCGGCGATCGAGGCCGCCGGCAACACCGCGCAGGCCCGCGCCGACGCCCTGGCTGCCGACCTGTACGGCGCGAAGGCCGACCTTGCCGCGATGACCGACCGGGCCAGGGAGTTCGGACGCGCAGCCGCCGAGCTGCGCGCCGAGCTGGAGGCGCGGAGCGCCGAGCCGAAGCCAGGGCTGCCGCAGACGCTCAAGGCGCTCGCGGCGGCGCGCGGGCTGCTGAGCGAGGACGAGCTCGCGGTCGCGCTGCGTGCACTTCTGGACGCTCACCGCGCCGCGCCGCTCTACGAGCTCCTCGTCGCGCGGAACAACGAGGCGGTCGCCGCGTTCCTGGCGGAGCGGCTGGTCCTCGCGGCGGAGGGCGAAGCGCCGCCGAGCGGCGTGGTGGCGGTCCGGGTGCCGGCGGAGCGCAGCGAGCTCAAGGAAGAAGGTGCCATCCGCAAGGCGCTCGACCGGTTCAGCACCGCGTGCCTGGTCAACGGGAAGAAGCGCGTGGTCTTCGTCGGCGGTTCGCCGAGCTACCGACGGCAGCTCCGCGAGGGGCTCGATCCACGGATCGACGTGCGCTTCGTCGAGGGCGACCAGCGCCGGATCCCGAAGGCCGAGGCCGATCTGGTCATCGTCTGGGGCGGGTCCGAGCTCGATCACACGGTCAGCAACCAGTTCCCCGACGCCATCTACATCCCGCACCGGGGCATCGGGCGTATGCTCACGATGGCGGTGGAGCGGCTGGACGGCGCCCCCGCCCGGTGACGGGGCGCTGGAAGCGGAGGGCTGACGGTCGTTGCGCCTGCCGACGGTGGGGCGGGCAGGAGCGGGGTATGGCGCCCCCTTCGTCGGTCCTCTTGGCGGTCCTGCTCGCCGGCTGTGATGGGTTCGGCGGCGCCTGGCATCCCCTCACCGAGGTCGAGGTGACGGTCGAGGACCCGTCGCTCGGGGACACGCTGGTGCTGACGGTCGATGGCGTCGAGGGGGCCCGGGTGGCGCTCGACGGCGACCACGCGACCGTGCCGCTTCCGGAGGTGGAGACCGAGGTGGACGCGTGGGTGGGACAGGTGAACGCGGAGGGCGTGTATGTGGGCGCCAGCGAGGACCGGCTCCACCACTACGTGGACGAACGCGATGAATTCGAGGTGGGCGTCCTCGACCCCGACATGGACCACGGCGTCGGGTGGGCAGTGGCGACCGACGGGATGAGCATGGGGCTCCTCGTGTCGGACGAGCCGTCGCTGAGGCTCTCTGCGATGCCGATGTCGCCTGGCGTCACGGTGGCCGGCACGCTGGAGCCGGCGGACGTCGACGGGCGCGGCGTGGCGCTCCTCCCGTTCTCGTGGTTCGCGGACGGCGGGGAGGTGCCGGCGACGCTGGTGGACCAGCCGGCCACCGAGCGCTGGTCGTTCACCCTGGACGCGTCGCCGCCCGACGCGCACCTCGAGACCCTCGTCGGCGACGGCTACGAGGTGTACTACCTGCCCGTGACCGGCGCGGCGGAGCGGCTCGTCCTCTACGCGGACCCGGAGGGGGACGGCTTCTCCGCCGCCGACGAGGTCCTGCGGGTGGGGTGCGTGGACCGCAAGGAGTACGTCCTGACGTGGCTCCCGCCGCCGCTCAACGCCGCGGACGCCGTCGCGATCCTCCAGACGGGCCTGGACGTCGGCTGGGGCCTCGCCCACCCGGAGAATGGGACGATGTACCCGTCGTACGAGGCTGCCGCCGCCGTCGCGTTGGCGTGTACGCCCTGAACGTGCGTTAGGAGGGCGCATGTCCCTGGGCAACGGGTCGCTCCCGCGTTGGTTGATCGTCATCTGCGCTGTCGCAGGCCTGGCCTGCTCGGGCCTCCCGGAGGCGCTCCGCGGGAGCCCGGACCCGGCCGCTCCCCCGGCGCTTCCGACGGCGCCGGTGCCGCCCGCCGCGCCCGTCCCTCCCGCGCCCGCCGCCCCCGCCGCGCCCCTGCCCCCGATGGCGCCCGCCCACGTGGTGAGCCACGCCGAAGCGGTCGCCGCGTTCGAGGCCGACTGCCACCACCGCTTCGCCGCGCCCGAGACCGCCGACTTCGACGTGACCGGCGACGACCTCGAAGAGTGCGCGTTCGTCGACTTCGACCAGAACTGCTCCCCGGACCCGTCGGGGTGTTGGGATCGCGGCCAGGCCTGCGCCGGCACCTGCGCCACCGTCTGCACCGGCTGCCAGACCACCTGCGCCGGCACCTGCGACGACTGCAAGGCCACCTGCCAGGGCAACTCCGCCTGTGTCCACGCCTGCGCCGAGAGCCGCGCCACCTGTCGGGAGACCTGTGCCTCCGCGAAGGCCACGTGCACCGGCAACGTCTGCCCGGGCACCGAGTCTGCCTGCTACGCCGCCTTCGAGAAGACCCGGGCCGAGAAGTGTCCGGACTGCGCGGGACTACGCGCCTGCGTCGAGGCCGGGTGGTCCAACGGCACCGACTCCCGCGCAGAATGCCCGCCGAAGTTCCCCAACAACCCGCCCGAGTGCCTGGAGTGGTGCGCGCCCGAGATGTAGGCGCGTGCGGCGTGTCGCGGGCGCTCGCGTTCGCGGGGGCGGTCGTGTGCGCGGCGGGGTGCAGCGCTGGCGGGACCGGGGCAGGCACCGGGACACGCGAGGTCGCCCAGGCCGCGCCGATGCCCAGCCCCGACGCCGACGGAATGGTGGCGATCCCCGCCGGGGAGCTCGTGATGGGCCGCGATCTCTCGCCGCGGCTCGACGAACGACCCGCACACCGGGTGCGCCTGTCCGCGTTCCGCATGGACGCCACGCTGGTCACTGTCGCGGAGTTCCGCGCGTGGGTGGAGGCGACCGGCGCCCTCACCAGCGCCGACCGCCTCGGCTGGGGCATGGTCGCGGTGGCGGGGATGAAGGCCTACGAATGGAGCCGCACCCCGGGCGCGTCGTGGCGACGTCCGTTCGGCCCGAACCACCCGGAGATCGTCCAGGGCGACGACCACCCGGTCACCGGCGTCGCCTGGGTGGACGCCGACGCCTGGTGCCGCGCCCACGGCAAGCGCCTCCCCACCGAGGCGCAGTGGGAGTACGCGATGCGCGCCGGCTCCGCTGCCCGGTACCCCTGGGGCGACTCCCCGATCGGCGAAGACGGCACCTACCGCGTGAACTTCTGGCAGGGGCGCGACCACCTCGACCCCGACGACCGCGACGGCTGGGTCTACACCTCGCCTGTCCGCGCCTTCCCCCCGAACGCCTGGGGCCTCTACGACCCGGTGGGGAACGTCTGGCAGTTCACGGCCGACTGGTACGGCGCCGACACGTTCGCCCAGACGCCGGACGGCGCGCTCGACCCGACCGGCCCCGCCGAGGGCTGGGCGCGCGTGGCCCGCGGCGGCTCGTGGTGGTGCTCCGACACGACCTGCTCGGCCTACGGCCTCTTCGAACGGGGAAAACAGAACCCGCTCGCCCCGTACCCGAACAACGGGTTCCGCTGCGTGAAGCCGGCGTCCTGACCAAACGAGGTACCGACGCCGATCGGGCTCGCGAGGCCCGGAGTGGGCCAGGCGGAGAAGGGCCGGGAGGTCAGCGCACCTCCGTCGTCCTCGTCCGCCGCCCCGCCGCCCCGCCGCCCGCGCGACGCCGGCGTGCCGGGTCAGGCGTCGCCCCGACCCCCGCCGCCGGCAGCGCCGCGCCGTCCTCAGCCCCGCTGGGCCGCGACCGCCGCTACCGCGTCCCCGAGCCGCCCCAGCAGCTCCTCCACGTGCCGCGCCCCGAAGACGAGCGCGGGACGGAACCGGAGGCTGCGGTCGCCCGAGCCGCCCATCTCGACGCCGCGGAGCAGCGCCTCCTTGGCGATCCGGTCGCGCGTGGGGCCGTCCGCGCCGTCGATGGCGGCGAAGGTGCCGGCGCCCCGGGCCTGGTCGAGAATGCCGGGGAAGCGCGCCTGCAACGCCTCCAGCCCCAAGACGAGCTTGGCGCCCACGTCCGCGGTGTACTCCACGAGGCGGTCGCGCTCGATGACCTCGAGGATCACCTCGGCCTGGGCGCCCCGCAGCGGGTCACCGAGCCAGGTGTTGAAGATGCGCAGCGGCTCGGCGGGCATCCACTCCTTCCGAAGGTAGAACCCCCCGAGCTGCATCTTCTTGGAGAAGGTCACCAGGTCCGGCGCACCCTCAGGGCCCCAGGCCTCGTGCGCCCACATCCGCCCCGTCGCGCCGACGCCGGTCTGCACTTCGTCGGCGATGAACGTGGCGCCGTAGGTCGTGCACAGGCGGCGCAGGCCGCGGAAGAACTCGGGCGACGCGTGGCGATCGCCGCCTTCTCCCTGGATCGGCTCCACGATCACTGCGGCGATCTGCTCGGGGTGCTCGCGGAACAGCGCCTCCACCTCGCTGAGGGCCCGAGACTCGGCGGCCGCGTTCTCCGGAGCGTGCTGCGCGAGCGGGAAGCGGTTGGCCGGGAACGCGACGACCGGCCAGTCGAACGCCGGGAAGTCGAGCTTGTGGATCGCCTTGGAGCGCGTGGCCGAGAGCGAGCCGAGGCTCCGCCCGTGGAACGCCCCGGTGAACGAGATCACCTTCATCCCGTTCGCGCGTGCCTGCTGGTTGCGCATGCACGCCTCCAGCTCCTCGGCGCTGGCCGGCGCGCCGCCCCGCTGTCGTGCCGCGAGCCGCACGAACGCCGCCTTCAACGCGTTCTCCACCGCCTCCGCGCCGGTCGTGACCGTGAAGACGTGCGGCATCCCCGCGGGCGCGACCCGCATCATCGACTCCACCACGCCCACCCACTCCGGCGGCACCGCGACGCCGAGCGACGGCCGCCACCCGGCGCACCAGTCGAACCGCCCGCTCCGCCAGGCGTGCACGAGGTCGGGGTGGTTGTAGCCGAGCGGCACGGCCGCGATGTGGCCGTACACGTCGAGCAGCGTGTTGCCGTCCACGTCCACGAGGTAGTTGCCGAGGCTGCGCTGGGCGTCCTGGTAGAAGTGGATGGTGCGGGCGTCCTGGATCGCACCATGACGCGCCTTGTGCGCCAGGGACTTCGGGCCGGGAACGGCGGTGACGAGCGCGGCGGCCGTGGGCTCGCCAGGGATCACGACAGGCTTCACGGGGACCTCCAAGGCGGCGCCGACCGCGATCATCTCGCGCAGCTCTTGCGCGTGATCAAGGCCGTCCAACCGGTATTCGGGCGGGTAGTGGGGGAGCATCGCGGCGCGGAGCAGCGGGGCGAGGCGAACGGTCTGGTTGCCCCGCAGCGGCAGCTCCACCAGCGGCGCGTCGCCAGGCCAGCCGGCGAGGGTGCCGAGGCTGTGGCCGGCGGCCGTCGCGATGTCCTGCTCGCGGACGGCGCGGCTGTGGATGCGGCTGAGATGGTTCACGATCGCGGCGGCCAATTCGCGGGGGAGCGTGGCGCCGGCCGGCTCGTCCAGCCGCCGCACCATGATCATCATCGGGACGTGCCGGGCCGGCTCGCCGAGGGCGTCGAGGTCGCGGAAGTCGGGCTGGAAGTAGGGGAGGGCGGCGGGGAGCACCGCGCGGAAGCCGGCCTTCGCGTAGGCGAGCAGCCGCGCGACCGTGTCGCCGTTCTGGGGCTCCACCGGCTCCATCTCGGCGACGAGCACCGTCGGAGTCCGCGCCGGATCGAGGCCGCGGCGGCGCAGATCTGCGCGTGCGACGGTGGCGCCCGCGGTGCGGACCAGCGACGCGAGGCCGTCGCGGCGGTACGGGGCGAGCACGAAGCTGTGGCTCAGGAGCACCACGCAGCGCTGATTCTCCACGTCCGTGGCCACGAAGCAGTCGCGAACGGCGGCGAGGGCGCCGCTCGGGTCGCGCCAGGTGATCAGGTGATAACGGCAACGGATCGCGCCGTCCTCGATCGGATCGCGGAGCCAGCGCTCCAGCGCGTGCCGCTGCTCGATCTCGTTCTTCGGACCGAAGTAGTCGTCGAGAACACCCCAGGCTTCGGCGAACTCGGGGCTGTCCGGGTCGGTGACGGAGCGGGCCTCGAAGCGGGCGAGCGCGCGTTGGAACCGCACGACCCCCTCGCCCGGGTGGAGGTCCGCGGGGTCGATGACGAAGGGCTCGGTGGCGGCCATGGCGGGAAGCTAACGCCGTGGCGACCCGGGGCGGCGTCCGGGACGCAGGGGGCGCCAGACCGGCGTCGGCCCGCCGAGGACCGGGGTCAGGCGCCGGCGGGCGGAGCCCGCCGCGAACGGTCGCACTTCGAGAGGAGGCCGCCAGCCGTCGCCTCCGCGCCTAGTCCCACCCATGCATCCACGGCTTCGCCCTGTACCGATCCCAGCCGTCGGGGAGCACCGTGACCACCGGCCCGGACAGCCCGCCGCGCGCCGCGACGCGGAGCGCGGCGGCCACGTTCGTGCCGGCGGAGCCGCCCACGAGCAGGCCCTCCTCGCGGACCAGCCGCTTCACCATCGCGAAGCTCTCTTCGTCAGAGATGCGCTCGGCGGCGTCGATCACCTCGCGGTGGAGGTTGCCGGGCACCTCGGAGCCGCCGATGCCCTCCACGGCGTAGCTGCCGTCGGCGCCGAGGCTGCCCCTCTCCACCCAGTCCGCGAGGCCGGAGCCCACCGGGTCGGCGAGCACCACCTGGACACCGGGGATCGCCGCCTTCAACGCCCGCCCCACCCCCGAGATGGTGCCGCCCGTCCCCGCGCCGGCGACGAACGCGCCGATCGCGCCGCCGGTCTGGGCCAACAGCTCGGCGCCGGTCGTCGTCTCGTGGATCCGGACGTTCGCCGGGTTGTTGAACTGGTCGGTGAGGAACCAGCCGTTCTCGGCGGCGAGGCGCGCGGCCACATTTCGGAAATTCTCTGGTGCGTGGCGAGGCGCGTTCGGCGTCATCACCACCCTCGCGCCGAGCATGGCCAGCGCCGTGCGCTTGTCCGTCGACATCTTCTCTGGCATCACGCAGACCAGCGCGTAGCCGCGCGCCGCGGCCACCAACGCGAGGCCCACCCCGGTGTTTCCGGCGGTCGCTTCGATGAGCGTCATCCCCGGGCGAAGCACGCCGCGCGCCTCCGCGTCGTCCACGATCGCGCGGCCGAGGCGGTCTTTGACCGAGCCGCCGGGGTTGAGGTGCTCACACTTCACCAGCACCGGCACCGGGAGCCCAGCGCCCACGTGCACCAGGGGGACGAGGGGGGTGCCGCCGAGGTGGTCGAGGAGCGTGCGCATGGCCGCGACGTATCCCCACGTGTGCGCGCCGCGACGACGGAGGTACGTTCCCGCATGCCCATCGTCGCCGACCTGGCGGAGTACCACCGCCGCTATTCCGAGAGTCTGTCCGACCCCCAGGCCTTCTGGCTCGGCGAAGCGGCGGCGCTGCAGTGGATGAAGCCGCCAGAGAGGGCGTTCGACGGGGACATCAGCGAGGTCGACCTCGTGTGGTTCCCGGGCGGGCAGCTCAACCTCAACGACAGCTGCGTCGACCGGCACGCGCTCGCCACGCCCGACCGCACCGCCATTCTCTGGGTGGGCAACGATCCGGGGCAGACCCGAAAGATCTCCTACGCTGAGCTGCGCCGGGAGGTCGGGCGCCTCGCCAACCTGCTCCTGAGCCTCGGCATCCGCAAGGGCGACCGGGTGGCGCTCTACATGCCGATGATCCCCGAGCTCGCCTTCGCGATGCTCGCCTGCGCGCGCATCGGCGCCGTGCACTCCGTGGTCTTCGGTGGATTCTCGGCGATCGCGCTCCGCGAGCGCATCGTGGACGCTCAGGCCCGGGTGGTGATCACGGCCAACGAGGGGCTCCGCGGCGCCAAGCCGGTGCCGCTGAAGGAGGTGCTCGACGAGGCGCTCACCAACCTCGATCTGGTGCACACCGTCCTTGTCGCCAAGCGCACGCCGCACGCCACCTTCATGAAGCCCGGCCGCGACCACTGGCTCTCGGACGCGATGGCCACCGCCCGCCCGTACTGCCCGTGCACCGCGATGGACGCGGAGGATCCGCTCTTCATCCTCTATACCTCCGGGAGCACGGGCCGCCCCAAGGGCGTGCTGCACACCACCGGCGGCTACCTCACCTATGCGGCGGCCACCTTCCGCTGGGTCTTCGACGTGAAGCCGGGCGCCGACCTGTGGTTTTGCACCGCCGACCTCGGGTGGATCACCGGCCACAGCTACCTGCTCTATGGCCCCCTCGCCAACGGCGTGACCACCCTGATGTTCGAGGGCGTGCCGACCTACCCGGACGCCGGGCGCTTCTGGGAGATCGTCGCCGAGCACCGGGTCACCCACCTCTACACGGCGCCCACGGCCCTCCGCGCGCTCATGCGCTTTGGCGACGACGTGGTGCGGGCGCACGACCGCTCCAGCCTTCGCGTGCTCGGCACCGTCGGCGAGCCGATCAACCCCGAGGTGTGGCGGTGGTACCACGAGGTCGTCGGCGAGAGCCGCTGCTCCGTGGTCGACACCTGGTGGCAGACCGAGACCGGGGGGATCCTCATCTCGCCGATCCCCGGCGTCACGCCGACCAAGCCCGGGTCGGCGACGCGCCCGCTCTTCGGGGTGCAGCCGGTCCTGGTGGACGACAAGGGGCACGAGCTCACCGGCAACGCGGTCTCGGGCAACCTCTGCCTCAAGGGCGCCTGGCCGGGGCAGGCGCGCACCCTCCACGGCGATCATCGCCGCTTCTGCGAGACCTACTACCGCCCCTACCCCGGCTATTACTTCACCGGCGACGGCTGCCGCCGCGACGCCGACGGCGACTACTGGATCACCGGCCGCGTGGACGACGTGGTGAACGTCTCCGGGCACCGCATCGGCACGGCCGAGGTGGAGAGCGCGCTCGTGGCCCATGACGCGGTCGTGGAGGCCGCGGTGGTCGGGTACCCGCACGCGATCAAGGGGCAGGCGATCCGTGCCTACGTGATCCTCCGCCCCCACGTGGCCCACCCCGAGACGCTGGTGGGCTCGATGCAGCAGCACGTCCGCCACACCATCGGCTCCCTGGCCGTGCCCGATCAGATCCTCATCGTCCCCGGCCTCCCCAAGACGCGCAGCGGCAAGATCATGAGGCGGATCCTTCGGAAGATCGCGGAGGGCGAGACGGAGTCGCTCGGCGACGTCTCCACCCTCGCGGAGCCGCACGTCGTGGACGAGATCATCGAGCTGGCGAAGCGGCTCCAGTAGGCGCGCGGGCGCCGTACAGCTCGTCGCCGGCGGCGTTGCTCCACACCAGGCCGCGCTCCATCAGCGGCTCCAGGCGATCGAGCACGGCGGTCTCGGGGAGGTCCACCAGCTCCGCGAGCTCGAGCAGCCGGGCCCGGCCGCGCTCCAGTCGATCGAGCAACCGGTCCTGCAGCACGTCGAGCTCTGGCCCGGCCGGGATGAGGCCCGCGATCAGGTCGAGGAAGACCCCGGGGCGGCCCTGGCTGCGGATCGCCGCCTCCGCCGCCGCGGTGGCGGTGGCGCCGAGCGCTTCGCCCAGCGCCTGCATCTCCTCGGGGTCGAGCGCGGCCGGACGCAGGTGCAGCGCACCGCGGCGGCTCAGCGCCCGGGCTGGCGTGGAGGCGCGCACCAGCACCAGGCCGGCGTCGGTGCGGGGCGCGAGCCCGTCGAGGAGCTCGGGGAGGGGGGCGCCCTCTGCGTCGATCACCAGGGCATCACGTTCTCGCGCCAGCACCAGCGCCTGACGCGCCGCCGCGAGCGGCACCTCCCGAACGCGCAGGCCTTCGCGGCGGGCCGCCCGCGCCGCCTCCTGGGCGAGCGCAGCGCGACCGCATCCCCGGGGGCCGTGGAGGATCACGAAGCCGGGCTCGCCGCGCACGGTGTCGACGACCATGCGGCGGAGGCGTTCACGCTCCTCCAGCATCCCCACCAACGGGCGGCGGACCACGTCGGCGCGGGCGCTCACCACGGCGGCCGCCACGTCCGCGGCGTGGCTCGGGCGGGCGCCTGGGCTCCAGGCGAGGCAGGCCAGCGCGATCTCCTCGAGCGCGGTCGGCAGGTCCGGGACGTGGGAGGAGGGGGGCAGCGGGAGGCTCGCCGCCGCGGCGTACCCGAGCTGCGCCCCGCCCGCGCGCTCGTACGGCGGTCGGCCGGTGAGCAGCGCGTAGAGCAGCGCGCCGAGCCCGTACACATCCGACGCGACGGAAGCGGGGTCTCCGCGGAACCGTTCGGGCGCCATCCAGCCGAGGGCGCCGCCGCGGGTGTCGGCGCCCACGTCGAGCACGTGGGGCTCACCGGACGAATCTACCAGGATGTTCGCCGGGCTCAGGTCGCCATGGATGACGCCCGCGGCGTGGATGCCCTGCACCGCCTGCGCCAGCTTGCCGAACACCCGCAGGCGCTCCTCCAAGGGGCGGCCGTGCGCCCAGCTGGTGAGCCGCGCGCCGGCCACGTACGCCCGCACCAGCCACGTGGCGCCGCGATCGGCCGCGAGGAGCGCGGGCACGTTGGGGTGGTTCACCCGGGCGAGCGCGCTGATCTCCGCGGAGAGGCCCCGATCTCCGGTCGCGAGCTTCAGCGCCACGTCGCCCGATTCTCCGCTGGCCAGCCACACCTCACCCGCGGCGCCCACGCCCAGACGCTCTTTCCGTGTGAATGGAATGGGGTCCGCCATCGGTACTGGATAACCTTCCCGGGAGGCTCCTCCGATGCTCAACCTGTTCCTGCTCACCGTCTCCGCCCCCGCCCTCGCGGCGGACGAGTTCTTCACCGCCGAAACGATGTTCCCCGCCAGCGCCGACGCCGCGGAGAAGTCCAAGTCCAAGGACAAGAAAAAGGACGACACCAAGAAGTCCGACTCTGAGTACACCGGCAAGATGAAGGGCAAGATCCTCGGGATGAACTGGGAGCCCTACGTGCAGCCCAACGGCGGCGTGCAGATCGACGCGAGCACCACCGCCATCACCGCCGGCGCCGACGCCGGCATCCGCTACTGGAAGAAGAAGCTCCAGGGCGACCTCTACGTGGGCGGCAGCTACATCACGGCCGAGAACCTCTCCGGCTACGACGTCCACCTCGGCGACCAGACCGGCTACCGCGCCAAGTACTGGGGCGCGGGCGGCGGCGTGGAGGTCACCTACAACGGGCAGACCAACACCAAGACCGGCAAGGACGTGCTCGCCCCCGCCCTCGGCGCCAAGATCCCGGTGGAGATCGTGGTCGGCCCGAAGAAGTTCTACGGCAAGGCCGGCGTGACCCCCGCCTGGTACTTCGACGACTCCCGTAAGGCGACGGCCGGCGGCCCCGTCCCGCTCGGCGACGAGTTCGAGTGGCACGCCGCTGCAGGCCTGAAGTGGGAGCAGTTCAAGGGCGAGATCGGCTTCGCGCAGCTGATCACCCCGGTCGGCACCTACAACACGCCCACCCTCAACGTAGGCTGGAACCCGTAGACGACCGGGGCGCGGTCCGCGCCCTTGTCCGGCGCAGGGCGGGTCGACGGAGCGGTGGCGCTTCGTCGGCTTGCCGCCCGGACACGTCGGCGGTCGAGGGGCCACGGTCGGCGAGAATGGCTCGGCGGGCGAGCGGCGCCGCGGTGGCGCTGCCGAGCGCCGCGGCGTCGGAGTCGGCCCGATCTCGGCGGTGAACGCCCGGTCGCGCCGCGGCAGGCGACCGGAAGGGGCCCGCGCAGCGGGCCGTCGCCGGCCGGCC
>CAIXRH010000177.1 GCA_903921785.1 uncultured Pseudomonadota bacterium
GCCCTGCACAGTGAGCTGACGAAGCTCGGGCGACCGGCGCCGAAGGAGTGGCGGCGATGAGCGCCGACGGCGGTCGGGGGCATGTCCATGCCCGGGAGCGAGACCGCGACCGGGATCGGGCGCCAGCGCCCACCCCGGCGGCGTCGCGCGAGGCGCCGTCGCAGCCGGAGGCGGCCACCGCGCCGATGACGCCGATCTCCTTCGCCAAGGCGTTCGGTTGGGGGGCCGGTGCGGGGGCTGGGGGCACGGCGCCCACGCCTCCGCCTACGCCGCCCCCGTCCCCGCTCGGGCGGCCGGTGGCGGCGTCGGACTCTGCGCCCGAGCGCGCGGCCGACGCGGCGGAGGCCCGGCAGCGCGGGGCGCCCGACCTCACCGGCGTCCGCGTGCACACTGACGCGCGGGCGGATGGGTACGCGCGGAGCCTCGGGGCCGACGCGCTCACCCTCGGCCAGGACATCTTCGTCGCCCGCGCCGCGTGGAACCCAGGGAGCGCGGCCACAAACGCGCTCCTCGCGCACGAACTCCACCACGCGCACCATGGGCAGGCGGGGGTGGTGTACCGGAAGACTACGGGAGGAGCCGGCGGCGCCCCGACAACGGTCGCCTCGCCCGTTTCCTCCTCTGATTCCTGGATCAACGGTCGAACGCCCCTTGAGGTTGTCGTTGAGACGCGCCGCCGGGCGACGAAGCTCCTCGGGTCCGTACCCGCGATGGTATCGCTCGCGGTGGCAGCGAAGACCCGTGAGGTGAAGTGGTACGAAGATCGGGGGATGGGCGGCCACTTCGTTCACCTCTTCAACTCCATCCCTGCGACCGATCCGGCGAGGTGGGACGAGGTCATTTCGCGATGGAAGGCGGTGCGGCAATTGCTCGAGGCCAACCTCGCCATCCCTGATGCCGCGGAGAACTTGCAGGTCATCCGGGCTGCGGTGGACGGAGCGAGCCGAGCGTACAAGGACGCAGTACTGTTCGCGAAGAGCAAGGCTGGAGAGTTCGAAAACTACCGGACTGGCTTTTCCGATTCGGTCGATACCGTGGCGCTCGGGGCCGAGCTCACCGCCACGATCGCGTTCGTCACGGTCGCGGTGTACGCCGCCGGGCCGACGGTGGCGGCAGCAGCGGTTCGGACGGCGGCCCCCTACGTGCTCTCCGCATCGCTGGTCGCCACGCCTGTCACCGAAACCGTGGCGGCGTCTTCTCCGGTCATCACCTTGGTGGCAGGCGCCAGCGCGGCGGAGGTCCCCGTCGCCGCGGGGGTAGTCACCGAGGCCGCGCCGGCAATCGCCGCGGCCGTTCCGGGGGCCGCTGCGACGAGCGCTGGCGCGGCTGCGGAGCTTCCGGGCTGGATCCAAGCGGCGGTGGTCGCGGCGGCTGCGCTCGGCTCGGGTGCGGGCTCACCCACGGGTCCGGGTCCCGGCGGCGGGGACGGCGGCAACTCGAAACCGCTTACCTGGGTTCCGGTGACGGTGGAGAAGGCCGTGACCAGCGGCGGCGTGCCGGGTGCCTTGGAGTTCACCACCGCCCCGCGGACGCCGGCCACTTGGCAGTGGGAGGCGCACCACTGTTGGCCCAAGTTCATGGGGGGCCCGGAGGATCAGCCCTTGATGGGCGCCCGGCACGACGTGCACCAGACCGTGTTGCATCCGCTGATCTTCGCGGGGCTCCGAGATAAGCATCAGTTGCTCACGAGCTACACCTCGACGAACCGGGAGTTCATCGCGCGAGTGCAAGAGGACGCCGATTATCGAAGGAGGGTACACGCTGACCTCTCGCAGGTGTACTTGCTGGTCACATCCATGACCTCACCCGTGTTGCCTAAGGAAGCCTGGGAACGAGGACTCGACGCAAGCCGCACGGCTCTGGGGGGCTGATGATCCGCGTGACGCATCTCGACGTGAGCCGATTCGAAAATTCGGATGCGATCTGGTCGGCCCTCGTCACGCTCGTCGAACAGGGAGCGCTCGCGCTGACGCCGCAGGTGATTCCCGAACTCGACCCCCGGCCCTACGGTTTCTGGGCGCGCGCCGTCGAAGGGAGTCCGGAACTCGGAAACGTTCGCGCGGTCCTCGCGGCGCTCCCGGGCGTTCAGGTCCGTGAGTACGTCGAGACGGTCTGGGAGGCCTCGGACTTCGCGACGGCGGACGTCGTTAGAATCCTTGGAGTTGATCTGGACAATCCTGCCAGGTCACTGTGGGACGAGCGCGAGTTTCCTGCCGCACCACCGTGCAGCGGGTGTGGGAAGCTCGGCTTCGGACGGTACAGCATCCAGGACCCACTGCACATCGATGTCGCAGCTGCTCAGCGCGCGCCAGCCTGCACTTCTTCGGGCCTGATCCCGGCACCTGCTGGCGGGTGGGACATCATGGCGGTTCCAGGAAACACGATCGTCTCGCGCCGAGTCCTCGAAGTTCTCCGAGAGTTTCGCGGTTGGTGCGCCTCGCCGGTGCTCGACCTTAGCGGTTCGGAGACGGGGATGGCTCGGCTGTACGTCGCACGGGCCCATGTCCAGCCGATCACCGAACATCCGGGGGTCGTCTGCTCCGCGTGCGGGTTGGTGCTTGGTCACATCCAGGAGCCATGGATGTTCCGGGGCGCGGACATCGAGGGCGTGGACCTGTTTTCCCAAGGGGAGCCGGGCGATTCGCATTGGGCCCGACGCGCGCTCGTCGATGAACTCTCCGCCCAAGGTGTCACCGGTTTGAAGGTGGTTCGGCCGGCGCGAGTGGACCGGTGATCGCGCCGCAGCCGCTTCGTGCCCCCGGTGTTCGAGCCCTCGTGCTGGCGGACATGGCACGGAGGCCAAGGGCTCGGCTGCAGCCGGGGCTCGACATCGAGGCGCTGGCCGCGGTTCCGCTCACCGGGGGCCACATCCGCAACACGATCGTGCGGGCCGCGTTCCTCGCCGCCGAAGACGGCACCGCGGTGGGGATGCGGCACGTGCGACGCGCCCTGCACAGTGAGCTGACGAAGCTCGGGCGACCGGCGCCGAAGGACTGGCGTCGATGAGCGGCGGCGACGGCGGCGGCGGTCGGGGGCACGTCCACGCCCGGGAGCGGGACGGCGACCGGGATCGGGCGCCGGCCACCGCGCGCGGAGCGCAGCACGAGGCGCCATCGCAGCCGGAGACGGCCACCGCGCCGATGACGCCGATCTCGTTCGCGAAGGCGTTCGGCTGGGGGGCCGGTGCGGGCGGTGCCGCGCCCACGCCCCCGCCGGCACCGCCTCCGTCGCCGCTCGGGCGGCCGGTGGCGGCGCCAGGCTCGGGCCCGGAGCGCGCGGCCGACGCGGCAGAGGCCCGGCAGCGCGGGGCGCCCGACCTCACGGGCGTTCGGGTGCACACCGACGCGCGGGCGGATGGGTACGCGCGCACCCTCGGGGCGGACGCGCTCACCCTCGGCCAGGACATCTTCGTCGCCCGCGCCGCGTGGAACCCCGGGAGCGCGACGACCCACGCGCTCTTGGCGCACGAGCTCCACCACGCGCACCACGGGCAGGCGGGGGTGGTGTATCGGAAGGCGACGATTCCGCCGGCACCCACGTCCTCCGCATTGAAGCCGCAGCCCCACTCGGCGGCTGCTGCGGACGATGCGCGGGTCGCGAAGTCCGCCGACCCTGCGCTCAACGGCAAGACGGTCGCGGAGATCCGGACGCTGCTCCGAGCGAAGCTCGGTCGCTACCAGACGAACGCCCGGTTGCTGAAGGAGTCTGCACACCAGTCCCAGGCCTCGGAGGAGCGGTGGGCGTCGGAACGAACCTGGGCCGAGCGGGCGTCGGCGTATGCGGCCGGGGTGGCGCTGCCGGACCCAAAGCGGTGGGCCGGGGTCGCCCACCTGTTCGAGATCGCGGACGGCCAGCTCACCGCGGCGTTGGCGCAGCCGGCCACCGGGGACACGTTGCCGGAGCTCGGCCTCGACATGGCGCGGGGGCTCAAGTCCTTCCAGTACGGCGTGCAGGAGAGCCAAGCACGATCGCGAGACTTCGCGCGATACACGCGCGCCGTCGCGGATAGCTCGGAGGCGATCACCGACGACCTGACCCTGGTGCGGGACATCGGCCTGGCCGTCGGGGTGTCGTTGCTCGTCGTCACCGCGGCGCCCGCGCTCTTTGCGCTAGGTGCGACACCCTTCTTGGCGGCGGGGGGCACCGCCACCACCGGGAGTCTCCTGGCAGGGTCCGCCACCGTTGCGGGCGGCGCCACGGCGATCGGTGCGACCTACGAAGGGGAGGTCCGCTACGGCGCGAAGGCCCTGCATGAGGCGACGAAGGTGGTCGAGGCGGTGTTCGACCCGGACACCACGATCGACGCCGCGCTGGGGCAGATCGACTGGAAGGGACTCGGGTCGGAGACGTACGAAGGAGCGAAGAAGGGAGCGATCGACGGGCTGATCGCCGCGATCTCTTACGGAGCAGACAAGCTGGCCGAGCCGCTCGTCAAGGCAGCCGGGGGCGCGGCGGCGACCCGGTTCGGTGGTGCCTCGGCGTTCGGACAGATGGCGATCCGCGTGATGACGCGCGCGCTGGCGGCGGCGACGGCCGGAGGTGCGTCGGGGGCGGTGATCGGGGCGCTGCAGGGCGCGCTCGACGCGGCCAATCGAGGTGGAGGGAAGGAGGAGATCCTGGCCGCGGCGAAGGACGGCTTCGTCCAGGGCGGCCTCCAGGGCGTCGTCATCGGGGGTGCGGTCGGGCTGGGACAGGCGGCTTCGGCGGAGCGGAGTGCGGCACGCGCCGTGCCGGAGCCCGGTGGCGCGCCCGCCGCACCCAGCGCCGAGCCCACGCTCCAGCCGGAGATCCCTGACGCGCCCCATGCCGAGCCAACGCTCTCGCCGGAGGCGCCCTCCGCGGCACCGGCGGCGGATGCCCCAGGCGTGGCAGCGCCGGCCGAGCCGGCGCCGCTGGCCGAGTCCCCCGCGCCGCCGACTGCACACGACGCGGGACCACACCTCTCCGCCCCGCGCGTCGAGCCCCCAGCCCTCGTCGACGTGCCGCCGGCAGCCGAGCCCGGCTCCATTCCGGCGGAACTGGCGCCGGAGGGTGCCCCCACGAACTCCATGGGGGAGCCGACGGTGACGCCGACGCCGGAGCCCCCCCATCTCGTCGTCACCGGCGCGGAGCCGCCGTCGACGAACGGGTCGACGGTCAAGACGCCGAAGGTGGTGACTCCAGCCGGCAAGACGTCCGCCGCTCAGGTTCGGGCGGGCCCGGCGGAGGCTCCGACCGTGCATGGCGGAAAGCAAGGGAAGCACATCCCGGGGCATCCGAACTACACGGAGGGAAGAAGCATTCTCCTCGCGGATCCTGCTAAACTCGCCGAGCGGGCGGGTTCGGGGTCACCGGCCAACGACGTGCCGCGCGGGCAAGCCGGATTCAAGGAACGTGTGGACTTCGGGGAGGTGATCGGCGACTTCGTGAAGGACGGCGTCGCCACCCCCACCACAAAGGGAATAATCATCTACGCGAAGGACAACTCCATCCACATCGTTCCGGCGGCTCCATGAGCGATCCATCCTCTGACCTTGAACTTCGCGGGCGTGTCCTGCTTTGCCTCCAGACTTCCTTGCTGGGGATGGTCGACTCCAACCTTCGAGCGGTCACAGCCGACTGGGATCCGCACACGATTCGGGTGCGGATGTACTTCGACGGCGAGGTGACGGAGGCCCAGATGGAGACCGCTTCCGACATCGAGGGTGAAGTGATGGCGAGCTTCCCGGGATTCAAGGTCTCTGTACAGGCGCACTGCGCTCCGATCGCGGTCAAGCCACCCATGCTCCGGGCGTGGGCCTTCCTGCGTCGGGAGTAAAGTCGAATGCGGTGTCCCTTCCTGGTGCTTCTCGAGACCAGACTGGAGACGCTCCGGGAAATGGTGACGCACCTCCGGCGCCAATAGCGGGTGCGCGACGGAGCCCTCCGACCCAGGCCGGCGCCTACCCCTCGTCCCCTGGCGAGGGGCGCTCACGAGGGGCAAGCCTCGGGCGCTCCGGCACGTAGGCCCCATTCAACCTGAAGAGTACGGGGTCATGGAAGACTTGATGGTTTCCAGACTTCGTGAAACCGAACTTGCACTTTCGCGCGCCGCGCCACGACCCCGAGGCGGACCGGGTCACCGGACTCCGGCGTGGTTACCCTGCATGAGCATGGCCTTTCACCTCGACGAGCCCCTCGGCATCGACCCCTGCGTGGACGTGGTCTTCCTGCGCCTGTTCGGGGGGGAGAACGAGGCGATCCGGGTGGACTTCCTCAACGCGGTGCTCGCGCCCGACGTGCGCATCCGGCACGCCACGGTGATCAACGCCATCCAGATGCCGACGTTCGACGGGCAGGCGGGGCTGCGGCTCGACCTGAAGGTCGTGGACGAGGCCGAGCGGGTCTACCAGGTGGAGATGCAGCGCAGGCGCCACCCGGGCCTCGACAAGCGCATGCTCTACGGCTGGGCGCGGCTGTACGCCGACCAGCTCGGCTCGGGCGAGGATTACGCGAAGCTACAGCCCGTCGTGAGCGTGTGGATCTGCGAGGAGGACGCCTTCCCATCCTCGCAGCGGGCGCACCTCCGATTCACCCTGCGCGACGTCGAGGACGGCCTCGTGCTACACTCCGACATCCGGTTCGAGGTGATCCAGCTCCGCCACGTGACGGCGGCCGGCACCGGCCTCCCCGACGCCGCCCTCGGCGGCTGGTGTCGCCTCTTGAACGAGGCCGCCAACTGGAGCGAGGTCCCCGGTCCCCTCAAAAACCCCCTCCTCGAGGACGCCATGACCCTCCTCAACGACTTCCGCACCGACGTTCAGCTCAACGCGCTGTACCGCGCCCGCCTCGACTTCGAGCGCGAGCAGTTCGCGCGAGCGAAGGCGCTCGCCGAGGAGACCGCCGCCAAGGAGGCGGCCCTCGCCGAAGCCGCCGCGGAGCGCGCGGCGAAGGAGGAGGCGCTCGCGGCGAAGGAGACTGCGCTCGCAGCGAAGGAGGCGGCGCTCGTAGCGAAGGAGCGGATGGCGGCTCGGCTCCGCGCACTCGGTGTCGATCCGGAAGCGGAGTAGCGAGACCGATGCCACCGGACTCCACGCAAGGCACTCCGCGACCCACCGCACCAGCCGGAGGAGTCGACCTGCCGGCGCTGTACCGGCGCCGCCTCGCTGAGGAGCGGCGGGTATCGGCGCGGATCGAGGCCACGCGGCGTGCGGGCGAGGAGGCTGACGCGGGTACGGAGCGTCTCCGCGCCGCCGGCCACGACGTGCCTCCACCCGAGCCCGTCGCGGAGTCGTCCGAGCTGATCGTGCTCCGAGGCGAACTCGAGGTCGCTTCGGCAGCCGACAAGGGGCCGGGCCGAAGTGCCATCACGTGGGGCCGGCTCGACTACTTCCGCTTGGAGGTGATGTACCAGCGCCAATACGAAGAAGCCCTGCATCGGCGCGATCACGTTCGCGGGCTGTTGGCGCGCGCCTTCCCGTCCTCTTTCCCGCCATCGGCGATCGCGGAGATCGAGGCGGCGCGAGCGGCCGCCTCCGGGGAGCGTGCGGCGAAGGAGGAGGCCCTCGCGGCGAAGGAGCGACTTGCGGCTCGGCTACGCGCGCTCGGCGTGGACCCGGACGCGGAGTAGCGGCCCCGCGCCGGCCGCGTCGCCGGTTACGCTCCCCCCGTGGTCGCAACCCCCGCCATGCTCCGCAGGAAGAACGCGCCGAACGCGGCGGGGGGCGACAGCTATGAGGAATACCATCCCTATGGAACGACCAGCTGGGTAGCGGTGGGGATCGCGACCGTCAGCCTGAAGCGGTACAAGTACACGGCGATGGAGCGGGATGAGGAGACGGGGCTTCAGCGGCACGGGGTGCGGTACTACGCGACGTGGTTGGGGAGGTGGACGAGCGCGGATCCGATTGGGTTGGGGGATGGGGGGAATCGGTACTGTTACTGCGGAGGCGCTCCGACCCAGCTCTCGGACACGATTGGGTTGGGCGGGACCCCGCCCGCACCTCCCCCGTTCGCGCTGAGCGAGTGGTCGCCCCTTCCGAGTGTGGATGCGTCCGCGCTCCAGTGGTTCAACGTTGTGCGGAGTCGCTCGCAGCGCGAGCTCGTTCTCGGCTACGCGTATCGAGCGGGCGCACCCCTGAAGTGGTCGCTTGCCGAGTGGAATGCGGAAGCGGGGCTCCCGAGCACGGTTCCTGAAGCGGTTGTGTCGCAGCTGAAGACTCGCGGCCAGGTTCGTGATTTTCAATCGGGGGATGAACGGACCCCCCTTCGTGTTGAGGACGCATCTCATTCGAATCGGATGGGTGCACTCGGCTCCGTCGGGATGGAGTTCTGGTCGGCTCCTGGATCCGTTGCTACCTCCCCGGATGGCTCCGGCTCAGTCACACTCCGCGCGCGCTTCAACGAGGAGGAGAACTTCGACCTCAAGACCGACGATTGGCTTCTCGGGGGTGGTGAAGGGAAGCCCGGCGGTGACATTCCCGACCCAGCGCGGGAGGTAATCTGCGCGGCCGTACAGGCGAGCCTGGCCCCCGAGGGCAGGGGCTACCAGGTGTATTCGGACTGGTTTGACCTGAGGGTCGCCTGGGACTCCAACGGAACCTATACCATGTCCGCGGTTTTGCCGGAGGGGAACTCCGAATCCGTCCCGTACACCGAGGCCGACGTCAACTTCCCCGCTTTGGGCCCGATGTTCGTCGGTGGAGTAGCGGGACTCCTCGTTGGCGGGCCCGTGGCGGGCGTGGGCGGCGTCGGCCTCGGCTGGGTCGTGGACGAGGGATGGGATGCGTACTGGGGTGACTTTCTGTCTATGCGCTCCGAGGCACTCGCTGCACGCACCCCTGTCCAGTGGGAGGCCGCTTGGCGCGACTACCAGTCCGGGCCCTGAGCTCGTTGGGGGGGATCATTCTCGTCGGAGTTGCGGTCTGCCGGATGTGCGCCGCTCTTTCGGAAGCGGCTTGGCTGGTAGGGTTTGCGGGAGTTTCTGCATTCGAGGCAGTGCCGGCGTCGTTGGAGTCCGGTGGAGTACGCTATGAAACCTCACAGTCACCACTGTTCCCTGGGCTCGTGGAGGGCTGTGTCCGGATTCCGGCCGAGTCGGACTGGGTTTCGCCGCCTCGCCCGACGGTGCTCACGGTGTCTCCGCGCCTCAGCGACCTCTGCGTCCACCTCGCGGCCACGGCATCCGACCGCCTCTGCCTCGCGCAGAGCGCGTTCGCCCCGTGGGAGGTGGCCGAGGACTTCGTGATGTGGCGTGAGCGATTCGTTACGAGCTGCTCCGGTGTGCACTTCGTCGTCGTGCGTGAAATGAAGTCGTGGTAGGAATCGGGTCTTGGACGGCTCCGCCACCGCGACTTTGAGCGACAACACCCCCGGCCGCCGCCGTCCGATCATAGGTCGGAAGGGCGCCTCCGCGGCCATGGGGACGTGCCCCGAGTTCGACCCGCAGCACACGCGAGCTCAAGTTGGGCAGCCGCGCGGAGGCACCGCGAGCGCTCTTCGGAGTGAAGAATGCGGCTTATTCCAGATTGCACGTCAACCTCAGCGACCGCCTCGCCCTGTCGATGCAGTCGGTTAGCGAGTATCTCGGCGTTCTCAATACCGATTTCGCTCACCACCATGTCTGGGTCCAGATCCCCACCCAGACCGCAGAGCAGTACGCCCAACTCGACCAACGACACGCGGTCATCCCTCCAAGCAGCCAGCGCCTGCAATGTATCAACGGCCTGCGGAATGGCCATCGTCAGCCTCCACCCTTGATGGCGGTGATCGGGTTGTGTAGATATTCGATCATCGCCTCGTTTCCGACATCGACCGCCTCCTTGTGCAAGGTCCCGACGACACCTTCCCCGCCGATCAGCGACTCGACCTTGTGCAGTGGTACCGGGCCGTTCTTCAGAAGTTGAAACAACGTGTCAAGTTCGTGACCCTCGTGGGTGAGTGCGTTGACGAGCGTGGCGTCGCTCTCGAGAGTCTCGGGAGCGACCTTGACGAGAACCTCCCAACCGCCGGAGGTGCCCCTTTGAAACACATCCCCGAACTCCACCATCGCCTGAAGTCGCGTACCTCCCGCATTGGCTTTCCAGAGGCCGGAAACTGAGTACGTTGCCAGCTTGCCGCTGCCACGCAGTCCCTCGTCAGCGGCCAGCCTGACGGTGTACCCGCTGAACGAGACGCCGGCGTCCTCCAAGAACAAAAGGGCCGCCGCTCGCTCCGAGGCGGACGCGAGACCGCGGGCGCCAGCTGCGTTCGCGGGACCCAATAGAATTCGTTCGGCTGCCCCCTCCAGAACCCGGATCATCGGCACTGACAGACTTCCACGCGCGGCATCCGAGACCAGTCCCGTCGTCGCCGCAGCAGGATTTATCCCCGAACCAGCAATACTTATCGGGTCGATGGTGTAGGCGAGCGCTGACCACTTGGTCTTCTCACGAATGGAATCCGTTTCGCTGTAGTCGGTGTGCCTTCCGCCTTGATTAGCGTCGGTGATGATGGGCGCCCAGGGAAGGTACCTTTCGGTAGTCCAGTCCGACTCGCCGGAAGCGTCCTCATCGTCGCCGTCGGTGAAGCAGGCGGCGAGCAGCAGCAGCGCCAAACCGAGTCCAGAGGTATCTTCCCCGGAGACGACTCGGCCCCTGCAATAACAGTACCGATTCCCCCCATCCCCCAACCCAATCGGGTCCGCGCTCGTCCACCTCCCCAACCACGTGGCGTAGTACCGCACCCCATGCCGCTGGAGCCCCGTCTCCTCATCCCGCTCCATCCCCGTGAACTTGTACCGCTTCAAGCTGACGGTCGCGATCCCCACCGCCACCCAACTCGTCGTCCCGTAGGGATGGTATTCCTCATACTGCCCGCATCCCCGCCCGGAGCGGCCCACCCCTGCCCGGCGACGGGGCCGCCGCGGTGACGCTCCCCGGGCTCGGCGGGGTCCAACCCCGCGATGCCGCTCATCGTTGCCGTACTCCTCGACCGCTGGCTCGACGCCCTCGCGCAGCGAGACGACCTCTCCCCGGCCACGCAGGTGACCTACCGGCGCGCGGCGGCGCACCTTCGGGACCTGGCCGCCAGCCAGGAGGTCGAGCGCCTGGATCTCCGCCGCTACGCCGCCGCGCGTGCCTCGGCGCACCTCTCGCCGCGCACCCTCGAACTCGAGCTGCGCGTGGTCCGCATCGCGGTGAACTGGGCCGTCCGCGAGGGGCTCCTCCCTGCTTCGCCCGCGATCCGAGTGCCGAAGCTGCGGATCGAGCGCGCGGAGTACCGCTGCAACCATCGTACGCCCAGGACCGCGGACGTCCGCGCGGTCCTCGCGCGGATGCCCGCCGACGACTGGCGCCTCGCGCTGCATCTCCTGGCCTGTACCGGCGCTCGCGTCGGGGAGGTCGTGCGTCTGGTTCACGCCGA
>CAIXRH010000178.1 GCA_903921785.1 uncultured Pseudomonadota bacterium
CCACCCGCGCGGCGGTGAGCAGCCGCTCGTCCCACGTGGCCACCTGCGCACACACCCGCTCGCTACCCGACAAGAGCGCGACGACCTCGCCGCGTGCATGCGCGGCGAGCGCGTGTACGTCGCGGTCGCAGCGCGCACAGCGGCGCACGCGCTCGTCCCCCGTCATGGAGTCCCAAGGTTCGTCGCACACGAAGTTGAAGACGGGGGGCTTCATGCGGGGAGGATAGCGCGAGGGGCCGGCGTCCGCATCGATCCGCGGGGCACCGGCCCCCGCGCGTGGATACTCCAGGCTCCACCTTGACCGCCGCTCGCGTGCACATCGTCGATGGCGACCTCCTCGACCAGCCCGTCGAGGTGATCGTCAACGCGTGGAATCGAAACGTCGTGCCTTGGTGGCTGTTGATTCCCCAGGGAGTGTCGGGGGCGATCAAGCGGCGAGGCGGCCACGCGCCGTTTCGGGAGCTCGCGCGGCACGGGCCGATCCCGCTCGGCGGCGCGGTGTGCACCGGCGCAGGGAAGCTTGGGTTCAAGGCCATCATCCACGTCGCCGGCATCGACCTGACCTGGCGGTCGAGCGAACGATCCATCCGCGCCTCCGTCCGGAGCGCCCTCGCGGTGGCGGAACGGGAGGGCTTCGCCTCGATCGCGCTGCCGCTCATCGGCGCCGGTACGGGCGGCGGCTCGCCGACCCAGGTCCAGGCGTTCCTTGAGGACGAACTCGGGAGGTCCACGTACCCTGGCACCGTGGTGATCGTCCGGCACCGGCCGGTGGTGGCGCCCATGGCGGCGGCCGGGGGACCGACCCACGGCTGGGGGTTCTGGCTCGCCGCGGTGCTCTTCGGTGTGGTCGCTCCAGTCTTTCTCCTCGGGCCGATCGGCCTGGGCGCCGCGCTCTTCGGGCTTGAAGACCCACAGCTCCAGCTCCTGGTCCTGACCGCCGTGGTCCTGCTGGTCGTGGCGGCGCCGCTCCGGGCGCGCCCCGGGTGGTGCGCGTTCGCAGCCGGCGGTCATGCGCTCGGCGCGGGGATCGCGGCGGCGCTCGCCGCCGTCAACACCCCGCAGATCCTCCAGGCCTTCGCGATTTCACCGATCCTGGCCGCCTACGTGCTCACCGCGTGGCTCACCGCGGCGGTGTTCGCGCGAAGGGCCTGGGTGCTCTGGCGGCGGGCGGCCGGCGTGTGGCGGGCGCCGCTGGCGGCCCTGGCCCTGGCGATCTACCTGCCAGCGCTGCCCCTCGGCCACGCGCTCACCGCGGAGTGGGACCGCGTCCGCCCGTTCCTCGGCAGCGCCCGCGGCGAAGCCTGGGAGGACGCGGTGACCGAGGCGTGGTGGCTCACGCGCCTCGGCGGGCTCCACGACTTCGATCTCGACGCCGACTGGTGCAGCGCCGCCGGCGACGATCGGGTCCACCTCAGGCGCGCCGCCGCGCGGCTGTTCGGCCGGGAGCCCGAGGAGGACCTCTGCGGGTGGCTTGACTGACCGCCCCCCCCATTCTCGCCCCGGCCGCTCCTCGACCGCCGACGTCTCCCGGCCAGCAAGCCGACGAAGCGCCGCCAGCCCCTCGCCACCCCTCACCCCTTGGACGGCTCCGCTGGCGTGGCCCCCGGTGAAGGCGGCGGCGCAGGGGCCGGCGTCGTGACCGGCCCGGCCGTCGGCAGGAGGATCACGAAGCTCCGCGGCGCCCTCTCGAAGAGGACCACGTGGTCGGGGCCGGTGGTGGGGAGCAGCGGCGCCCACGCCGGCTCGGTCATCGTCGGCGTCAGCAGCTCGGGCTGCACCAGGTCGAGCTCCACGTAGTCTTTCCCCGCCTTCGCCGCGACCGCCGTGGCGTAGCTGTAGCGGGCCAGCTCCGGCCGCGGCGCGAGGTCGTTGTGCACGGCGCCGCCGTAGAGCACCATCGTGACCCCGGGCGTGGTCGCCGCGCGGACCCCGTAGTCCTGGAGTTTGTCGGTGAGCAGGCCGAGGAGCGCGCCGAACTGCACCTCGCCGTCGGTGCCGCGCAGGCCCTTGTACTCGTCGCAGGAAAAAGCGAGGTCGTGCGGGCGCACCTTGGCCGCCACCGCCGCTTCTACCAGGACCGCGAGGTCGCTCTTGGTCTCCGGCGGGCGCTCGGTCTGGGTCTCCACCTCGGCGGTGACGGCCGCCGCCGGCTCGCCACACGTGCCGTCCACCCGCCAGGTCTCGAGCACGAGGTCGGTGAGGTGGGGCGCGAGGAGCGGGAAGAGCTCGTGGGTGAACACCGCGAGCGTAGACGGCACGTTCGCGGTGGCGGTGGTCGAGTGCAGCTCGCCGATGCCGAGGATGTGGGGGTTCTCCGCCAGGACCACGTCCATCGCGGCGACGACGTCGGGGAAGACCTGGTGGGGCGGGAGGGGCCCCGTTGCGGGGGCGACGGGCGCCGGCAGCGCGGGAGCCGGCGCGACCACGGGCGGCGCGGCGGAGGCGAGGGCGACGAGGGCGACGAGGGCGGCGAGGAAGAACATCGTGCTTGAGACCCACGGGGGCGCCCGCGGTTCCGACTTAGCCCGTGTCCGGGTCCCCAGCCGCCACGCCGCCGCCGCGCGACCCGGATACGAGGGCGCCGTGCGCGACATCCAGACCCGATACATGGTGCTCGGCGGCCCCGTCCCGGAGGCGCTCCAGCGCGCCCTCGCCGGCGTGGTGGAGCTGGTGGGCGAGAACGAGGTGCCCGACACCGAGGTCGACGGCGTGCTCATCCACGCCCGTCCCGAGTCCCGCGCGATCTTCCAGCACTTCCGGAGCCAGGGCGGCTCGCTTCCCATCTTCGCCCTCGCGGAGAACCACGTCGGCGTGGCCGAACGCCTCCAGTGGATCCGCGCCGGGGCGGACGACCTGCTCGATCTCGCCTCCGCCGCGGAGACGCTCCGTCGCAAGCTGCGGGCGCCGCCGTCCCCCGACGCCGTCCGGGAAGACGCCGAGCGCGGCATGTTCCTCGACCGCTACCTGCGCTGCATGCACCGCTACGTCGCGGCGCGGCAGGCGATGCTCCACAAGCTCGGCGAGCAGGCGCTCTCCCGCTACCTCGACTGTGTCTTCCTCCGGGATCAGGCGCTCAAGGCCGCCGAGGACGCCCCTGCGGACGCGTTCGGGCAGCGCCGGGGCGGGCAGCGCGAGCCGCTGAAGTGGCCGATGCGGGTCACCGAGCCGTTCAAGTCCACGGGCGCGCTGCTCAACGTCGGCGCCGACGGCTGCGCGATCTCCCTGCCGGTGCAGCCGACCGAGCGCCTCCGCCTCGCGGTGGACACCGGCGCGATGTCCGCCCTGGTGGACGTAGAGGTGCGCTGGCAGCGCCGCGCGGCCCGCGATCGCTGGGAGCTCGGCGGGCTGATCACCGGGGTGCACCTCGTGGAGAGCCGAACCGAAGGGGGCAGCGATGGCGCCTGAGGCCGCCACCCGCGCCTGGCCCATCGGCAAGACCTGGAGCGACGGCGCCCACTTCGCCGACCCCACCTCGGCCGCCCTCTACGCCCGCTGCACGTCCGACACCTCGCCGGCGTACACCGGCCGCGATCCACTCGTTCCGCCGAGCTTCCACGTCCGCCTGATCCACGGGATGTTGTTTCGGATCGCCGCCGACCCCGAGCTCGGCCTCGACCTGTTGCGGCTCCTCCACGGCGAGCACGACGCCACGTTCCACCGGCCGATCCGCGTGTGGGACCTCGTCCACGTGCGCGGGCGGCTGGAGTCGGTGGAGGAGAAGGCGTCGGGCGTGGTGGTCACCAGCCGGATCTTCGGCTTCGTCGAAGGGGCGCTCGCGGTGGAGGCGCGCACGGTCTACTTCGTGCGTGCGCCGGCCCGAGCCGACGCGGCGGGTCCGGCGGCGCCGCGCGCCCCGGCCGCGCCCGAGCCCGACCCCGGGCCGCCCGACTTCACGGAGCGGGTGGCGTTGGCGGCGGACCTGTCCCACCAGTACGCGATCGCGTCGAAGGACGACAACCCCATCCACCTCGACCCCGAGGTGGCCCGTCGCGCGGGTCACCCCGATGTGATCCTCCAGGGGCTCTGTTCGCTCGCGATCACCGGCGCCGCCGCGATGCGGGCGGTGGGTGGGAACGACGCGCGGCGGGTCCGCAGGATCGCCGGTCGGTTCATGCGCCCGGTGAACAACGGCGGCGAGCTGGAGGTGCGTGGGTGGCGGATCGCCCCCGGCGTCCACCGCCTGGAGACGCGCGACGGCGCCGGGCAGGTGGTCATCGGCAATGGGCGGTTGGAGCTCTCCGATCGCTGAGCGCCGCCCGGCCCTGTCCGCGCCGCACCGGCTGGCCCGGGGCGTGCTGCGGCGCGTGGTTTTCCATCGCGGCGACACCACCTGGGGCGATGGGCTCGACATGACCGACGGCACACGGCGCTACGTGCGGGTCGGGGCCGCGGTGGCGGACGGCGTGGCCTGGACCGTGGAGGCCGACGCGGCCTGGTCCCCGCCGGTGCAGCTCGTGCTCGCCGACCTGCTCCCGCTGCCCGACGAGCCCGCGACCGCGCTGGACGAAGTGACGCTGGCGCAGGTGGCCGCGGCGGGGCTCCGCGCACAGCGAGACGGGCGGCTCCCCCGCGGAGAAGCGCTCGCGGAGCGGACGATCCTCGTGGGCGGCCGCTGGGTCGTGGTCGGGGATGAGGGCGGCGTCGGGAGCGGCAGCACCGGCGCCACCGCGAGCCGCAGCGCCCCCATCGACGGCGGCCGCAGCGGCGCCGCTGCGTTGGGCGCGCTCTTGCGGGCGTTGGCGCCCGACGATGGGCTCGGCGTAGCGGACCTCTTCGGCGACGACGTGCCCGAGCCGGACGACGCCGACCTCCAGGTCTTGCTGGCCCGCCACCTCGCGGCGGCCCGACACGGGCTCGTGCAGCGCCACGCCGCGGGCGCCCGCGCGGACGCCGCCTCCATCCTCCGGGAGCTCCTCGCCCGCCTGGAGCGCTCCGCCCCGCCGCCCCGGTACCGTGGCGCGCTGGCGACGAGCCACGGCGGCGAGGTCCACACCGCCGACGGGACGCCCGTGTGGGAAAACGGCCGCCTCGACCCCCGCCACGCCCGCGCCCTCCGCCGCGCGCTCCTCGGCCACGAAGGCGCGGAGCCCCTGCGGCGCTGGCTCGCCGCCATGAGCCATCTGCGCGTGGACCGCGCGCTCCTGGCCCGCCGATGAACGCGCCCCGCCGCCTGACGTGGCCCCCCACTGGCGTGCTCCTCGCCGCCCTCGCCGCGTGCGCACCGTCCGCCCCGCGTCCGTCCGGCCCAGGCGCCGACGTCGTCTTGCCGATCCGCTGGACCGGCCGGGAATCCCTGACCGGGGAGACCCGCTTCCTCCTCGACGCGCCCTCGGGCGCCGGCACCGCGCTCCACCTCGACGGCACGTGGTGGTCGGTCGCCCTCACGCTCGACGGCGAGGCGCTCCCGGTGGTGACGCCCGGGCCCGCGCCGCTGGACGTCCCCCTCCCCCCGCTCGACGCCGGCCCCCACACGCTCTCCGCGGTGGTGCGCACGCCCACCAACGAAGCGCCGATCGTCTCCTTGCCCAACAAGAACCGCGAGCCGACGGGGGGAACCCTGACGCTCCGGCTCCAGGGGAACACAGTGGTCGACGGGGTCTTCGTGGCGCTGGTCGACGGCAGCGCCGAGGGCCGCGTGGACGTCTCCGGGGCGCCCGCGGGCGCGACGACGGAGCTGCGGGTGAGCCGCGACGGGGACACGCTCGCGGAGTGGGGACCCGCCGCGGTGGGCACGGCCTTGGCAGCTCAGCCATGGACCGGCCCCACCTGGGCGTTGAACCAGCCGGAGCTGGTGGTCGCGACCGCCACGGTCCGCGCCACCGACGGCACGGTGCTGGCCGATCGTTCGCAGCGCGTCGGCGTCCGCGCGACGACGCTGCCCCAGGGCCGGCTCGCCCTCGGAGCGGCGTCGGTGCCGCTGATGGCGCTCCGCGGACAGCCCTTCGAGGACCCGTCCACGGTGGCGGAGATGGTCGCCGCGGCGGGCGTCGACGCGGTGGAGCTTCACGGCGCCATCGCGACCAGCCGATGGTTCTCCACCTTCGACGAATGGGGGCTCCCGATCGTGCAGATCGCCCGCTGCGATGGGCGACTCTGGGGGCCGGGCGAGGACGTGGCGACGGCGCTCAAGCAGCACGCGCCGGCGCTCGCCGAGCAGGACACCCGGCTGCTTCGGGCGTCGGCGGGGCGGCCCTCGGTGGTGGCGTGGGCGTGTGAAGGCGCGGACAACCTGCGCGCGGTGTCCTGCGGCGGCCTCCACGCCGATCCGCTCAAACGCCCGGTCTTCGGGGTGGACGTGCCCGCGGTGAGCATCGCCGGGGACTTCGCGCCGCCGCCGAACGGCCCAACCTGGGTCATCGAGGTCGGCCACCCGCATGGCGGCAGCCTCCCGGAGCCGGGCCTCACCGCCCACACCTTCCTGCGCGGCACGGGGACCGCGGGCCCGGGCGGCGTTGTTCCCCGCCCCGAAGGCGGAGAAGGGGCCGCGTGGGCACCGGCGTGGGCCGCGGCGGCCCAGTCGCTGGGGGTCACGCCGTGGACGCTGGCCGAACGGCGGGCCTCGAGCGTGGTCTCGGTCACGGGGCTGGCGCCGGGGACGATCGCGGTGCTGCGCGCGCCGGGTCTCGCGGCGGTGGGGGCCGCAGCCGACGCCACGGGGGTCGCGAGGATCGAGGCCTGGTATGTGGGGGCGGCGGAGGTGGTGGTCGGCGGCGTCGCGCGGCCGGTGACCCTCACGGCGGACGCGTGGGTGGGCACGCGGCGGGTGACGCACGGGGTGACGGTCGCGAATTAGGGGGGTTCCCCCTCCCGGCCCTGCTCCACCGTCGCGAGCCAAGACAAACGTCGGCGAGCGACGCCGGGCGGGGGCGGGCCGGGGGCGGCCGGGCGGAGTGGCTGCGAAGGGGCGGGCGGCCGGGCGGGGCCGCGAGCGGCCGGCTTGGCGGCCGGGCGGCCTCCGCAGCCGCACAACTCGTCGAGGTTCACCAACCTCCGGGGGTTGTGCGGCGCCGCGGAGGCGATCTCGGCGTTCTGGGGGGCAGCGGGGCGCTCACGCCAATGTGAGCGACGCGAACACTGATGTTATCCCCCCTCACATCGCCCGGTCGCACCCCGAACGCCGACGTCGGTCGTGGCTCGCGACGGTGCTGCCGAGACGGGAGGGGGAACAATCAAAAGGCTCAGCAGAGGCAGAGGATGCCACACCCGGCGTCGGTCACGCCTCCGTCAGCGGGGCGGCGCCACCGCGGGCACCCACCCCTCCGGCGCCTGCCCGAGCACCCGGTCCACCCGGCTGGTCCCCTCGCCCACTCGGAGCTCCCCGACGGTCTCCACCCGAAGCGCCCGTTCCAACCGCGCGGCAGGCTCTCCATGCGGCGAGGCCGGCCCAGGGGCGACGGGCCTCGTCGGCGAGCGTCACGAACTCCAATCCAGCCGCCACGGCCGGGATCACGCACGCGGCCCGCACGGCGTGGAGCGTAGGAGAGACGGCGAGGAACGCCGCGAGCCACCTGTACCACAGCGGCGGATGCCCGAAGTCGGGGAGGCCGCCACCCCACTGCGGCGGCACCGGGCCGTGTCCGACCCCCTCCGCTGGGAGCGCGCCGTGCGCCGCCAACATCGGTCCGATCTCGAGCTGCTGCAGCGCGGTGGGTACGAACCAGAAGAGCGCGTCCTCCAGAAGCGGCGCGTCCCAGAAGGCGAAGAGCCAGCCCACGGGGAGGAGGGCGCCGAGGAGAGACGCGACACCGCCGGTGCGGACCGCGCCAGATGAAGTGGCCCAGCGCCGCGGGTGAAGGAGCGCCACCGGGTCGTGCATTTCGGCGGGAAATGGGTGGGGCGCACCGCCCGTCGACCGGCGCCTACGTCCGCCGCGCGCCCAGCGTGAAGCGCGCGCGCGCAGCCCACGGCGTCGGCGAGCCTTGGAGCGGGTAGGGCGACGCGGGGGGGAGCGGCACCGCCGCCTGGAGGGAAAGGTGCAGCTTGATCGACCGGAGCACCTCCGGAGGAACCGGCGACGACGCCAGCCGTCGGGCGGTGTCTGCCGAGCACTTGAGCGCGGCCGCGGCGGACCTCGGCGCACCCTCCGCGAGCAGCCCCGCCACTGCGCGGCGCGCGATCAAAACGGCTGGGCTGCGACCGGAGAGGTCGGGCAGGGCGAGGACCGCCAGGGCCGCGGTGAGCGCGGCGGCGGCGGACGCGGGCGCCTCGCTTGGCGCGATCTCGGGCCATCCGGCCATCGCGCGGAGGTCGGCGCCGTGGATTCTCGGCAAGGTTCGCCGGACCTCACGGATGAGCGTCGACGGCAGCACCCGCAGGCCGAGCAGGTCGGGCAGCGCGCCGTTCTCGCGCCAGGGGTCCGGGGCAACGCCGTGTTTCTCGTCATTTCGCAAGACGTATTCGAAGGTGTTCGCGAGGTGGGCGGCGTCGCGGATGGCGGTGTGGTTCGTCCCGGTCACCGAGGGGCCGAGCACGCTGTGGAGCTTGAGTCGGAGCTTCCGCGCGAGCCGCCCGGCCGCGACCCGGTCGAGGGCGACGAGGACGTGAAGGTGCGAGTCCGAAAGGTGGAACGCCAGGAGCGGCGCGCCGTCGCACGCCTCCAGGACGGCGGTGACGACGCGCCGCACGCCTTCGCGCGTAGTGGAGGCGGCGGGGCGGTCGAGGATCGGGAAGACGAGGTGGGTGGCGGGCATGCCGGAGCTCGATGCAAGCGCCGCTCCGACGGGCCAACGCTGGTTTCTCGGAGGCCCACGCCAGAGTGACGGCGGTCACCGTCGGACGGCCGTCACCCGGGGCGCGGCCGGAGGGAAGTCCGCGGCGGGGCGACGATGCCGGGCGGGGCGGGGCTCGCGCTCGCGGCAGCCGCGCAACTCGTCGAGGTTCCCCAACCTCCGGGGGTTGTGCCGCGCCGCGGGGGCGATCTCGGCGTTCCAGACGGCGGCGGGGCCCGCCGAGGCGCACAAGTCGCCGAGGCGGGGCACACCCTCGCGGGTTGTGCGGCTTTTCCAGCCTCCGCAGCCGCACAACTCGTCGAGGTTCCCCAACCTCCGGGGGTTGTGCGCCGCCGCGGGGGCGATCTCGGCGTTCCAGACGGCGGCGGCGCCCGCCGAGGCGCACAAGTCGCCGAGGTGGGGCACACCCTCGCGGGTTGTGCGGCTTTTCCAGCCTCCGCAGCCGCACAACTCGTCGAGGTTCCCCAACCTCCGGGGGTTGTGCGGCGCCGCGGGGGAAGTCTTGAACCCCTGGAGGCCGCGGACCCTCGGCGTGATGTCGGCGCCCCTTCCATCAATGTAAGCCACCCTCACATTGCCCCGGCGGCACCTCGGACGCCGACGCCGGTTCTGGCTCGCGACGGGCCTGCCGAGATGGGAGGTGGAACCAATAAAACGATGCTATCAAGCTGGTGAACACCCGACCCGCCCGCGACCACTCAGCCGCGAACGGGGCGGCGCAGGGGGGGCGAGCTCGGCGCTTCGGGCTTCGTGGCCGCTGTCGCGGCGGGCTTCGGGCTTCGTGGCCGCTGTCGCGGCGGGCTTCGGGCTTCGTGGCCGCTGTCGCGGCGGGCTTCGGGCTTCGTGGCCGCTGTCGC
>CAIXRH010000179.1 GCA_903921785.1 uncultured Pseudomonadota bacterium
CCCGGCGGCGCCCGCCGACGCGGGTCGTGGCTCGCGAGGGTGGAGGAGGGCTGAGAGGTGGGACCGACTTCGGCCTTCCCATCCCACCGGGCTTCGCCTGCTCTCGCCCCTACCGGCCGGCTCGCGGAGATCGTCGGGCCCGCCGCGTCGAGCTTCGGCGCGGCGCCCGACGGAGGCGACACCGACGGCCACGCCGTGGGAGACTTGGTCGCCGCCGACCCCGCGCGGACCCCGGTGCCGCTGCCGACGAGGTAGAATACGGCCATGTTCGTCCTGTTCGGACTCTGGCTCGCTCCGTCCGCGGAGGCGTGCTCGTGCTGGCGCCCGCCGTTCGAAGTGGTCGGGGCGCCCTCCGTGGCCCCCCGCGCCGAGCTCGTCGCACCTCGCACGGAGCTCCAGGACCGACCGGAACTCGTCGTGCCCCCGTCGCCCGTGCTCACGGTTACCCGCCTGACCCGCGCCTCCGGCTTCCCCCCGGAGACGCTGGCCGGCTCCGCCCGGTTCGTGCGCCTCGACACGGGAGCAACCACCGCCGCCGTCACCGTCCGGCGTCGTTCCCCCAAGGGCGTCAGCGGGCATGTGCAGCTCGACCTCCGTCCAGCCCGACCGCTGGACCTCGGCGCCACCTACGCGATCGAGATGTGGTCCTACCCAGGGAGCCCCCACGCTGATTGGTACGGCGTACGCATGCGGGTCCGCTCCAGCGCGGAGCCGGCAGGGCCGATCCCCCGGGGGGTCACCTGGCAGGTCACTCCGCCGTCGCCCGGCGACCTCTGCGTGGCGGAGGGGTGGACGCTGTTGGTCGGAGATGCCGAGGACCCTGAGAGCACGCGATCGAGGTTCGACCTCCTCGCAAGGGCGCCCTTCGGGCGGTGGCGATTCTGGGGCACCTTCGCTGCGCCCGTGGTGGGGAACACCGGCTCGACGTGCGGGAACTACTCCTACGGTTCGGATGCGCCGATAGACGCGTCCTGGGTGCGCGTCGTCCCGCGCGATCTTGACGGCCGGTTCGTCGAGCCTGTCGCGATCACGGTGCCCGTGCGGCCCTGACCGGCGACGTTCTACGTCGACGGCATCGAGGGTGGCCTCGTCGGCGCCACCCGTCACTGGCTGTACACCGTGAGTCGGAGTCCTCGCGATGAAAGTTCGAGGCTTCGCTGAACATACTGCGCGGAGGTCAGGAACGTCGCCACGTCGCCGGCCATCCCCATCGACCATTGGTGATGGCGCGCCGCCGGTCCGCTCGTGGGCTCCACCACGGCGACGACCGTTCCCGCTGCGGCTGCATACTGGGTAACGACGGTCGGGCGGCAGTCGGAGAGCGTGCCGCCAAGCGGCGTGCTGCACACGGGCGGGTATTCGGGTTGTACGACCACCTCGACTCCGCTGCCATTACGCTTGGCGGCGTACTTGAGGACTGCGTCGCTGAGCTCGCGTTGCGCGCCGACGATCACCAGCGTCTTAGCGGGAGCTGCCACCCGCTCGACCAGCGCGCTGGCCTCGGTGAGACCGGGGTCGTCACTGTAGTACTGCTCGGGGCGGACCACACTTGCTTCCCGGTCGTACTGGACGAGCAGCACACTCGACGCCACCAGGGCGGCGCTGGCGAGGGACGACGAACCGAGGGTGCGCGGCACGGTGCGGGCCAGCAGGATCCAGGCCGGCGCGATCAACACGAATACGTTGCGCTCGACCTTCAGCGGGTGGAGGAACATCCCCACCGCCCCCACGACGACGAACGCCGCGAGCGCAGCGTCCTCCGATGTCCATTTTCGGACTCCGGCGAGGCTCACCAAGGTGAGCGCTGCCGCGCCGAAGACCGCGATGCCGTGCCCGAAGATCACCGCGGTGGGGATACCTAACCACCACCGAAGGTTCGCCCCGCTCCAAGTCGGCAGCCCGGAGTCAGCGTTTCGGAGGAATCGTTCGACGCCGAGGGCGTAGTCGGGGCTCAGCCAGAGGACCGTCAACGCAATGCCCCCAAGCGGCAGCGCGAGCGCGCTGAGGCGAAGCAGCCGCTGAGCCCACGTCTCGTTGTGCGGCCAGATCGCCGCGGCGGCGGCGGCCATGAGCAGTTGCGGCCCGAGTTGATAGCGTGCCGCGCTGGCCGCGGCGATACAGGTCCCCGCCACCAGCCACGACCATCCAGCCGGCCGTCTGAGCGCCCGAATCAGCGCGGCGAGGGCGACCAGCACCACGGCCTGCGCGAGGGGCTCGGTCATCGGGGCGAGCACCATCGCCCGCTCGATCGGCGCGGTGCTCGTGGCGGCGGCCGCCAGGAGCCCAAGCAGGAGACCGCGACGACCGTCCAGCAGTCCGAACGCGAGGGGCAGGAGGAGGAGCGCGGTGACGTGCAACGCGAAGGGCACCGACGACTCGGTGTTGGCGCTGGGCGAGAAGAGAAATCCAAGCCCGAGCAACGCCGGGTGTCCCGCGGGGTGGGCGTTGGGCTCGAGCGCCAGGGACACGATGCCGTGAAGGTCACTCGCCGCGTACGCAGCGGCCCACTCTCGACCGCGCGCCACATAGTCAGCGACGTCATACGTAGGCACCGCCGCGGGTGGCCACGGAGCCATGACGGCGCCGCGGATGCGACTCACCAGCACGAAGATCGCCGCGCCGGCCGCGCCGATCGAAGCCCCGAAGAGGACTCGCGGGCGGTTCACCGCAGCTCAGTCAGGAACACGTACGCCGCCCCCGCGCCCGGGGCGCCGATGGACAGGGGAAGAAGACCGCTCCCGTCAACCGAGCCCACGGCACCCGCGCTGCCGAGCGCGCAGCCTTGATCCCCGAGGATGAAGCCGCTCCGCGCTCTCGCCTCGGTGCGTCCGACGATCGGACCCTGGTACAGTGCCAGCGTGGCGACCGGTCCAGTTCCGTCGCTTGCCTCTCCTGGGCCCGCGACCCAGATGTCGTCCGCACCGTCCCCATCCGTGTCTCCAGGGGTGAGGATCAGCGCCCCGCCCCGCGCGTCGGCGGACCGTCCGACTACGTAGCCCTCGGCCTGGGCTGCGGAGCTTGACTCCTCCACGAAGAGGTAGACGCGTCCGTCGTCCGTTCCGGTCCCATCCGCTCCAGCTGCACCCACCGCGAGGTCGGCATAGCCGTCTCCGTTGAGGTCGCCGGGCGCGGCGAGGACGGCACCAAACTCCGACCCTGGCTCGTCGTCGCGGACGACCCAGTCCGCGTCGCCAAGGCTCGTGGTATCTGCGAACACCACGTAGACTGCTTGCGGGCCGCCGATCACCAGGGAGGACACACCGTCGCCGTCGAGGTCCACGCGCACCGCGGAGGTTGCCGCGCCTCCCTCAACCGTCGTGCCATCCGCATCGCGAACCGGGGACGACCACCACCGGGCCCCTGCGCTCCCCCCCGCGACGAGCAAACTCCCATCCCACCACACAGGGAAGGAAGGTCCGTTCAGGGTTGCCGCCGCACGCACGTCGCCTCGTGCGTTGGCGTCGACCAGCGCCACCCCGCCCGCAGTGCCCAGGATGAGGTCGTCGTTCCCATCTCCGTCGGCATCGCCACCCGCCAGGAGTCCGCCGGACCATTCACTCACAGTGAGCCGCGCGGCGGGCGCAGCACCGGAAGACAACGGTCCGATGAACATCTCGACGTGGGTGTCGTGCCCGACCACCAGATCCGACACGCCATCCGCCGTGAGGTCGCGGAAGGCGGAGACGGCGCTGCCGAAGTCTCCGCCACCCGTGAGCAGGAGATCGGCGCTTGCCGTGGTCACCTCGTCGAGCGGGTCGGGGGCCGTGCAGTTGTTGACGACGCCGTCGAGTCGCTCAGGAGCGCCCGGGTAGACCCACGCGTTTCCATCGTCGCAGTCGCCCGAGTCCTCGACAACCCCCGTCGGGTCGCAGCCCCGCCAAGGGGAGGACAGGTCGCCATACCCATCGCCGTCTCGATCGAGGTAGCCTTCGCTGGCATCGCTCGCGTCCTCATCGTCGTCACCGTCGCAGTCGTCGTCGGATCCGTTGCAGAGCTCGGCCGCTTCGGGGTGGATCTCCGGCGAGGTGTCATCACAGTCCGTAGAGTCCGCAACGCCGCCCGACTCGCAGCCGTAGAGGGGCGAGTCCAGGTCACCGAATCCGTCCCCGTCTTCGTCGCTGTAGGTGAAAACGCTCGTTACTTCTTCGTCTACGCGCTCGTCACAGTCGTTGTCCGCGCGATCGCAGAGTTCGGCGTTCCCAGGGTATCGGTTGGGATCGAGGTCGTCGCAGTCGCCGGCATCCTCGGACCATCCGTCTGCGTCGTCGTCATCCAGCTCCTCAAGCCGTTGCCGGTACACGTCGGGTGCGAACAGGCAGCCGGCCCAGGTCGCAAGGAGAAGCACCATGGTGGGAGCCTATCACGTCACGACGCCGGCTCGTGCGGTTCAGTCACCACCCGAATACCCCTCCTCCTCCCCGCGCACCCCGACCTTCAGGGCGATGAGCATGCCCCGGATCCGTTCGGAGGCGTAGAGCACGTCGGCCTCCCAGCCGCCCAGGCCGTTGCCGAAGTGGAGGTTGGGGATCCAGCCGCCTTCGCCATCGGCGTACACCACCTCGGCCTCGGCGCCCTCCTCGACGAAGCGCCAGACCGTGCTCGGGCTGAGCTCGGTGACGTAGAGGTTCCCGCACTCGTCGAGGTTCAGCCCGTCCAGTCCGCCGCGGGCGTCCCCCTTGGCGCTGATGCCGAGCGGGGTGCAGGCGAGCCCGTCCCCGTCGTAGGAGGAATACTGCACACACTGACCCAGGTGCGGGGCCAGGTCGGAGTCGGAGACGCAGGCTTCGTACTCCGCCTTGCCCACGCAGCCCTCCCGCATGTCCGCCAGGGTGCCCCCGGTGACGTCGTAACAGAGGGGCACCCCCTGCCAGCTCCAGGTGCACGTGCCGGCCTCGCCGTACACCTCGCAGGCGGTGCCGGGACGGAGGGCCGCGCACGCGGCCACCCGCTCGCCGTCGCTGGCGGGACAGAAGGAATCGACCGTGTCGCTGCCCTCGGTGCACCGGCTGGTGACGGGCTCCCCGAGGCGGGTGGTGGTGCACACGTCGCCGCCGGTGAGGCCGTCGCAGGCCTCGACGTCCGCGAAGGATCCGCAGGTGAGCCCACCCCGCCCGTCGTCTGCGCAGGCGCCGAGCGAGCCAACGCCGGGGACGCCGCACGCGTCGCCGACCGCCGCGTCCGCACACGGCTGCCCTGGGGCCAACGGCGTCGTCGCGGCCACCCGGGGCGCGGACCAGTCGCCCGCTCCGTTCCGCGTCACCGCCCACACCACGCCGGCGCCGAAGCTGCCGATGAACAAGGTGGCGTCGGAAGCGCGGTACCGGAGCCCGTTCGGGCGGTAGAGGTGCTCCGCGATCACCTCGTAGTCCCCGGTGCCCGGGTCCACCCGCCGCACCACGCCGGCCGTCTCCTCGGAGACGTAGACGTAGCCCTCCGCGTCCACCTCCAGCCCGTTCGGGTACTCCAGCCCGCCGAGCACCACCTCCACATCGCCCGAGTCTACGTCGATCTTCAACAAGGACCCGAGCCCCACGTCGCAGACCATCACATGCTTGCCGTCGGGGAGGAGGCGGGTGCCCGCGGTGAACGACGCCACGCCGGGCGCGATCACCCGCACCTCTCCACTGCGCGTCTGCGCCACGAGGTCGTGGCTCTCGTTGATGAAGAGCACGTTCCCGTCGCCATCGAACGCGAAGTCTTCGGCGCCGACGAGGCCGGGGAGCGGCTCGCCGGCGGCCGGCAGCGCGGGGATGTCCTCGCAGCGCTCGGCGGAGGTGGTGCTCCCGCTGTCTTCGCCCGCCCCCCGTCCCTCGTCGGGATCGCCGACGTTCAACGCTGCCGTCGCGCAAGCGCCGAGCAGCAGGAAGACCATCGGGGGCTCCGGGGCGGGAGGGCGCCCCGCTCAGCGTCGACCGCGCGGGGGCAAGCAGCCTACCCGCGGATCGCTGCCGTACGCAACCGTCGGGTCTCCCCTACTCCCGCGGATACGCGTCCGCCTCCCCCCGCACCCCGAGGTCGAAGCCGATGAGCATGCCGTCGATGCGCTCGGAGGCGTAGAGGACCTGGGGATCCCAGCCGCCGACGCCGCTTCCCCAGTGGAGGTTGGGAATCCAGCCGCCATAGAGGTCGGCGTAGACCACCTCGGCCTCGCCGCCCGCTTCGGTGAAGCGCCAGAGGGTGCTCGGGGTGAGCTCCGTCACGTAGAGGTTCCCGCACTCATCCAGGTTCAACCCATCGAGGCCGCCGTGGACGCCATCGTACGAACTTCCGGGCGGCGTACACGCCAGCCCCTCCCCGTCGGTGGCCGAGTACTCCACACACTGACCCAGGTAGGGGACCAGGTCGGAGTCGGAGACGCACGCGTCGTACAGCGCCTTGTCGGCGCACCCCGCGCGGATGTCCTCCAGCACGTCGGTCGTCGACTCGTAGCAGACGGACACGCCCTGCCAGCTCGGGTTGCAGAGCCCGGCGTGCCCGTCGACCTCGCAGGGCGCGTACGAACGACGGCCCACACACTCCGCCACCCGCTCGCCGTCGCTGGCGGGGCAGAACGCGGCGGACGTCGCTGTGGCGGGGACACACTGGCTGTTGATCACGTTGCCGAAGCGTTGGGTGGTGCAGGGGTCGCCGTCCGCGAGGCCGACGCAGGCGTCCACGTCAAAGTCGGGCTCACACGCGAGGCCCCCGCGGCCGTCGTCGGCGCAGGCCCCGAGGTACCCGCTGGGCACGCTGCAGTCGTCGCCCACTGCCGCGCCTTCGCACGGCTGCCCGGGGGCCAGCGGCGTCTTCACCGCCACGCGCGGGGCGGACCACCCGCCCGCGCCATCCTTCGTCACCGCCCACACGTAGCCGGCACCAAAGCTCCCGATGAACAACGTCTCGTCGGACGCCCGGTAATGGAGCCCGTTGGGGCGGTACAGGTGCGCCGCCACCACCTCGTAGTCCCCGGTGCTCGGGTCCACCCGTCGCACCACGCCGGAGGTCTCCTCGGAGACGTACACGTAGCCCTCGGGGTCCACCTCCAGGCCGTTGGGGTACTCCAGCCCCCCGAGCACCACCTCCACGTCGCCCGTGTCCACGTCGATCTTCAAGAGCGACCCGTGCGTGACGTCGCAGACCATCACGTGTTTTCCATCGGGGAGGAAGCGGGTGCCGGCGGTGTACCGGGCGACGTGAGGCGAGATCACCCGCACGGTCCCGTCCCGGGCCTGCGCCACCAGGTCCAGGTTGCCGTTGATGAACAGCACGTTCCCGTCGGCATCGAACGCGAAGTCTTCGGCCCCCACGAGCCCGGGGAGCGGCTCGGGGACGGGCGGAAGGGGCGGGATGTCCTCGCAGCGCTGCTCCGACGCGGTGTCCGGGCCGCTGTCCTCCTCGGGGCCGGTGTCCGCGCCCGAGTCGGTGTCCCCCGAGTCCACGGCCTGACCGGAGTCCTCGGGAGGCGGCGCGGGGCGGCGTCCGGTGTCCAGGGCGGCGGTGGCGCAGGCGCCGATCAGCAAAAAGAACATCGGACGGCTCCGTCGACGGGGAGGTCGACCCCGACGCGTCTCCACGGGGGCCGTCCTTCACGGTACCCGCGGATCGGCTCCGCTCGCCACCGTCGCGATCGTCCCCTCAGTTTCCCGGAGGAAAGTGCTCCGCGTGCACCTCCCCCGTGCGCCCGATGTACGCGACGCGGCGCCCCGGGAAGGACACGAGGCACCCGGCGCACCCGGCGCGCGCGACGCGGTCGCAGAAGCCGTCGTAGGTGTACTCGGGCCCGCCCGCCTGGGCCTGACGCACCGCCGCGGCCACCTCCACGGCGTCGAACGCCGCGGTGGGCGCGACGACGGGCCGGCTGGCCTCAAGGGTCACAGACTCGCCGGAGGGCAGGTAGTAGGTGGCGTTGCCGGCCCGGAAGTCCACGTGGTAGGCCTCGAAGCCGGCCTCCATCAGGGCGCCGACGATGGCGGGGAAGGACATCGTCCCGGCGTGGGAGCCGTGGATGCAGGCGCGGGCGAGGTCGACGAGCGAGGCGTTCATGGGGACTCCATCGGTTCATTCGAGCGGGGGGCCGTCGAGGCCGTGGTCGGCGACGATCGCCCGGAGCGCGGACTCCAGGGTGCGACGGGCCTCCGGGGAGAGGGCACCGAAGTAGGCGGCGTCGTTGTCGTCGGCCGCGGCGGCGAGGCGGGGGACGAGCGCCCGTCCGGCGTCGGTGAGGGTGAGGTGCTGCGCGCGCCCGTCGGACGGGTCGGCGGCGCGACGGAGCAGCCCCTGGCCCTCCAGCCGATCCACCAGCTTGGTGATCGCCCCGCGCGTCATCCCCATCGAGCTTGCGAGGGCGCTGGGGGCGAGCGGCGCCTCGTCGAACAGCGGCGGCCGGACGCCGACGGTTGTCCTGGCTCGCGACGGTCGGGGAGGGCCGGGAGGTGAGCCCATGCTCGTCGTCGACCCGTCCGGAACGCGGCGTATGCGCGGCTCCGCAGTTGGCCGCCTCCGCGCGCTCGCTTACGCTCCCCCCGTGGACCCCGACGCCGAGATTGACGCCCTGATCGCCGCGGAAGCGTCGGCTCGGCGGAAGCGGACGCTCCAGAGCGCCGCGCTGATCGTCCTCGGCGGGCCGTGGCTGCTCGTCACCGGGGTGGCGGCGCTGCTCCTCGTGGTCGCCGAGACCACCCGAGGGCGGGCGATGGGGCTCGGTTTTGTCGCCGCCGGGGTGGCCGTCGCCGCGCTCGTCCTCGCCGGCCCGCACCTCCGCCGCCGCTTCGCCGCGCCCGCCGCCATCGCCCTCATCGCCTTCACCTACGCCTGCGCCGCCGCGCCCGACGGCGCCGCCATCGCGCCCACCGCCCTCCACCCCGGCCGCGGCCTCCAGTCCGTGTGGACCCGCGGCGCCACCTTCCCCCGGTTCGGCATCCCGAACCTCACCCCCGAGGGCTGCCAGGGGCGCCTCGCCACCTTCCTCGTCCCGTTCATGGACGCCTACCTCGACCACGACGAAGCCGCGGCCTTCCGCGGCTCGGTCTCCGAGGTGTACGCGGAATTGGAGGCTGACCCCAGCTACGCCCGCGCGGGCAGTGTACAGGGGATCGCGTATAGCGAGCTGCTCACCGGGGCGGAGGGCGCCGGGCACGCCTGGGTGGACTTCGCCGACGCCCCCGAGCCCCAGCCGGCCCTCGTGTTCATCCACGGCTTCGGGGGAAACCTCAAGGGGTATACCTGGGTCCTCCGCAAGGTGGCGCACGAGCACGGCTACGCGATCGTCGCGCCCAGCTACGGCGCGGGTCTGTGGTACCAGGAGGGCGGCACCGAGGCGGTGGCGGACACGCTCCGGTGGATGGAAGAGAGCGGCCGCTTCGCCATGGATCGCCTCGTCCTCGCGGGGCTCTCCAACGGCGGCTACGGCGTGAGCGCCGCCGTGGTCGACCAGCCCGGGCGTTGGCAGGGCGTGGCGTACCTCAGCGGCGTCCTCGACGACGTCGACGCGCCCAGGGTGGGCGCGGTGCTCGCCGCCCACCCGCGCGCTGACGGCAAACCGCCGCCGGTGCTCGTCCTCCATGGCGCCGCAGACGACCGGATTCCCCTGGGGTATCTCGAGCTGGGGATCGCCGGGCTGCGCGCCGGCGGCGTCGATCCTGACGTGGACATCGTGGACGGCGCCGACCACTTCCTGATGTTCACCCACCGGGCGCGCCTGGAGGCGGCGGTGGGGCGGTGGTTGGGGGCGGTGGAGGGGCGGTAGTCGGGGAGCCTACTCGGTGGGCTCTTCGTCGAACACACCGCGGTAGAGGTCGTCGATCGGGAGGTTCAGCCCGAGGCTCCGGAGCTCCAGGGAGTCGCCGGCGCGGAATTCCTGGAGTCGCCAGCCCCCGTCGGGCTCGCGGCGGAAGAGCTCCACGAGGGGCCGATCCTGCGCCAGGAGCACGTACTCACGGAGGCTCGCCAGCCCGCGGTACTTCTCGAACTTTCGACCCCGATCGTACCCTTCGGTCGAGGGGGAGAGCACCTCGCACACCACGGTCGGGTTGGTGGTGGCCTGCGGATCGATCGGCGAGGCTTCGAAGCGGCCGCAGATCACCAGGGCGTCCGCGTAGCAGGCTTCGCCGAGGTGGGGGAGGTGCACCCGCAGCTCGGAGCCGTGCGGCACGCACCGGCGCCCCTCCAGACCGACGACCAGTCGGCCGAGGAGCCGGGTCTGCAGCGCCGAATGCACCCGCGATCCGCCCGACATCGCGAACATCTCGCCATCGACGAAGTGGTGTTTCTCCACCGCGAGCTCCTCGGCGGCGAGGTACTCGGCGTAGGTGAGGAGCTTGGTGGCGGGCAGACCCATGCGTGGAGCTTAGCGCGACTTCGCGGCGCCGTCCGGCCGCAGGTTCCGGCTACGTTGTCCCCATGTCCGCCGACTCCCTCCCGCTCCGCTGCGTGTGTGGCGCCCTCCAGGGTGCGCTCGCCGCCGTCGCCGAGCCGCGCACCCGCGGCCGCTGCTACTGCAACGACTGCCGGGCCTACGGCGTGTGGCTCGGCCGCGACGACGTCCTCGACGCCCACGGCGGCACGGAGGTGGTGCAGACGTGGCCGTCGCGGGTGCGGCTCACCGCCGGTGTGGAGCAGGTGCGCCTGATGAAGCTGTCGCCGAAGGGGCTCCATCGCTGGTTCGCCGGCTGTTGCCGCACGCCGATCGCCAACGGCTTCGGCCCCGGTCGCGCGCCATTCCTCGGCCTCCAGGCTCGCTTCGTCGCGCCGGACGCGCGGCCGCGGCTGGACGAGCTCTTCGGCGCCGCGCACGGCGTCCAGGGGCGGTTCGCGCCGGGCGGCTGTCCGCCGGGGGTTCACGCGTCGGCGTCGGCGGGGATCCTCTGGGCGGCCACGGGGATGCTGGTGCGCGGGCTCTGGGCGGGCGGGCACGCGCCGCATCCGCTGTTTTCGCCGGATGGCACGCCGATCGCCACGGCGGAGGTGCTCACGGCGGAGGCGCGGGCGGCGCTGGAGTGAGGGGCGGCGCGAGGCCGACAACGGTGGGTTCACCTCCCGGCCCTCCTCCACCGTCGCGAGCCATGACCGGCGTTGGCGGGGCGATCAGGCGCCGGACGTGCTCCGCGAGCCGCGGCGATCGGGGCGCCGGCCACCGGGGCGCCGGCCGCGATTCTTGTTGCTAGATTTTTAGCACTATGCTAAAAAAGTAGCATGACCACGCTGAGCCGTCGTGAACGGGAGATCCTCGAGACGTTGTACACCGCGGAGGGGCTCACCGCCGCGGAGGTGCGCGAGCGGATGCCGGACCCGCCGGGGTACTCCGCGGTCCGCGCGCTGCTGCGGATCCTCGAGGAGAAAGGCCATGTCCGCCACGAGGAGCGGGGGCCGCGGTACGTGTTCTCGCCGGTCGTGCCCCGCGCGGCGGCCCGCCGCACGGCGATGCAGTCGCTGGTGGAGACGTTCTTCGGCGGCTCCGCGGAAGAGGCGGTGGCCGCGCTGCTCGACGACTCCCGCGAGCGCCTCGGCGACGCGGAGCTCGAACGCCTCGCCGCGCTCATCGCCGCCGCCCGCAGCGAGGGGCGCTGATGTCCCCGGCCCTCGTCCTCTGGCTCGGCGCCGCCGCGGTGCGCGCCAGCCTCCTCCTCGCCTTCGCGGCTGTCGCCGCGAGGCTGCTCCGCCAGGGATCGGCCGCCGCGCGGCATCAGGTCTGGGCGCTCGGCGTCTTCGGCGCGCTCCTGGAGCCGGCGCTCGCGGCGGGCCTTCCGGGCTGGGTTCCCGCGGGGGGCGCGGGGTCCGGGAGTGGGGTGGGGCTGGTCACGCTGAAGGCGGGCGTCGTGTCGGGTGGCGCGGGCGTGGCGGCCGGCGTCGATTGGCCGGCCGCGGTCGCGGCGGTCTGGGCGCTCGGCGCGCTCGGGGTCGGGCTGCGGTTCGAGA
>CAIXRH010000180.1 GCA_903921785.1 uncultured Pseudomonadota bacterium
AGACCCGGAGGAGCCGCGCCATCGCGGCCTGGGTGAGGCCGAGGTCGGCACGGACGGTCGCGAGGCAGCGGCCGAAGAGGGTCGCGGAGTCGACGATGGGGCGGGGCGCGGGGTCGGAGGGCGGCATCAGGCTCCAGGGGTAAGGTGATGTTAGTCTTACTAACGCATGATGTGATGTCAAGCCCGATGATGATGTTGCCCCCACAGGATGCCGATGTCGTCCCATCCATCGGCGAGCGATGTCGAAGATGTGACCGTCATCGGCCGATTCTTTCGTCATCGTCATCGGCCACATCGCGCGGAGCCGCGGCGACATCGGCCAAGCCCGAATCGACAGCGACCGTACTCGGGAGATGTCGTCGAGTAGACCGCCGCTACATGAGTAGCGCTTGACCCGGTGCGTTCGCCCACGCGTTTTCACCGCAGTTTGGCTCTCGCGAGCGCCGCGTCGGCCTCGCTGCTGCGTCCTCCACCCGTGCCCGCGCGTCCAAAGTCCGCACGCCTGGGCACGGGCCTGCCTCAAGCACGCATCCCCAACGCCAAACTCAGGGCGCGACGCCCTCCCGCGCGCAGCGGCCGGCCGCGCGAAGCGCCGGTGCCTCGTCCGGCCGGTACTCCCAGTGCCAGTGCTCGCCGGGCACCGTGCGCACAAAGCCGTGGGCGGTAGCGTTTGCGGCGAGCCACCGGTAGGCGGGGGTGTCGAAGCCGCCGGTGTTCAGGTCGAGGGCCTGGCCGTGCTGGTGGTTCGAGCTCCCCGGCTTTGCCGCCCGGTTGAACCCAGGCCGGGACTCCACGAAGCCGGCGTACAGCACCGCCTGCTCCGGCCAGGAGCGAAAGCCGCTCTGGATATCCAGCGCGATGCCCGCGGCGGCGGCCGCGCTGGAGAGCGCGAGCCACGGCCCGAGCGTGTCGAGGGTGATGGACTCCACCTCGCCGTCCACGCCGACCAGCCGCACAAGCACCGGTGGCCCGAGGTACTTGCCGTGATCCCACGCCCCGAACGGCCCCGGGGGGTCCTGCCACTCCGGCCCGGCGAACGCCGGGCACCAGCCGGGCGACAGGTTCGAGAGTGCGGTCCAGCCCACGTCGGCGCCACCGGACTGGCCCGCGGCGACGCGCACGTAGGCGCCGGCCGGGGATCTGGCGGTGACGCGCACCTGGGTGCCGACCGCAAGGAGCGCCCCCGTGGGCGCGAAGCCGGGCGCTCCGCCCCGCACGAGCGCGTGGTTGTCCGTGACGGTGAACGCCACCCCGTCGGGCTCCACCACAAATCCCGCGGGCGCGAGCCCCACCGTCTCGCCGAGGAGGCCGCCTTCGAGGTTCGACGCCGCGGTCCACCCGAGGACCGGGCCACCGGGCGCGGTCGAGACCTGGGCGAACGCGCGCCGGCGGCTGTCGACGGCGATCGCCGCGACCGTGACCGGCGCGCCGACGGGCAGGAGCCGCGGAGCGCCCACCGCGGAGCCGGGCGGGCGCGCGTCGGTAGCCGACCACAACACGAGGGTGCGGAGGTCATCGAGGCGAAGGCGGGCGTCGGGGTCCGTGACCCGTAGCGTACGGCCGACCGCAGATCGGGTGTTCATGGGGGTCTCCAGGGGGCGGGCCGGGTCGTTCGGGCGGGTGCCCGCGCCGACAAAGTGTCGTCCCTGCCGCGCAACACGTGCTCTGACCGAGGGCGCCCCGGCGGGGGTTTAGGGCAATAGATACGGTAGATGGTAAATAAGTTTGACTTCAAAACGCGAGCGTTTGGAACCTGATCGGCCGCGCCCGGCGCCGTCTGCTCACCGATCGAAATGGAGGACGGGCCGGCCATCCGCGACCGCCCCCGTGTTTGCGCTCGGAAACAACGCGGAAAACGCCCGGCGAGGTGGCGAACGCGCAACGATGGCGCCACACGGCCAAGGGAGGTCGCCCGGGTGTGTCCGGCGCATCGTGCAGGTTCGCGACGGGGGCATCCGAGTCGCTACCCGGGCGACGCGAATTCGGGTATGCTCGCCCTCGCGTACCGCGTGAACTGCCTCGCTCCCTTGGAGTGAACTTGTCGGCCGTCTTGATCGCGAATTTACGACTTTCGGTTTGGAGGTGCCATGTCGAGCCTCGCCGTCCCTTCGCGCCCCGCCCTCGTGCTCGTCGGCGCGCCTCGCCGGACCAACCGTCTGGCCACCGAGGTCGATGTCGCCACGGTGGAGGAAGCCGTGGGGGTCATCAACGGAATGCACTGCCTCAGCGCGATGGAGACGGCTGTCGCCATCGGGGCGTACATCCTCCGGACGTTCTTCGGGGGTGACCTCGCCGCCTTTCGGGGTGGTCGTCGCGGCGGAGGGTCACACCTCTCCTTCCGCGCGCTCGCGCGCCACCGTCACCTCTTGGTGTCACAGAGCTACCTCTGGACCGCCGTGGCGCTCCAAGAGCACGTCGACAGGTTTCCGCCGAGCTTGATCGAGCGAATACCGCTCTCGTGGCACCGGGCGTTGTTCTCCTTGCCTGACGTTGCCGACCGGATCGCCGTGACCGAGTTCGTGGTGGACCGCGGCCTGGGGCTCAAGGAACTCAAGGCCGCTGTGCGCGGGCGCCGGGGGAGCCCCGCGCGCACTGGCCGACCTCCCACCCCGGCGCTCGATCGCCTCCGTGCCGCCGTGATGGCCATGACCCTCGAACTGGAGCGCGCCGACGTCACCGTCGACCTCCTCCGACGCCTGCCCCGGCGGGAGCTGGCGGCGCTCCGGGCATCGATCGACGCCCTGGAGGAGGACCTCGACGACGTGGTCGATCGGATCGACGAGGCCGCCGGTGCGCCATGAGCGCCCGCGTAGAAGGGGCGGCCCGGAGGGTCGCGCGGGACTTTCGTGCGTGCGCACGTCGGGGCGCTGCCCGGAGCCGCCCGGTCCGGGGTGCACGCGGCTCGCAACCCCGACGGGCGTGCCGATCACCACATTCTCCTTCTGTGTTGTCCATTTTCTCCCCAGGTTTGGATGGCCGGGGGCGCGACGTATTGGCGCACCGACTCGCCCTGGGCAGCACCCGGGCTGCGCGCGGTGGACAATGGGGTCCCCGCCCAGAGCCGCGGGGAGCCCGCTGGAGGATGCCTTGACCTGCACGTGGTCGACCCCTCGCTCCCCACCCCACCGACCCCGTTGCGCCCCGACGACGTTGCGCGCGCGCTCGGCGCTCGCCTCGCCGGGCGGCGCACGAAGACCGGCCGGCCCGCCGTGTGCCCGCGTCCATCTTGCTCCTCAGCGGCCGGCCGATCATTTCCCCGGGGAAATAATTTGGCCCGACGTGGCGCGCCTGCCATGACCGCGCCACTCAGGCATAAGGCTGGTTCATCCATGGATGCGGTCTTGTCGGGGCTCCCCGGTGGAGCGCGCCTGGAGCCGGAGCTCCTCCAGCGATGCCTTGAGCACGCACAGAGCACGTGGAGCCGGGACAGTCTCGCCGCCGCGATCCAGATCGGTCGGCACGTGATCGACACGCTCTTTCGCGGCGACCCCGCGCTGGCCGAGCTCGTGGGCGGGAGGCATCCGACCCTTCGGGCGCTCCGACGCTCCCGCCTCCTCCCCTTCGCGGCCGCGTACTTGTGGACGTGCATCCGCCTGGTTGGCCAGGTGGCGGCGTTCACGGAGGCCGGCGTCGGCGCCCTCCCGTTCTCGCACCACCGGGTCCTTCTCGGCGTGCGCGACGAGAGGGTGCGCGTGGCGATGGCGCGTGCAGCGCACGAGCAGGACTGGACGCGCGCGCACCTGGTGGGCGCGATCGCGGCCGCGGCGTCCGGCACCCAGGCCGAGCCCCGCCCGGGACGGCTGCCTCGCCCGGTACTCGCCGAGGTCGCCGACGGGCTCGAGGCGCTCCATCGCACGCTCGGGGAGGCGCGACCTCGGGCCCGCCCGCTCACCGAGGACGAGGCGGCGCTTCAGCGGCGTCGAATCGCTGCGGCGATGGCGGGGATCGCCGCGGTTCTGGCCGAATCTGAGGGGGAAGCCTGGCCGCTCCCGGAGCCGCCCTGCGCGAGCTTGAGTCGGGCGCTATCGTCCCAACTCGCGGAGCATGCCCCCGATTGAGAAGGTGACGGTCGCCCCATTGGCCAAGCCGCGCACGCGCCAGCCGAGGTATTTCAGCAGGCCGCAGCCTGCGGCCAGCTCGACGTGGGGGATCTCTTCTCCATAGGTGAGCTCGACGGTCGCAATGCTCGCCCAGGCCGACGACACGGGCTTCGACATCCCGGTCACGAGGGAGACGACGAGGGGCTCCTCCGGCAGAGGATCGGCGCTGCAGGAGAACAGCGTCACGTGGATGAGTGCATCAACGGCGTCGTAATCGCTGACGTCCACGATGGAGGCGTTGTCGATCGCGAACGAGTGGTCCGTGACCGTGCCGGAACACGACGCCGTGAGGTCAAGGGCAACCGCCATGAGGTGCTCCGGGGAGTGGCGTGGCCATACCCCGCAACGGGCCAACGTGGCAAGCGCACTGCCCTCGATTGCAGCCACCCAAATCCCCCGGGAATGACACGTGTATTTCCCCGGGAAATTGGAGCCTTGAGAATGAGAATTCTTTTGCGATCCCGCTTGCGTCGTGGTCGGCCGTGGGGCATGGTGGACGGGCTCGCCCCCGTTCCTGGCACACCTCGCGCTCGCCGTCCTTTGCGGCTTGCGTTGGGCTGTGTCGTCGACCCTCCACGCTTGGAGTCCGTGCATGCCCGTCTCTCCGACCTACCCTGGTGTCTACGTCCAAGAGCTCCCGAGCGGGAACCGGACGATCGTGGGCGTGGCGACCTCGATCGTGGCATTCGTCGGGCGAGCGCTGCGCGGTCCGGTGAACACCGCCACCCGCGTGAGCTCCTTCGCCGACTTCGAGAGGAAGTTCGGCCCGCTCTGGACCAAGAGCACGCTGTCGTACGCGGTCCAGCAGTACTTCCTCGCCGGCGGCCGGGACGCCCTTGTCGTGCGGGTCGTGCACACCGCCGAGGAGGGCGAGGAGGAGGCGGCGCAGGCGGCGCTCACGGTCACCCTGGAGGAGGGAGCCTTGAGCCTGCGGGCGACGACCACGGGCACCCCCGGTAACGACCTCTCCGCGGTCCTCACGGCGGACACCGACGACGACCACTTCACCCTCGTGCTCAAGAACGACGGCGCGACGTTGGGGACATTCGCCGTGACGATGAACCCGGAGGACCCGAGCGCGCGTATCTACGTCGAGGATCTGCCCGACGCGGTGGAGGCGTTGGGGACGGAGGAAGACCCGGCGCTGATGCGGGTCACCGCCCTCCCGCACGTGCGGCCGACGGCGGGCACCTACGATCTCACCGGCGGCGGGAGCTCGGCGTACGCCGCGGTCGACATCACCGGCACGGTGAGCGGCGCGGCGACGTCGTTCGAGCTCAAGGCGGCCAACGAGGGTCTGTGGGGGAACCGCCTTCGCGTGAGCCTCGACCTCGACGTCGCCGAAGAGTGGGACCGCGAGACGTTCAACCTCACGGTTTCGGAGCTGGACGCGGACGGCAACGTCGCGCGGTCCGAGACGCACCGAAACGTGACGCTCAACCCGGACGGGGCTCGCTACCTGCTCACGGTGCTGGAGGATGCCTCCCGCCTCGTCGAGCTCGTGACGCCCACGACGACGGCGGTGCCGACCGGCGCCTACACTGCGCTCCGCCCGGCGGCGACCGAGTCGGCGACCGCGCTCACCGGCGGCACGGATGGCGAAGCGCTGGTCGACAGCGACCTCGTTCCCGCGAGCAGCGCCGGGAAGACGGGGATCTACGCCCTGGAGGACGCCGACCTCTTCAACCTGCTCTGCCTGCCGCCCGCGGAGCCCGACGCTGCGCTCGACACCGCGACCTGGGCCACCGCGATCGCCTACTGCGAGACGCGCCGCGCGGTCTGCCTCGTGGATGCGCCCGACTGGGTCGACGCCGACGCGGCCGAGACGGCGTTCCCGGCGCTCGGCCTCACGAGCGACTACGCCGCGATGTTCTACCCGAAGCTTCGGATCGCCGACCCGCTCCGCCAGAACCGCCTCGCGTCGTTCCCCCCGTCGGGTGTCGTCGCGGGGATCATCGCGAAGACCGACGCGCAGCGCGGTGTGTGGAAGGCCCCGGCGGGGCTCGACGCACGTGCGCCGATCGTTCGCGGCCAGGCGGTGAACCTCACCGACAGCGAGAACGGGCGGCTCAACCCGCTCGGGCTGAACTGCGTGCGCACGTTCCCGGGGGTCGGGAGCGTGGTGTGGGGTTCGCGCACCCTCGCGGGCGCCGACCGCCTGGCGTCGGACTGGAAGTACCTGCCGGTGCGTCGGACCGCGCTCTTCATCGAAGAGAGCCTCTACCGCGGCCTGCAGTGGGCGGTGTTCGAGCCGAACGACGAGCCGCTCTGGGCGCAGATCCGGCTCGCGGCCGGGGGGTTCATGCACCAGCTCTTCCGACAGGGCGCGTTCCAGGGCGCGTCGCCAAAGGAAGCGTACATGGTCAAGTGCGATGCGGACACGACGACGCAGGCGGACATCGACCGCGGCATCGTCAACGTGCTCATCGGGTTCGCCCCATTGAAGCCGGCCGAATTCGTCATCCTCAGCATCCAACAGATCGCCGGCCAGGCCTCGGCGTAGGAGACCCCCATGGCAACCTTCACCGTCAACAGCACCCGGCTCGACCCCTACAAAAACTTCAAGTTCCGCGTGAAGTGGGACGGGAGGTACGTCGCCGGCGTCAGCAAGGTCAGCGCGCTGAAGAAGAAGACCGAGGTGGTGGAGCACCGCGAAGGCGGCGACCCCTCCCTGAAGCACCGCTCGCCGGGGCTCACCTCCTACGAGGCGGTCACCCTGGAGCGCGGCGTCACCCACGACGTGGCCTTCGAGCAGTGGGCCAACAAGGTGTGGAACTACGGCGCGGGCCTCGGGAAAGAGTCCGCGCTCAAGGATTTTCGGAAGGACCTCATCCTCGAGCTGTACAACGAGGCCGGCCAGCTCGTGATCGCCTACAAGCTGTTCCGCTGCTGGGTCAGCGAGTTCCAGTCTCTCCCGGAGCTCGACGCCAACGCCAACGCGATCGCGATCCAGACCCTGAAGCTGGAGATCGAGGGGTGGGAGCGCGACTACGACGTGACCGAGCCCACTGAGGCCACGTTCACCGAGCCGGCCACCTAGCGAGGTTCTGCTGTGCGCCCCTCCGAAGGTGACATCGTTGCGATCTGGGAGGCCGGGGCGAACGCCCCCGCCTGGCAGCGCGCACTCCTTCTCGCCCGGCACGCGTTGGACGGGCCGGATCCCGCCGATGTGCCGCTTGGTCAGCGCGACGCCGCGCTGTGGCGCCTCCGTGCGCGCTGGTTCGGCTCGCGTGTGGAGTCGCACACTCGCTGCCCGGGTTGCGGCGAAGGCGTTGAGGTGGCGTTCGACGTGGACGCGATCGTCGCACCTGCCATGGCGTCCCCGCCGAGCCCGGCGCTCGCGTGGCGGGGCGCGATCGTCACCGTGCGCCCGCCCTCGACCCGCGACGTCGTGGAGGGCGCCACCGCGGCGGCGCTGACAGCGCGCTGCCTGCCGCCCGACCACTCCGAGCTTGCGGCCGATCCGGAGCTTCAGCAGGCCGTTGCGCGGCGGTGTGCGGAGTTGGACCCGCTCGCCGATGTCACCCTGGAGCTCCAGTGTGCCGCCTGCGGCGCCCCGTGGCTCGCGAACCTGGACGTTGTCCGCTTCTTGTGGGCCGAGGTGAGCGACGCGGCGGAGCGCACCCTGGCGACCGTCGCGCTCCTCGCGGCATGCTACGGGTGGAGCGAGGCGGACATCCTCGCGATGAGCCCGGCGCGCCGAGCGTTCTACCTGCGCGCGGCGGACGCATGAGCGCGCACTTCGACCGCTTGGTGGCCAAGGCCCGCGGCGAACTCGCCTCGCTCGCCCCCGTGCGCCGCTCCCCGCAGGCCGAGGTGCGGCTGGCTCCGCTGGAACCGTCGGAGTGGGGCGATGCACCGCGCCGGGCCGATGTCCACCCGAAGGCGGTCAAGCCACTCCAAGTGCCCGAGGAGGGGCAGATGCCCCCCGCACGCGTCGCTCCGACCGCGGTACCGGTCCCCATCGCGATCGCTGCGCACCCCACGATGCTCCGGCCGATCGTCGAGGTCCCGGCGGACGGGCCAGGGATGTTCGCACGGGCCCCGAATCCGGTGGCGGCGCGTCCCGCCGATCCTCGGCGGGGGTCGTTGGTTGCCGTGGACCGCGAGGGTCCACGCGAGACCGACCCCGTTCCCTCGCGGAACCGGGCCGCCGACGCCGCCGCTGCCGCGCTGGCGAGGCCTTCGCCCGCCCCGGCGGCGCTCAACCTGCGGCGCGAGCGCCCGTCGGCGCGGACGCCCGACATCGTGATCGGCGAGCTCCGGGTGGTCGCGGCGGCACCGCCCCCCGCCGCTCCCCGTCGGCGCGTCACGCTCACCGCGCCGCGCACGAGCCTCGCGGATCACCTCGAACGGCGGGGTGGCCGATGACGCGCCGGATTGTCGTGAGCCGACTCACGCTGGAGGGCGTCGACCCGGCCGGGGCCGGCGCGATGCGCCGAGCCGTCGAGCGTGCGTTGGGGGAGCTTCAGTCGGAGCCGGTCGGCGTCACCTCGGCAACACGGGTCGAGACCTCGGCGAGCGGGCAAGAGCCTGCGGCGATTGGCAAGGCGGTGGTGCGCGCGGTTCGAACGGGAGGTCCGTAGCATGTCGGCCACCACGTTCCCGCGGAGCCCGAAGGTGCTCAAGGGCGCCCTCGTCACGGTCGCGTCGGAGGGCGCGACTCCGAGCGTCCTCGCGTTCCAGTACAACCCGGGAACCCTGACCCGGAAACTGGAGCTGGCCGCCGTCGCCGACGGCGGACCGAACGCGGAGGTCCAGCGCCTGATGGGCGTCCCGGTCGAGACGATCAACCTCGAAGCGGAGCTCGACGCCACCGACGCGCTGGAGTCCGGGAATGCCCAGGCGGTGGAATTCGGCCTGCACCCCCAGCTCGCGGCGCTGGAGGAGCTCGTCTACCCCGCGGCCTCGCACACGCGCGATGCCCAGCGGCTGCTCGACCATGGCGTGCTGGAGATCGCCCCCGTCGAGGGACCCGTCACCCTCTTCGTTTGGGGGGCCAGGCGGGTGCTCCCGGTGAAGATCATCGAGATGAGCGTGTCGGAGGAGCAGTTCGACACCAACCTCAACCCCATCCGCGCCAAGGTGACGCTCGGGCTCCGTGTGCTGTCGTCCAACGACCTGCCGTCGAGCCACTGGGCCTATTCCCTGTTCATGGCCCACCAACTGGGCAAGGAGCGGCTGGCGAACGCCGCCCCCACGTCGTCGTTCGGAGTCACCGGCGCGACCCTGGACACGGAGTAGCCCATGTTCGACCCGACCAGTCGGTACGCCACGCTCGCGGTTCGCACCCTGCACCTCCGGAACGGGCGGGAAGTGGCCTACGTCGCAAGGCGCTTCCTGCCCCAAGGGTCGAGCCTCCAGACGCTCGGCACCACCCGTGTTGCGCCCGACGAGCGGCTCGACGCGCTCGCCGCGCGGACGCTCGGACACTCCGAGGTGTGGTGGCAGATCGCCGATGCGGCCGACGCAGTGGACCCCACCACCCTCCTCGTCGAGGGCGACCTCGTGCGCGTTCCGGTTCCGGGCAGTGGGTGGGGCGGCCGATGAGCGCGATGCTGCCAGCGGTCCAGCTGGGCCTCAAACTCGGCCCGTGGACGCCCTCCTCGGCGTCGGTGGGCGGCGTGGCCTCCGCGATCGCCTCGCTCGCGCGGCCGGTGCCCGCGCCGCGCGCGGTCATGGAGGCGCTCCAGAGCGTGAAAGTGTCGGAGAGCGACCGCGGTGCGACGAGCTTTGAGCTCACCTTCCGGGTGGGACGGGGACGCGGCGACCGGATCGACGATCCCATCGTGAGCTGCCCCGAACTCGCCATGTTCACCCGGGCGCGGATCCTCGTGTCCCTGAGGGGGCTCACCCACGTCCTGGTCGACGGGGTGATCACCCGCCAGCAGTTCACCCCCTCGCCGAAGCCCGGGGCGTCCACGTTCACCGTGCACGGGGACGATCTGTCGGTGTTGCTCGACCGAATCGATCTCGCGCTGAGCCTCCCCGCGCTCTCGCTTGCCTCGCGGGCTGAGTTGCTGATGAAGCCGCTGCTGCCGTATGGAGTCACGCCTCTCGTGGTGGACATCCTCCCTCCCCGCCTCAAGGCGCCGATGTCACTCGAGAAGGGCGTCCCGCTCCGGGGCACTGCGTTGAGCTTGCTCGGCGACATCGTGGGCGACATCCACGGCGAGTTCTTCATCTCGCCGACCTCGGTGGAGGGGATCAGTGTCGGCTACCTGGGTCCCCGACTTCCGCTTGCCTTCGCGGCGGGGCTCCTTCAGGGTCTTCCGACCTTCGGGTGGCTGGAGTCGCTGGTGTCTCGTCCGCTCTCCTGGAACGTCGGCAGCGAGTCCAACCTTGAATCGATCGACTTCGCCCACGACGGAAGCAAGGCCACGATCGCTGAAGGGTCCTACGACGATGCCTTCTTCGGGGCGGTCCCGATCGTGGCTCCCGTGGCGATCGAGGTTCCGCTCTCGGAAGCCCCCACGCTCACCCGGAACCTCCCGTTCGTGAAGACCAAGATCCTCCCTGAGCCGCTGAAACCGAAGAAGACGTTCGCGGAGGCCTGTGTGGACACCGTCATGGCGACGAACGCGTCGGCGGCGGAGACGGTGACCGCGAACGGCGAGCTGGACGTCGCCCGGTATGGCGGTGTGCTCCACGCCCGCGGTCTGACCCTCCTGCGTGGCGTGGGGCACTCCTACGATGGCGTCTGGGCGGTCAAGAGCGTCACCCACAGTCTCCAGAGAGGGGAGTACAAGCAACAGTTCTCCCTTGCCCGGGACGGCCTTGGCGCGCTCACGCCGAAGACCCTTGAACGATGGGTGTCCTGATGCCCGATGTCGAGTCGCTCACCGGCGTGTACTGCGCCGACGTCGTCCCGAGCCCGAACCACGGCGTTGACGGCGTTGTCTGGGTGATGATCCCGAGCGTGTTGCCGGGGCCCAACGGTGCCCCGGCGAAGCCCTGCCTGCCGTTCGCCTCGGGGGATTTCGGGTTCGCCTTTGTCCCGCCTCCCGGCAGTCGGGTTTGGATCGCGTTCGAGGGCGGGCAGCGGAGCAATCCGGTCTGGCTTGGCTCGCCGTGGCCTTCGACCCCGAATGCTCATAAGCCTGCCCCGGGCATCCTACCCGTCGGCGTGCTCTGGGGTCCGAGTTTCAAGATTGAATTCTCGTCGACCGCACTCACCCTGAGCCACGATGGGGGCATCTCGGTGATCATCGGCCCCACGGGGATCACGGTGCACGCGAACGGCGCCGTGAGTGTGGAGGGCACGCCGGTGAGCATCAACCAGACGGCCCTGGTGGTGACCTGATGCCCGCCTGGATGCTCCATGCCTCGGCCACCGTGCAGTGCACTCACGCGACGGGTACCGGCGTGCTGCGGCGAGGCGTCGCCGCAGCTCCGGCCCACGAGGTCCTCTTGTCGGGACTTCATGCCCTCACCATCGATGATGTCGGGGATGTGATGGGGTGTGCGTTCATGGTGGGCTCGAAGCCCCAACCCTGCACCACGGTCGATTACTTTGGCAAGGGAGTTCCGTCCTCGAGAGTAACGATACTTGGTCGGCCGGCCATCCTGTCCTCGACCGCGGGGATGGGGAAGAGCGCTGACCAGATTCCTGGGGGACCGGTCATGACGCCGGCGGTCAAGTGCCAGACCCGTGTGGTGGCCGAATGAGCGTCCTCGCCTTCCCCTACGGCGTCGACCGGCGCGGCCGGTCGGCCTCGCCCACGGACGCGGAGCAGGTGCTCCAGTTCGTGGAACTCATCCTATTCACCTCCCCCGGTGAGCGCGTGCACCGCCCCGAGTTCGGCGCGGCCGTGCGCCAGCTCGTCTTCGCCCCGGCGAGCGCGGAACTCGCGGCCGCGACGCAGTACCGCGTGCAAGGCGCCCTCCAAAAATACCTCGGCGACCGGGCTCAGCTCGACGAGGTGAAGGTGAGCGCCCAGGAGAACCGGATCACGATCGAGGTGGTCTTCACCCCGACCCACGGCGACGCGCCCACCCGCGTCGTATTCGACCGGGAGGTGTGAGGTGGCGCTCCAGTACAACTGCGGGAATCCGAAGCGCCGCGAGCTCCTGGCGGCGCAGGACGTCGTCAACGGGATCGACTGGATCGACGTCTTGGACTCGGCGCTCGTCACCGACCTGGACGACCGCCGACACACCATCCTCGTGCGCGGGTTCCTGGCGTGGCCGCCAGGGCTCGCCCTGGCGAACGTCTCGGTCACCGGAGGCGTACGCATCCCGGAGGTCGCGCTTGCGTTCGGCGCCCGCCTCGACGGGTTCGCGTGGCTTTCCCAGTCCGACACCCCGTTCGGCGACGAGGAGTGGGCCACCCTCTCGGCGCTGCGCACGTCGCTCGGCGCCGACGCCGACCGCGTCTTCGTCCTTCGCGCCGAGGCTCCGGGGGACCATTCGCTCTACACCCTCGCGCTCGACCCCGGCGAATCGCCTCTCAACCTCGACCCGATCCTTCGCGAGGCGACGTTCTCGTTCTTTGCCGACGGCGTCGGCACCAGCGTGTCGGTCCCCGAGGCCCGGCGGCGGGCGCCCACGCCGCCGCCTCCGCGCATCGACTACCTGGCGAAGGACTACGCGAGCTTCCGTCGGGTGCTCCTCGGGCGGCTCTCGGAGCTGTTGCCCACCTGGACCGCGGACGCACCCGCCGACCTGCTCGTGACCCTCTCCGAGGTCATCGCCTCCCGCGCGGACGAGATCAGCTACCGACAGGACGCCGTCGCCACCGAGGCGTACCTTGCTACCGCGCGCCGACGGTCATCGGCGCGGCGGCATGCTCGCTTGCTGGACTACCGGGTCCGGGAAGGGCACAACGCGCGGACGTGGGTGGCCGTCGGAGTCACCGACACACTCACGCTCCCCGCGGGAACAGCCTTCGTCACCGCGCTCCGAGATCAGTCGGTGAGGGTGGCCTCGGCCGACCTTGACGATCTCCTCGAAGAGCAGGACGCCGAGGTGTTCGAGTCTCTCACCGCTTGCGCGTGCGCACCCGCCCGAAGCGAGGTCGCATTGCACACATGGGGCGACGAGGGATGTTGCCTGCCGAAAGGCTCCACGACCGCGTCGCTGGTGAACGACGACGACCTCGGCCTTGCGGCGGGCGACGTGATCCTGTTCGAGGAGGTGGCCGACCCGGACACGGGAGTGGCGGCCGACGCCAACCCGCATCACCGGCACGCCGTCCGGCTCGTCGAGGTGAACGAGCTCACCGACCCGCTCACCGGGACCGCGGTGGTGAACGTGCGTTGGCACCCCGAAGATCGCCTCCCCTTCCCGCTGCGACTCGGCGAGGAAGGGACGGCCGTGGTGGTGCGTGCGAACGTCGTGCTCGTCGATCACGGGTACACCCACGCGGGCGAGGCATTGGTCCCCGCGGTGGTCCCGGCCGCGGGCGACTACCGACCCGCGCTCGACGGCATCGACCTCACGTTCGGGTCCGCCTACGACGACGACGACGCCCGGACCCGCCCAGCCCTCGACGCGCTCGTCCAGGACCCCGACGACATCGTGCCTTTCGTCACGCTCGAGTCGGGTGGCGACACATGGACCTCGGTGCCGGATCTGTTGAGCGCCGAAGAGGACGATCCGCTGTTCGTCGTCGAGATGGAGGAGGACCGGACCGCGACCCTCCGGTTCGGCGACGGCGTGCTGGGGGCGGCCCCGACCGCTGGCGCCACGTTCACGGCGACTTACCGGACGGGCAACGGCCGCAAGGGCAACGTGGGCGCAGACGCCCTGGTGCACGTCGTGAGCGCCGACACCGGGATCTCCTGGGTGCGGAACCCGCTTCCCGGCCACGGCGGGGCGCCGCCGGAGCCCCTCGACGACATCCGGCGCTTTGCCCCTCAAGCCTACCGCCGGCCCCTCCGCGCCTTCACGCCGGACGACTACGCCACGCTACTCACGCGCCACCCGAAGGTCCAGCGGGCTCTCGCCCGAGTGCGATGGACGGGAAGCTGGCGGGAGATCGAGCTGGTCATCGACCGCCAGGGGAGCGACGATGTCGACGCCGACTTCCTCGCCGAGATGACCGAATTCCTGGAGCCGTTCCGGCTCGCGGGCCACGAGCTGCGCCTCCGAGCTCCGCATTTCGTCGGGGTGGACGTCGCGCTCACGGTGCGGGCCCGCAAGGGCTTCGTGCCCGAACGCGTCCGCGCGGCGCTCGATCGCCGCTTCAGCGCGGTGGTCAACCCAGACGGGTCCAAGGGCTACTTCCACCCCGACCACCTGTCGTTTGGCGCGGACGTCTACCTCTCGCCGATCATCGCGGCCGCGATGGAGGTCCCGGGGGTGGAGCTTGTGTACACCACTCGCTCTCCGGGCCGTCGACTCCGGTTCCGCCGGCACGGCGGGGCCGACCACGGGGCGTTGGCGGCCGGACGAATCCGAATCGGCCACCGCGAGATCGCGCGTGTGGACACCGACCCCCGCCGGCCCGAGTACGGCGCCATCACCTTCGCCGTGGAGGAAGGGCGATGAAGCTCGACGACCAGCTGGACGGGTGTGGCTGCGCCCCCGACGAGGAGGAGAGCTTCACCGCCCACCCGGGCGAACCGCACCTGCGGATGGCGCCGACGAGCCACGGCGACGCCTTCGAGCGGCTCACCGAAGCGCTCTCGACCACCACGGTGCCGGACGGACCGAACGCCGGGACCGCGCCTCTTTCGGCGCTGACGACGCGGGATCCGCACGACCCGACCATCGCACTCCTGGACGCAGCGTCCTGCGTCCTCGACATCCTCTCGTTCTACCACGAGCAACTCGGAAACGAGCACTACCTGCGGACCGCGAAGGAGCTGGAGAGCCTGCGGCTGCTCGCCCACGGGGTCGGCTACGCCCCCGCCCCCGCGGTCTCCGCCTCGACCACGCTCGCCTTCACCGTACGGAAGGGCAGCGACGGCTCGGGGAGCGCCGAGGTCCCTGCGGGCACGCAGGTGACGAACCTGCCCACGGACGGGTCGGTGCCGGTGGTGTTCGAGACGAGCGCCGACTTGAGCGCGACCTACGAGAAAAACGCCCTCCGCCCGCGCCAGGTGCGTCGATTCGCCTTCGCGACGGACAGTACGGTCGAGGACGAAGACGGCGACACCATCTACGTCGCGCGCCTCCTCGGAACCGGACTTCGCATCCGGGAGGGGATGAAGCTCCTGATCCACGAGTCGGCGACCTCCTGGGATGTCTGGAGCATCAAGGCGGTGGAAGAGGACCTCGCGAACAACCAGACGATCTTGGAGCTCGATTCGGCCGTGACGATGCCCGACGGATCGAAGCCCACGAGCTCCGCCAAGGCCTACGTCCTTCGTTCCGTCCTTCAGCCTTTCGGGGCCGCGGCCCCCCAATGGACGGCCATGCCCTCCCGCTGGCGCAAGGACTATTCGCCGACCCACTGGGATGAGTCGGACTGGCCGAACTTCGACACCTCCATCTTCGCGGCCACGACGACCGACGGCGTCACGACCTACTCCGCCGTCATGGTGCCCGAAAATCAGGGAATCGTGGCGGGCTCGTGGGTCTACCTCTACGACGCGGACGGCAAGGAGGGCCTGATGCGCCTCGGGACCGTCCGGCACAAGCAGAAGGTCGGCTTCGCGATGACCCAGCGCTGCAGCAGCGGGCGCATCTCCGGAATCTGGCGCCAGCAATTCAAGACAGACGACGTAACGACGCCGTGCGCGGCGATCACCGGTGACCCGAACGCGACGTTCAACAGCCGCCGCGACCTCACGTTCTACGGCGAATCCCAGATCGTCACCCTGGGCTACGTCACGGACGACTCCGCGCTCACCGCGGTATCGACGCTGAAACTCGACAGCCTCGTCCAGGGGTTGGAGGACAAGACGAAGTTCCTCTTGAGCGACGGCGCGGCGAGCGAACTCGTGGTCGCGCGGAAGGTGACCACCTCCGCGGACGGGACCTACACGATCCTAAAATTGAAGGCCGCCATCGAGAACACCTACGACCGGCAGGCCGCGGTGCTCTACGGGAACCTCGTCCAGGCGACGCACGGGGAGCGGGTCTCCGAGGTGCTCGGAAGCGGCGATGCAACGACGCCGAACCCGTCGTTCACCCTCTCCAACACCCCGCTCACCTATCTCCCGAGCAAGGACGGAACCGGGCATCGGAGCACGCTGAAGGTCACGGTCGGCCAGGTACCCTGGGCGGAGGTCGACACCTTCTTCGGCGCGCCGCCCCATCTCCACGCGTACACGCTCACCCAGCGATTCGACGGCACCCCCGAGGTTGCGTTCGGTGACGGACGCCATGGGGCGCGCACGCCGACCGGCAACGGCAACCTGGTGGCTCGCTATCGGAAGGGCGGAGGGGTCGGGGGCAACGTCGCCGCGGGCGCCCTGACGCAGTTGCGGTCCATGCCCCCAGGAGTCTCCGGGGTCACCAACCCGCTCGTGGGCGCGGGCGGTGCGGACGGCGATCGCGCCGCCGACCTTCGGCGGCTGGTTCCGCGCACCACCGTGTCGCTCGGGCACCTGGTGTCCTTGAGCGACTACCGGGACTTCGTCCTGGGCTTCCCGGGACTCGGCGCGGCCCACGTGCAGTCGCTCACCTTCCACAACCACCACGCACTCCTCGTCTCGGTGCTCGACACCGAGGGGCTCCCGTTCGCGGCCGACGCCGACGTACTCACCGGACTCGTGGCGGCGCTTCGGCGTCGGGGCGACCCGCGGGTCGGGCTCCACGTGCTCAACGGGGTCCGCCTCCCGTTCTACGTGCGCGCCAAGCTCCGGGTGGCCGCGGGCCACGCCTTCAGCGCCGTCGAGGCGGCCGCACAGGCGGCGCTCGATCGCGCGTTCGGGTGGGGTGGGCTTGGCTTCGTCGAGCCCGTCACGGGCTCGGAGCTCATCCGGGTGCTGCACCGCGTTCGGGGGGTCGTCGCGGTCGACCTCGATCGGCTCACCCGGAGCGCGGTTGGCCAGGTACACCGGGGGAACGCCTCGATTCTCGTCGCGAGAGAGGGTCGGGTGCGCCGCCGGGACCTGAGCCTGCTCCCCGCCCAGATGCTCGCGTTGGAAGAGGCCACCCTGGTGGAGATGCACCGATGAGCACCACCGAGACCCTCTACCCCCGGCTGCCGGCGGTGATCCGCACCCGCGACGCCGAGCGGGGCGAGCCGCTCCGCGCGCTCCTGCTGGCCCTCGATGCCGAGTTTGGTCGGATGGACGAAGCGCTCGCCACGCTCTACGACAACCTCTTCATCGAGACCTGCGAGGAGTGGGCGGCCCCGTACATCGGCGATCTGGTGCGGGCGCCCCAAGTGAGGGGGCTCGCCGGCCAGGGCATCAGCGCACGCTCCGCGATCGGGAACACTGTCGCCTATCGCCGACGCAAGGGCACGTTGGGCGTGCTGGAGGCGCTCGTCGATGACGTGGCCGACTGGGCCGGGCACGGCGCCGAGTTCCGGCGCCAGCTCGCGTGGGTGCAGCACCTGGCGCACGCGCTCCCCGACCAAGGGGGAACGCAGGACCTTCGCTTCGCCGAGCCGCTCGACCGGCTCGGCGGTCCGTTCGAAGTGTCGAGCCGCACGCTGGAGGTGCGTACGGTTCGCCAGCGCGGCCGCTACGGCCTCGGGCGCATGGGGGTGTTCGCCTGGCCCGAGGAGCCGGCGCTGCTGGAGAACGTCGACGCCTACGCGGACCCATCCGCCAGCGGTCGGTTTCACTTCGACCCGCGCGGTCGGAGCCAGCCGCTCTACAACCTGGCGGCGGCCGAGGCGACGATCGCGCACATCTCGGCCGAAACAGAGGTCCCCGGCCAGATCCGCCGCCGAGCGCTGCACGCCGACCTCCTCGCGGGCGAGGGCGACCGTCACTACCTCGGCGCGAATCCCTCGTTCCGACTCACCCTGTCCGACGACAGCGAGATCGCGCCGGACGACATGGTGGTTGCGAACCTCCGAAGGTGGTGGCGCCCCCCGGCCGGGAAGGTGGCGGTCGATCCCGAACTCGGTCGGGTGTGCTTCCCGCTGGGAACCCCGCCCTCGACGCTCCGCGTCACCTACCGCCGTGGCAGCGTGCTGCAGATCGGGGCGGGGCCTTGGGACCGGTCGGATTCGGTGGACACCGGTTGGGCGAGCGCGACCTGGCAGGCGGGGGTGTCCAAGGCCGCCGCGCTGGTCGGGGTCGACGACATGTACGCCACCCTGGAGGCGGCGATCTCGGCGTGGAACACCGACCATGAGGCGGGAACCGTTGGGATCGTCTGCATCCTCGACAGCCGTACCTACTCGGCGCCCGAGGGAGGCTTCCCGATCGTGCAGCTGAAGGCGGGTGCCAAGCTCCTGGTCATCGCGGCCGGCTGGCCGAGCGCGGACGACACCCCCTCCGGAACGCGAACGCTGGGGGAGGTCGAGGCCACCGAGCTGCAGCCGCAGGTCCGGGGCGACCTTCGGGTCGAGGGCCTCGTCGGCGGCGAGGGGGAGTTCCACCTCAACGGCATCGATCTGGTGGGCCGGCTGAGGGTCCGCCCCGGCGCGCTGGGCGCCGTCTCCGTCACCTGCTGCACCCTGCTGCACGGCGTCGTCACCAAGGCCGGCCTCGAGATCGGCGGGGACGGAACGGACGGATGGAACACGGGAATCGAGGCCAGCATCACCCAGAGCATCGTCGAGGGCGTGGCGGTCGGCGCCACGGAGAGCGCGTTGACCCTCGCGCGCTCCGCCATCGTGCCGATTCCCGTCACCCCGGACGACCCGGCGCCGCCGGTCGTTCCCGAGGGAGTAGGAGTGACCGCGGTCGTCGCCGACGCCAGCATCTCCGGCTCCACGGTGTTCGGGTCGACGCTCGTTCGGAGCCTCACGGCCACGGACGCGGTGTTCGGCACGGTGGTCGTGGAGCGGAAGCAGGGCGGTTCGATCGACCACAGCTACGTGTCGCCCGGGTCGTCGACGCCGAAGCGCGTGCACTGCGTCCCCGACGCCCACGTTCACGACCTCACCGACGACACCGAGAGGGCGCGGGCGCAGGTCCGCGCACGGCCGGTCTTCACGTCCGTGAGCCCCGTCCATCCTGCGTTCGGCCTGTTGTCCCCGGTGTGCCACGCCGGGCTTCGCACGGGCGCCAGCGACGGGGGCGAGATGGGGGTCACCAACCAACTCGGGCTCCAGGTCCGCTGGCGCAACATCCATCGCGCCCTCGACGAATTCGCGCCGCTCGGCGCCGACATCCTCATCACCCTCGTCTCCGGGGAGTACACGCCATGAAGGGCGATTTCAGCCAGCTCCGTTTCCGCCCGCGCGACCAGTACTCGGCGGTGCGCTCCCAGCAGGGACGCGTGGTCCTCGACTCCGACTGGAACGAGCAGGTCGACATCCAGCAATACCGGGAACGCCTGGCCCTGCGCGACCTCATCGGGAAGTCCGGCGCCCCGATCTCGGGGGGCGGGTTCGACATCAGCCTCTCCGGCACTGCGCCGGCCCAGGAGATTCGCATCGGGGCCGGCCGCATCTACCTCGGCGGGCTGCTCGTCCAGAACATGCCCGCGGACGACGCGGACTACGTCGAATTCGAGGACCAGCCCTACCTGCCCGAGGCGGCGGCCCCCGATCCGCAGACCGCGGGGACCACCTACTACCTCGTCTACCTCGACGCGTGGGAGCGCCACATCACGGTCTTGGAGGACCCCGACCTGGTCGAGCCCGCGCTCGGCGGTCCGGACACCACGACGCGGACGGAGGTGGTCTGGCAGGTGCGAATGATGGAGACCACCTCTGCCGCCACCGGCGCGACGACGCCGGCCGACTACGAGGCGCTGGTGGCCGGGAGCACCGCCAAGCTCGAGGTCCGCGTGGCGTCGCCCGATGGCGCCGTCGAGCCCGGCCTGGGCTCGACCGACGGCGGATACCGCGGCTTGGAGAACCAGCTCTACCGCGTCGAGATCCACGCCGGGGGCTCCGAGGTGACGTGGAAGTGGAGTCGGGACAACGCAAGCGTCGCCGCGCGCGTGCTCGACAAGACGGGGGCGGACGAGGGAGGCACGCAATGGTTCCTCACGGTTTCCTCTACTGGCCGCGACCCCGAGCGGTCGTTCGTGCTCGACGGGCTCGTCGAGGTCGGGAGCCTCTACAACGAGGCCCGCTCGGAAGCGGGTCAGCTCGCGCGGGTCGTCGCCATCGACGGGACCGTGCTCACCGTGGAGCCGCTGGACGCGGCGGCCTTCGACGCGGCCGGATTCTCGGGCGACATCACCGTGCGCCGGTGGGACAACGACGAGCTCCTCGACCTGGAGCTGGACACCTGGGTGGAGGTGGAGGCCGGGATCGAGGTCCGCCTTACGGGCGATACCTTCGTCACCGGCGACTACTGGGTGATCCCGGCCCGCGCCGAGACGGGCGACGTGCTGTGGCCGCTCACCAGCGGGGGAGCCCCGCGCGCGGAGCGCGCGCTGGAGGTGCATCACCACTACACCAAGCTCGCGGTGCTCAAGTGCGTCACGGTGGTGGTGGATGATCTCGCCACCTCCACCTGGTCGGTGAAGTCTGGGTGCGCAGACCTCCGCGACGTGTTCAAGCCACTCGCGCCGCCGCCGCCGATGTGGGTGCGAAAGGCGTTCGTGAAGTGGGCGGGTGGCTCCGGCTCGGCGGAGCTCGACGCCACCGAGGCGACCGAGGTGGAACTGCCGGACGGTGCCGAGTGGTACCTCGTCGTCATTGTCGACCACGTGGAGAAGTCTGTCTTCAATCACTCGAACTTTCGCGTGTCGTTCCCGGGGAAGTTCGGGACGCCCATCGCGCCCGCCTTTCAGCTGCGCCCCGCGGTGGGTACCGGCTCTCCGTCCGCGCCGCAGTACCCGGAGGACGACAATCCGAGCCTCGAGGGGGACAGCGTCTGGTACACCCTGGTGGTCACCTGGAAGCCCGGCTCCGATGAGCTCGCGTGGATCGAGGATCGGCTCGATGACAACAAGCCGACGCCCCTCCACCTGGACCTTCACTACTCCTCTGACGGCGTTGTCCAATCCGCCGCGAAGTTCGCCTTCGTCCTTCAGCACGCCTAGCCCCGCGCGTCTCTCCGTTCGGAGTCCCCATGCCCATCAAGACCTCGCTGAAATCCGCGAAGACGCTCGCTTCCACGGTGGCGGTGAGCACCTCGCCGTACGCCCCGAAATCCGCGGCGTACCTTGTCCTCGACGACAACAGCCTGCTCAGCGGCGCCCGCACCTTGAGCGTCGGTTCGGGCCTGAGCTCGACCGACGGGGGAGAAGGCGAGACCTTCGAGCTCAGCGCCAGCGACGCATCGACGAGCGCCAAGGGCGCGGTGAAGCTCGCGGGTGACCTCGGTGGCGAGGCCGCGACGCCGACGGTCCTGGGTGTCCATGATAGCGAGGGCATCCAGTACTTCTTCGGAGCGTTCGCGGAGGGCGACATCCTCAAGGTCTGGGGCGGCAAGATCGTGGGGGAGACCGACCCGACCGTAAGCCTGACCGATCACCTTGACACAACCGCGAATCCGCATCCCCAGTACGTGCAGGTGGTCGCCGACGCGAACGTCAACAACGGGTACCCCCGCCTGACCAGCACCGGCAAGGTCGGCGCCGCCCAGGCTCCGTACAAATCTGTCTACGCGACGGGCGGGGCGCAGGCGATGGTGCCTGCGGACATCGGCGCCCTGTCCGCGGCGGGCGGCACGCTGAGCGGCGCGCTCGACCTCTCGACCCACAAAATCACCCACCTCGCCGATGGCGAGGCCACCTCAGACGCCGTGAACCTCGGCCAGGTGACGCAGCTCCTGAGCGGCCTCGACTGGCAGACCTCGGTCATCCGCCAGGACTGGAACACCGCCCCGACGAGCCCGACGCCGTCCAGTGGCGACCGCTACCTCGTCGCGGCCGGCGCGACTGGCGGCGGAAACGCCTGGGCCGGCCAGAGCGGCAAGATCGCGCAGTACGGCGGGTCGTCGTGGGGATTCACCGCGCCGAACAAGGGAATGACGGTGCACGTGGAGAGCGGCACCGGCGGCGGCGTCGACATGCTCTACAACGGCACCGCCTGGGTGAACATCGGCAGCAGCGTCGATCACGGGGCCCTGCTCAACCTCACCACCGGCGACCCGCACACCCAGTACCAGACCCGCGCGGAGAAGGACGCCAACGGCGGCTACTGCAGCCTCGACGGGGGCGGACGCGTCGGGGCCACGCACGCGCCTGCGAAGTCCGTGTACGCCACCGGTGGCAACCAGGCCTTGGCGCCGGGCGACATCGGTGCCGAGCCCGCGATCTCCACCCTTCCGATCGCCAAGGGGGGAACCAACGCGAGCACCGCCAGCGCCGCGCTCGCCAGCCTCGGTGCGGTGGCCAAAGCCGGGGACTCGATGACCGGGGACCTCAACCTCGGGAACCACCGGGTCACCAACCTCGCGGATGCCGCGGCGTCCGGCGACGCCGTGACCCTCAACCAGCTCAACCTCTACGCCTGGCAAGCTCCGGTTCGCGATGCGGTTCGAACGACCCCACCCGGCGGCGTCACGACGGGGCAGCGGCACATCATCGCGACCGGCGCGACGGGCGCATGGAGCGGGCACGACGCCGAGATCGCCCAGTGGAACGGGGCGGCGTGGGCGTTCACGGTGGGCAGCGAGGGCATGGCAGCGTGGGCCACGATCCCCGACCAGATCCTTGTGTTCGACGGGAGTGCGTGGTCCAACGTCGGGACCAAGCTGAGTCACGCCGACCTCCAGAACCTCACAACGGGCAACCCGCACACCCAGTACCAGCTCACCGGCGATCGGGGCGCGTCCAACGGCTACGCGCCGCTGGACGTGAACGCTCGCGTCCCTGCCGCCAACGCGCCGAACAAGTCCACCTACGCCACCGGCGGCAACCAGGCGATGGCGCCCGCTGACATCGGGGCCGTGGCCACCGGGCGGCAGGTGCTCGCGGGAACGGGGCTGACCGGGGGTGGGGACCTGAGCGCGGACCGCACCCTGGGCATCTCGGGGTTCACCGGGGCCGTAGCCAAGGACCTCAACCCCGGGACGCAGACCTACGCGAGCGGGCCGACCGTACTCGCCACCTACGACGTGGGCGCCGATGCCCAGCTGCTCGTCATCGCCGTGCGGCTGCCGGCCACCACGAACGCCCAGCTCAGCACGGAGGTCGTGCTCGGCCTCGACAACTCCACCGACGTCATCCTGAACAACACCAACACGGGCAGCCCGCGCGACCTCGATTTGCCCACGCTCGCGCTCGCGCTGATGGGGGACCTGGCGAACAACGCGGCGAACAACGGGCGTCGCATCAAGCAGGTGCGCTTCCAGGTGAACAACAGCGGCGGCTCCCTCGGCGCCACGATCACCCAGTTCCGGCTGCGCGCGCTCTCGACGCCGCGCGGCGGCGGAGCGGCGCTATGATGGGCGGGGGCGCGCAATGAGCAGCTACCTCGGGATCGCGGCAGCGTTGTCAGCGCTGAAGGAGACGCTGAACGTCGGCTATGTCGAGGTGGGCGTGAACGCGCAGGTGCCGGAGCTCGGGCCGCCGGTCGCCCCCTCTTCGTCCGAAGGGGTGGTGCGGATCTTCCCCTACCGGTTCGGGTTCGTGCCGAGCGCGCGCAACGACGACGTGCCCACGCGCGGTCGGGACGGTCAGCTCCGGGTGCGCCCGAAGCTGGCGCTGGAACTCCACGCCCTGGTCTGCTTCGGGTCGACCGACACCGACCTCAACGTTCGAATCGCCGGGGCGACCGCCGCGATCCTCCACGGCCGTCCCTACCTCAACCCGGACGTCATCGCGGACGAGGCCCTTTCGGCGTACCTGGACAAGGTGAACGTCACCCTGGACCTGCTCTCCTCCGAGGACCTCTCCCGACTGTGGTCGAGCCTCTTCGAGATCGACTACGTGCTCGCGCTCCCCGTCCGGCTCGGGGGCTTGCTCGTGGAGGCTGCGGACGCCCCGAGTCGGGTGGTGCTGCCCGTGCGCACCCCGACGCTGTACATCCGCACGTTCGGTGGCCCGGTGCTGGAGTCCATCGCCCACGTCGACGGCGCCACTTCGCCGATCGAGGCCGACCAGCAAGTGGTGCTGACCGGCACGTCGCTCCGGGCGACGAGCGTGCGCGTACGCATCGGCGCGAACTCCTACGCGCTGAAGACGACGGGAAGCGAACCGGAGCACCGAGACTCGCTCTCGCCCACCGAGCTGGTGTTCGGGCTGTACACGCGCGAGGACACCGACAGCGACGAGGTGCCCGATGCCTCGGTGCCGCTCGACGGCCTGCGGGCCGGCATCCACCTCGTGCAGGTGTGGCAGGACTACGTGGCGTCCGAGGACGACGCGACCGTGTTCGTCCCCGGCACCCGCGGGGTCGCTTCCAACGCCCTGCCGATGGCCGTCCGACCCCGCATCGAGAGCGATCCCGCGCCGAGCGGCACAACCGGTGGCGTCACGGTGAACGTGGTGCCCGCTGTGGACGCCACGCAGACCTGCCGGCTGTTCCTGGCTCCTGTTTCGCCCGCGACCCATAGCTACATCCTCACCACCCACGCGGGGACCGATGGGGACGGGAACCTCGCGTTGACCACGACGCAGACCCTCGCTGCGGGGACGTACAAGCTCCGCTTGCAGGTCGACGGCCTCGACAACGTGCCCGCCTGGAGCGGCACGGCGTTCGTGGTGCCGACTGTCACGATCGGGGCGTAGCGTCGGATGCCGCCCCGGAGCCGCCGATGATCGCCAGCCGCCCGGGGCGCGCCGATCCGTCGCGGGATCGCCGAGACGGCGACCGGAACGGTGAGCGAGAGCCGGCTCCGCCCGCTCCGGGCCGGGCCACCGGGCCAAACGTCCCGTTGTCCTTCGCCAAGGCCTTCGCGTTGGGCGTCACGTCCGCGCCGCCGTCGCCGCTCGGTCGACCGGTGGCGGCGCGCGACTCTGCCGCAGAGCGCGGGGCCGACGCGGCCGAGCGGAGCCAGCGGGGTGCCCCCTCAGTCGCCGACGCTCGCCTGCACACCGACGCGCGCGCGGACGGCTACGCGCAGGCCTTGAACGCCGACGCGGTCACCCTCGGGAGCGACGTGTTCATCGCCCGTGCGGCCTGGAATCCGGGAACGGCCGCCACCCACGCGCTCCTTGCGCACGAGCTCCACCACGTTCGGCATGGCGAGCCGGGGGTGGTGTACCGGAAGCCGGCGGTGGACGGACAACAAGCCGAGTTCGAGCGTGCCGCGCTGGGCGCGGCCCAGATCCTGGAGAGCGTGCCTGGGGACGGCGCGGTGGTGGAGTTTGTCTACTTCCTGGCGGCCGGAACGATCACCCTTTCGTCGTGGCGACGCCTGGATCGGGGACCGACGACCGGGCGGACCGCATCGGCCGACGAAGCCCGCGCCGGCATGGTGCAACAACTCTCGGACACCGCCAGCAGCACGTTCGGGACCGTTCACCTGACGTTTCGACGCGAGGGGGAGCGTTGGTCGAGCGAGCCCGAGTACCGATCGACCCCTCTTGGCGAGAACCAGCTCCCCCCGCCGGAGGCCCGGAACACGGTCGACAAGGCCGACGCGTTCTCGGGGCCCCAGGATGAGGCCATCCGCCGTCTCCTTGCCGAGCAGGCCCCGGTGCTCGCGATCCCCGTGGGAGCCACCGCCTCCGTGGTGTTGGAAGTCACGTTCGTCGGAGATCACGCGAAGCGGATCGAGTTGGTGGACCTGGCGAGGACGCCGGACGAGCGCGGGGCCAGGCTCGCACCGGCCTCCGACCTTTCGATCTCCAGACTGGTCCGGTCGCTGATCGCGTTCTCGCCCGGGTACGGCCGGCGGGAGGTGCGCATCGAGTTGGAGGGTCGCGCGGACACCGGGAGCGGCCTGGCGGAGTGGGGTGCACGGGATGCGGCGCTGCCGGCGGAGCGCCGCGCCGACGCGCCGGCACCCAACGAGGAGTACCGCGCCAGCATCGAGGGATGGCGCGAGCAAGTCCGGACGAACCTGGAGGACGCGGGGGAGCTCGCCGCCGGGCTCGTGCTGCAGGAAGTGGTCCTCAACGTCGTCACCGACGGCTTGTTCAAGACCATCGGCGCCGTGGCGCCCACGGTGTTGCGGGCGCTGGCGGGATCCCGCGGCGAGGGGGTGCGGTGGTTGGAGTCGCTCGGACCGCGCCTCAGCCTGGAAACCCGGCGGGCGCTCCGCACGCTGCTCACCAAGGTCAGTCGCGAGGGCGTGGAGGCGCTCTCCACCGGCGAGCGGCGCGAGTTGAGGGCGGCGTTGGAGGAGGTCGAGCGCGTCGTCAACAGCAAGATGACAGAGACGGAGGCCCGGAAGATGCGCGAGATCGCGCGAGGGCGCTTTTGGGACGACAACCCGGCCCTGGCCTCGACCCTCCGCAAGGTGGGCGGCGATCGCTTCGACGTCCACCACAAGTTCCCGTTGGAGTATGCCCATCTCAATCCGCTTCTCGACGTGAACGGAGCCGGGAACCTGGTGGCGCTCGACAGCGTGGCGCATCGAGAGGTTAGCAAGGCCTGGACGCTACTCCGAAACGGGAAGCGGGGCGCATCGCCGACAGGGGCTCAGGTAACCGCGGTGGTGGAGGCTGTGAATCGGCACATTGGGCGATGGTACGACGTCCCTGTGCCCGACAGTGAGGTGGCCTCCGTTCTCGCCGCAGGTCAAGCCCTGGCGGTGGATGTGGCGCGCATCGTGAGAGCGCCGTGACGATCCCCGACGCCCTCACCATGCTCGACGGGGCCTGCCGCGCGCGCCGACGGGTGGTTGTGCGGATCGCCCCGCCCCTTCCGTTGCCGGAGCCCGGCCCGGGTGGGCGCGACTGGGAGCCGTCGGTGCGGGAGCTCGTGTCCCTCGCCGGGGGCTCCCGGTTCCACAATCTGAGAATCTACGCCGTGGACGGCCGTGACGAGCTGCTTGATGCGACGCGAATCTGCCTGCTTGCCTCGAATCCATATTGGGCCGACCTCGCCCTGGTCGCCAAGATCTGGGAGTTCACGTACGAAGTTGCAGTGGTGCACGCGGGCGGGCTCAACAACGGCATCGCTGTGTGGGTGGACGGATACCTCGGCCGCGTCACGCCGATCGCTTCCTCGCTCGCGGCGTTTCTCCACCTGTACGCCCGCTTCGTGGAGCGTACTCGCACGTCCAGCGACGCGGCGTTCCCGTTCGGTTCCGCGAAGCTCATCGCGGAGGACAAGCCGTTCGTGGCTCGCATCCGCGCCGGAGCGCTACCGGAGTGGGAGCCGGACGAGGAGGCCGATGCACTGTTCCAGCAGGTGCTTCGCGAGGCCGATCGTCGTGCGCGGTGACCCCAGCCCGGCGGAGCCGGGCGAGCACGCGCCGGGAGTCGCCGCCAGCACCGTCGGGCCTGCCGAGCCCACGACCTCCGAGGCCCGCGCCGACCTTCCTGGCCTCGCCCGCCTCCGCGCCGCCTTCGATCTCACCGACCCCGAAGCCGCCCTCCTTTCCCTGTTGGTGCCGATGGAGTTCGCGGAGGACGGTGCTGCCCCCGCTCCCGAACCGACGGTGTCGTGGGTGCTCGCGCGGGTCCCCGGCCTGCACCTGGGTCACCTGGCACCCTCCGCTCCCCTGCGCCGCTTCGGGCTCGTGGACGTTCGCGATCAACGCCCGCTGGGCGGCGCTCGCGTCGACCTCGGGCTCTGGACGCTGCATCACCTCGTCGGACTGGGGTTCGTCGCGCCCGAGGCGGCGTCCCTGCTCGTCCCCGTCCCGCCGCCCCGCTCCCTCCCCGAGAGCTGGCGCCCGTTCTCGGCTCGCCTCGTGTCCCGGCTCCACGCGGGGACGGTGGTTCAGGTCGCCGGAGAAGGGCGTGCCGGCGTGGTGGCGGACGCGGCCTGCCAATTGCAGCGCCGGTGTGTCCAGGTTCCCGCGCGGGCCCTGGGTGACGAGGAACACGCCGGTCCACGGTCGCTCCGGGGAGCCCTGGAACGGGAGCTCCGCATGTCCAGAGACCTGCTGCTGGTCGAGGCCGGGGACGCGCCGCTGCCCCCTGGGCTCCTCCGTTGGGTGAGTGAGCAGCCCGCCGCCGTGGTGGGGAGCGCACACGGCGGGTCCTGGCCGGGTCCGAGCCTCGAGCTTCCCCCGCTCACGGATGCGGAGCGCACCACGAGCCTGCTCGACGCGCTCGGCGCACGAGGCGACACCGACGCCGTCGCCGCCCTGGCGCGGCGCTACCGAGTCGGCGCGGACGCGGTGACGCGGATCGCGGCCGGCGCGGCCACCGCCCTGGCGGCCGGCGACTCCCCAGATGCCGTACTCGCCGAAGCCGAAGCCCACTGCCGCTCGGCCGCC
>CAIXRH010000181.1 GCA_903921785.1 uncultured Pseudomonadota bacterium
CGCCCGTCGCCGAGCGCAACCCGCCGAGGTCGGGGCGACCGCGGCCACTTGCGAGCGGTTCGCGGCCTCCAGCCGCTCACAACTCGCCGAGGTTCACCAACCTCCGGGCGTTGTGCACGGCCGCGGGGGCGACCAAGGCGCGGCGCAGGCGCTTGGCGCCCGCCGGCGCCCGCCTCCGAGCACAACCCTCCGAGGTCGGGGCAACCGCCGCCGCTTGTGAGCGGATCGCGGCCGTGGGCGCTCACAACTCGCCGAGGTTCACGAACCGCCGGGCGTTGTGCACGGCCGCGGCGGCCATCGCCGCTGACCAACGCCGCGCTCGCCGCCACCACACCCGAGCGCCACAGCGGTGCCGACGGCGACTCGACCGCCGCGCCCGCCGCCGCGGCAACCGTGCCCGCCGGAGCCTGGGCGCGGGGGGCGTTACGGGGGGCCTGCGGCCCCCTGTCCCAAGCTTCTAAGCCTACTTCTTGGAGCCGGGCAGCTTGGTGCCGTTCACCCCGTAGTCGTGCTCGCACTCGATGACCACCGCAATATCGCAGTTCGCAGCGTTGATGCACTCGCCCTGTTTCTTCACGTCTGCGCCCTCCTTCCGGGAGTAGCCGCAGCCGGCCATGCACGAGTCGAACGAGGGGTACGCCGCGAACTCGCAGGTTTCGAAGAGGGTCTTGCAGGTGGCGTCGCACACTTCGTCGATCTCGGCGGCAGAGTCGCAGCCGGCGGCGAAGAGCACGAGGAGGAGCAGAGATCGCATGGGGGACTCCTAGTTCGCCAGCACGCCGGTGCCCAGCACGCCGAAGGTGATCACGGTCTGAACATCGCTGCCGTTGTCGGGGCGGACGAAGCGGTCCACCGCGTAGCGGTACATCCCGATGACGAGCAGCGAGCCGCTCGGGAAGCCGGAGAGGTAGTTGCTCGGCACGCGCATGCTGCCGCTGTCGCCGTCGTAGCAGAAGACCTCCCCGAGCGGCGCGCCCGAGGAGGCGTTGTAGGCGTCGATCACCACGGCGAACCCGTCGTTCCCGCCGTTGGACGACCACGTGAAGTCCGCGGCCGACTTCTTGATCTTCGCAGCGAACGCCGATCGAGGGTCGGAGTAGAGCATCTCCATGGGGGTGAGCGCGGAGATCGAGTCGGGCGTGTAGAAGGCGTTCTCGGCGGTGAACGCGGGCACGTCCCCTCCCCCGGCCACCTCCACCCGGTAGCCGGCGGTGCGCACGAAGTCGTCGGCCGTGAGCCCGTCCGCGCCGTAGACCCCGGCGTCCTCGTCGAGCGCCACGGAGACGTCGGGGTGATCGTCGGGCCCGTACTCCAGCCAGAGCCGGGAGCCGGCGTCGAGGAACGCCGTCGACGCCTGGGTGGGCGCAGGGTCGGTGACGCAGGTGCCCTTGGCGGGCAGCCAGCTCACCCAGCTCTTCGGCGTCGGCTGGTGAAAACCCGCGGTGGCGACCACCTGCAGGTCGCTGGTGTACCCGAGGCAGCTCGGGCAGGCGATCTGCAGGAGGGAGAACTCCACGAGACCGCCGGTCTGCCCGGCGCCCGAGGTGTCCCCGGTGTCGCCCCCGCCGGTGTCCCCGGTGTCGACCGGCTCGTCGGCCGACCAGGTGAAGCCGTCTGGGAGGGTGGCGTCGCCCAGGGCGGTGTGCACGGTGACGTCCACCGTGGTCTCCATCCCCGCCGCCGGAGCGGTGACCACGATCGTCTGGTCGTCGAGGACCGAGGCATCGGCCTCGGCACGGCCGAAGTCCACGGTCACGGCGCCCTGGAACCCGTGCCCGGTGATGGTGACGGCGGTGGCTTCGTCGGGGAGGCTCCAGTTGGGGTCGAGGGCGTCGATGCCGACGGGGGTGTCCGAGGCGGAGTCCTCCACCACGTCCGGGCGGTTGCTCAGCCCGGTGCGGCCGCAGCCCGAGAGGCCCCCGGCCAGGGCGAAGCTCCACCCCGCCGCGAGGACCGCAGCCCGACCGACCGCCGATCCGCGGCGAACGCCCGGACCGCCGACGGTCATCGACCCGCGCCGCTCACTCCTCGGCCGCACCCGAGTCCCCGTTGTCCTCGGCCTCGGCGCGGTCGGGATCGTAGAGGAAGTAGCCCACGGCGGTCTCGTCGCCGTAGTTGTCGGTGATCCACATGTGGATGCGGTTGCCGACGGTGAGCGCCTCGATGCCGCCCACCTCGCCCTCCGGCGTCATGTTCAGCGGCAGCGGGTCGGGCTCGCGGACCCACTTCCCGGCGTCCTGGTCGTAGGTGGCGAGGCCGAGGAAGGCGTGGGTCGCGAGCTGATAGTTGCCCGACTGCGTCCAGTCGCCGAAGCCGATGTAGTACATGTACCGGGTGCCGCCGAGCGTGGCGATGGACAGGCCGGTCATGCCGGTGTCGTCCCACGCGCCGTCCGCGCCCACGGTGAGGACCGGGGTGTCGTCCGCGTCCCACTTTCCAAGAGAGCTGGCGTTGATCCGGTAGACCTGGCAGGTGCTCGAACGCCCCGACCCGCCGGCGACGTAGCCCGTGTAGCCGGAGATGTCGCCGAGCGTGAGGTCCAGCGGCCAGCAGTAGCTGATGGCCTTGCCGCCCATCCCGAGGTCGAAGACCGGGTTCTTGGCGAAGCGGGTCCACTTCACGCCGTCGGGCGAGGTGCCGACGCCGAGGGCGTCGACGATCTTCGTGGGGTCCGTGTCGTCGTGGATGCCCTGCCAGATCATCACGTACTGGGCGGTGGAGGGGTCCCACACCACCTGGTTGCCGGACATGTAGTCGCTGTCGAACGCGTCGCCCTTGGACTGCGCGAGCACCGGGTTGTCGGCGAACGGCGTGAACGTCGTGCCGTCGGCGCTCGCGGCGTACCCCATGGCGTACGGGGGGAAGCTCGACCCGTTGTCGGTGAGGCCGGTGTACCAGAGCTGGTACATCGGGTGGCCCATCACCTCGGTGACGTTGAAGCCGGTGGCCCCGATCGTCTCCGCCCAGCCTTCGCCGGTGGTGGTGAAGACCGGGTTGCAGTCGTACCGGTAGTACGCCGTGGCATCCACCCGGGTGAAGCCGCACTCGGTGATGTCCATCGGGTCGACGTCGGGCGGCTGCGGGTTGACCGTGTAGTCCTGGTCGCAGGCGGCCAGACCGAGGGCGAGGAGGGGGAGCAGTCGGAGGTTCATCACGCGTTCACCATACATCGGATCACCTGCCGTAGGCCGCGACATAAAGCGCTTCGTAGAGCTCGGCGGCACGATGCCACCCGAAGTCCCGCCGCATACCGTTGTCCTGGATGCGGCGCCACGCCTCCGGGTGCTCGCGGAAGGTCTGGAGCGCGAACGCGAGCGCTTGAATGAACGCGTCCACGGAGAAGTCGCGGAACGCCCAGCCCGTACCGGTTCCGTTGCCGGGCTCCCACGTGGGGACGGTGTCCGCGAGGCCGCCGGTGGCGTGCACGATGGGCACCGTGCCGTAGCGCATGGAGTACAGCTGGTTCAACCCACAAGGCTCGAAGCGCGACGGCATCAAGAAGGCGTCGGCGCCGGCCTCGATGCGGTGGGCGAGCGGCTCGGAGAAGCCGACGATGCCGCGGGCCCGGCTCGGGAACTCCCGGGCGAGCCGCCGCACGAAGTCTTCGTAGGCGGCGCCGCCGCTGCCGAGCATCACGAATTGCACGTCCTGCCGGAGCAGCCACGGGGCCGCGCCCATGACCAGCTCGATGCCCTTCTGGTGGTCGAGCCGAGAGACGAGGCCGAAGAGCGGCACGTCCGGGCGCACCGGCAGCCCGACCTCGCGCTGCAGCGCGGCCTTCGCGGCGTGCTTCCCCGAGAGATCGTCGGCGGTGAAGTTCGTCTCCAGGTGTTTGTCCGTGGCGGGGTTCCACTCCTCGCCGATGCCGTTGAGGATCCCCCACAGGTCCCGCGCGCGGTGCGAGAACAGGCCTTCGAGGCCGTGCCCGTGGTCGATGCAGAGCTGCCGCGCGTACGTCGGCGACACGGTGACCAGCTTCGCCGCCAGCACCACGCCCGCCTTCAGGCAGTTGAGCCGCCCGCCCATGTCGCAGGCGTTCCACCAGCGGGTGGAGACGTCCAACCCGGCGAACTCGTGCGCGTCGAACGCGCCGTGGTGGCCGGCGTTGTGGATGGCGAGCACGGCCGGGCTGGTGGGGTAACGCCCGACCGAGCGGTAGTTCGCTTCGAGGAACACGGGCAGGAGCCCGGTGTGCCAGTCGTTGGCGTGGAAGAGCACGTCTTCGCCCAGGACCGCGCCGTCGATCGGCACGCGGAGCGGCGCCTCCAGCGCGGCGCGGCAGAGCAACGCGAAGCGGAAGAGGTTGTCCCCGTACACGCCGTTGTCGTCCCCGTAGATGCCGGGGCGGCGGTAGCTCGGGTGGTCCACGAAGAGGTGGTGCACCCCATCCCGCTCGAGGTGGTAGTACGCGACCTCGTGGGTGTACCCGAAGAGGTGGACACGGGCGCGAACGCCGGTATCCCACGCGCCGTCGTAGGCTTTGTACCGGGGGCTCACGGTGACGACCCGGTGGCCGCGCTGCACCAGCGCCCGCGGGAGCGCGCCGCATACATCGCCGAGGCCGCCGGTCTTCGACCACGGGGCGAGCTCGGCGGAGACCTGCACGATGTTCATGGGGTTGGGGTCTAACGTGCAGCGCCCCGTTCACCCCGCCCCCTTCCCCACCATCATCCACATCGCCCCGACCGAAGCCAGGAAGGCCGGGAACCCGAGGGCGGCCCAGATCCGCGTCCAGCGGTGGTACTCCGGCGGCAACGGAGCGCCGTCGCGCAGCGCCGCCTCGGCCACCCGCAGCATCTTGAACTGGAGGAACCACGCCGGCAACCAGGTGACCCCGGCGACGACGTACAGCACGATCCCGGTGGCGACCCAGCCGCTCGTCCACGGCCACTTGAACAACCACACCATCCCGGCGCCGGTGAGCGGCAACAGGACGCCGGATGGGATCGTGAAGACCCAATCCGCGAAGACGACCGCGCGGTGGGCGAAGACCACGTTCCGCAGGTCGCCGGAGCGGTCGGCCTGGAGCTTGAGCACGACGGAGGCGAGGCCCGCGCCGAAGAACAGGGTCACCGCGACGATGTGCAGCACCTTGAGGGCGATGTACGTCATCGCGCGCTCCGGTTCCGGGTGGCGATGAGCAGGAGGATCGCCCCGACGAGCGGAATGTTCTTGGTGAGCGGCCCGAACGGGTGCCCCCAGAGCGGCGAGCCGGTGACCGCGAGGATCACCGAGAAGCCGAGCACCAACGCGAGCTGCACCAGACCGACCCACGCGAGGCGCCACCCGAAGATCGTCGCCACGCCGACGCCGACCTCCAGCACGCAGGTCGCGTCGACGATCGGGCCCGCGAACGGGCCGCGGATGCCCGCTTCCGCGAGGAGGGCGAGGCTCTCGGCGCGCGGCCACCCGAACCAGGTCGCCCACGGCGTCGCCAGCCAGATGAACCCCACGGTGAGCCGGAGGAGCGGCACCGCGGCGTCCACCTCGGCGAGCATCGCCTCCCGGTCCGCGCCGGCCTCGGTGGACAGGCCCTCGGTGAAGCCGCGAGGAACAAAGCCGAACCGCTCGCGGAACGGGCCGAGCTCGCAGGTGGAGCCCCGCAGGAGCATCGAGAGTTCGTCCCGGGTGATCGGCCCGATCCCCGTGGCCGACCCCACGCCGGCGACGAGGCGCATCAGCGGCAGCGGCACGCACAGCTTCACCGCGGGAGAGCGCCGCCCGATCCGTCGCCGCAACGCGTCGAGGAGCTGGTTGAAGCTCAGGGATTCGGCCCCGCCCACGTCCCACTCCCCTCCCCGCTCGGACTCCGCCGCCGCCACGAGCGCCCGCACCACGTCCGCCACGTGGACCGGCTGCACCCGGTACGCGCCGTCCCCGACCACCGGGATCACCGGAAGCGCGGCCATGGAGCGGAACATCCGCATCGACAGGTCGCCGGGGCCCCACACGAACGACGGGCGGATCACCGAGCCGCCGAGCTGCACGACCAGCCGGTCGGCGACGCGGCGGGTGCGGAAGTACGGCTCGGGCGACACGTCGTCGCTCCCGAGCGCCGAGACCTGCACCAGCCGCCGCACCCCCGCGGCGTTCGCGGCGGTGAACAGCGCGACGGGCGCGCGCTCGTGGAGGTCCACGAAGCGCTGCCCCGGCACCTCCCGGATGATGCCCACGGCGTTCACCACGGCGTCCACCCCGGCGACCGCGGCGGCCCATGCCTCGGGGGTGTGCGCGGCGGAAAAGTCGCCGCGGACCCACTCGACGCCTGGGATGGCCGGCCCCTCGCGGCGGGCGACCGCGCGGACGGTGTGGCCGGCGGCGAGCAGCGCCCGGAGGAGGTGGCCGCCGATGAACCCGGTGGCGCCGGTGAGGAGGACAAGCATCGTGGGCGCTCAGCGCGGTCCGCCGCCGCGCCCCGCCGGCTTCACCTCGGCGGTGTTCGCCGGGCCGAGCGAGTCGTCCCCCGGCGCGGAGACGAAATTCTCCGCCGGGAGATCGTGGAGGTTCCAGCCGACGACGCCGTCGAAGTCGTAGGCGGGCGGCCCGAGGCCGGCGGTGAGCAACGTTCGGAGGTCCCCGCCCGCTTCCATGTCTTCGAGCAGCAGCACCGAGCTGTAGCCCTTGAGCATCAGCTCCACCGAGCCGTCGCGGAGGTACTCCACGTCGGCGGCGGTGGGGCCGGCCATCGGGGAATCGCCCGCCATGGACGCGCGGTTCGCCGTGCCCGTGTGCGCCTTCACCGCCGCGAGCTGCCGCGCCGCTACCTCCTGGCTCAGCTTCGAGCCCTCGGTGGCGTCGGTGGCGCCGAGGGCCCCGGCGCTGATCGGCCGATCGATGACGATCTGCCAGAGGTTCCACAGGCCGTGCTCCTCCAGCGAGGCTTCCCGGAGCCGGATGTCCAGCGGGTAGGTCACGACCGGACCGGGCGGCAGCACCTCCAGCGCGTCGCGGAGGTGCGCGGGCGGGGTGGGGTCGAAGGTGGCGGGGATCATCGACACCTTCTGGGGGTAGGTGGTGTTGTCCCAGAAGATGAAGCCGCCGGCGAGCAGCGAGAGCGGGATGGCGAGGCGGCCGAGCTTCGGCCAGATCGTGGCCGTGGCGACGATGACCGCGCCCGCGCCGAACGCCGACGCGATGACCATGATGCGCGTCCAGCTGCGCATGGCGCGGAGCGAGGGCACCAGCCAGTTCGCCAGCGCCAGCGGCGACGGCACCCCGGACTCGCAGGCCGCGAGGTTGGTGGGGTTCCAGGCGACCCGCCGGCCGAGCGCGAACGACAGGCAGAACAGCGCGACCAGGAGCCACGCCGCCTCGGACTTCGGCCGCCGAACCGCCACGAACAGCCCCGCCGCGAGCGGCAGGAGCCCGATGTACGGCTCGAAGTCGAGCTGGGGGAGCTGCGTGGTCTGGAAGACGCGCACGAGCGCCGCGCCGGCGATGCACCGCGCCGGCTCCATGGTCAGCCCGTTGAGGTCCACCGGAATGCCGAAATTCACCAGGGCCCACGCCGCCGGGAGGGTGATCGTGACGCTCAGCACCGCCACCAGGGCGACGCGCCCCACCGCCTCGCCGAAGCGCAGCCCGCGCATCCAGAGCAGGCCGAGCAGCCCGTCGGCCAGCGCCATAAACACCGCGAGGTACCATCCGCCCAGCGCCGCGGCGCCCAGCGAGAGGGCCGCGGCGAGCCCCACCCACAGCGGCGGCTTCTCGTCGAGCTTCACCTCGGGCCCCGCCAGCGGCGACGGGCGGCGCATCCACCGGTGGAAGAACGCCAGGTGCCAGGGGAAAAGCACCGCCGGCAGGTACTCGGTGCGCCCCATCTGCGGATAGAGCAGGAAGTAGGGGCTCACGACGAAGACGAGGGCGCCGAGCATCGCCGCCCAGGGCCGGCTCGGGTGGTCGCCGAGGAGCCGCCGAGTGAGCTGCCACACGCCCATCGCGCCGATGACCGGCACCGCCGCATGGAGCAGGTTCCACCCGAAGATCGCCCCGCGAAGCCCACGCCCCCCCAGGAGGTACCCGGGGCCGAAGACCACGATGTTGATCGGGTCCATCAGGTGGGAGGAGAAGGTGTCGGGCCAGCCGACGTCGGCGTGGCGGAGGAACCCGTAGTGTTGCGGGAAGTCCATCGTCGCCAGCCAGAGGCCCCAGAGGTGGCCGGGGCCCTCGCTGTACAGGCTCGTCGCCGCGAGGGTGAACGGGTGGAACAGCGCCGGCCCACAGAGGAACCAGGCGCCGAGGAAGCCCACCAGCAAGGCGGGCAGCCACTGGACGCGGCGGAGCACGTTCATCCTACTCGGCGAGCTCGCCGAAGGAGGCGAGGACGACGTCCGCGAAGCTCGCGGAGCAGGAGTTGGTCTCTTCGTAGTGGTCGCCGTTCTCGGTGGTCACGTTCACGAAGGTGTTGAAGTCCGGCCCCGGCACGATGTACCCGCAGTAGCCGTTGGTGATGCCCAGCGGCGCCTTGTAGGTGCCCGGGAGGAGGTCCATGACCGGCGTCGGGAGGGTGTCGGAGACGCGGTAAGGCGCGGCGTGGCTGTGCAGGCAGTCGCACGTGCCGTCGCAGAGGGGGCCGTCGCCGTCGCAGTCGCTGGCGACGCCGATCGACTCGGAGGACTTACACTCGGTGTCCCAGTCGATGGAGCCGCAGTCGGGATCGTACTGGACCCAGCGCCGATCGGTGCTGCGAAGCGACGGGTCCACCATGGCGGGCTCGTCGGGCACGCCCCAGAACAGCTCGGGGAAGAGCTCCCCGGGCACGCTGCCGAACGTGACCGGGCCGAGCCGTACGACGTTGCTGGAGACGGGCACACACCCGAAAACGTCGATGTCCTTGCCGTAGCCGGGGCAGCTGGAGTCGCGGACCACGTACTCGTTCGGGGTGTCGAGCAGGTGGAGCTGGAAGGCCAGCTTGAAGGAGATGTTGTCGACCGGCACGAGGTAGTCGGCGTGGCGGACGGAGATCGCGTCCCAGGGCTGGGCGTCGGTGGCGGAGGCGAGGCCCGCCTGGGCGACCTCGGTGCCGAAGACCCGCACGAACTCAAAACCGCCGGTGTCGTACCAGACCGGGCTGCCGTCCTCGTTGTACAGCCGGTTGCCGGCTTCGTCGATGTAGGGGAGCGTGGCGCCGCCGGCGGACTGCATGCCGCCGAGCGCGCCGCTGAGGAACATCGTGGTGCCGCCATCCACCGACCCGACCCAGTCGCGGATGGCGCCGGGGTAGTCGGCGCTGAGCTCGTTGTGGTCGGAGTCGCTCACCTCGGGGTGCCCCGAGGCGTTGACGATGGTGGCGAGGCGGCCGTTGGCCCCGTCGAGCTCGATCGTGAGTATCTGTCCGCCCACCACGATCGGGTCGCGGATGTCGTTGAGCCCCTCGAGCACGCTCGCGTCGGGGTTGATGCCTCCGAACGGCTCGCCGGAGAACTCCGGCGTGTCGAGGTGGGCGACGCCCACCTTCGGTGACACCGCCTCCATCGTGGACGACGCGGTGGCCACGGTCTCCTGGATCGCGGCGACGATCGACTCCAGGTACGCCGGGTCCGCCCCGGTGGTGACCTCGTCCGGGCCCCAGATGCCGACCGTGTCGGGGCCGGAGTGAACGTGGGACGACGAGACGATGAGCCGATCCCGATCGAAGCCGTCGGCCTCCACGAGGTCCTTCACGTCGCGGATGCGGTTCTCGAGGATGCCGATCGCGTCCACCCCGACCAGGGCGACGTACTCGCCATCGAGCGAGAAGACGACGGCTGTGACCGTGAGGGGATCGTGCACGCCGTTCGCCGGGCGGTTCGACTGGTAGCCGGCGATCCAGTAGGGGTCGAAGTGGCCGTTGCCATCGGCGTCGTCAAACGGCTCTTCGCACCCGCCGCGGGTGCCGCTGGGGTCGGTGAGGCAGCCGTCGAACTGGTGGTTGCCGTTGAGGTCCTGGAAGGTCTCCTGGATCTCCGGCGTGATCTCCACCTGGCTCACGCCCGCGTAGAGCTGCCCGTCGTTTTCCAGGATCATCCCGTACGGCGGCGGCGCTTCACCGGAGTCGTCCGTGGCGCACGCGAGGAGCAGGGTGATCAGCATGGTTACTCCGGGGATCGCGGGCGGGGTATCACGATCGCCACGCTCAATTCACCTCCCCTCCGTCCAGCTTCAGCGTGAGCCCCTCGAACCGCGCCCGCCGGAACCAGGCCCCCAACCCGGCCGGCTTCGGCGCGCCGTCGACCGCCCGCGTGAGGTCGGTCTCGACGCCCTCCAGGAGTTGACCGGTGGTGTCGAGCGGGTGCGCGGAGCACCACCACCGCCCGTCGGGCCACTCGACGAACGCGATCGCGAAGCGGCCGAGGACCTGGGCGCCGCGGCGACGGGTCATCACCCCGACGGTGGCGAGCGCCTCGACGCCCGGCTGAGAGGCGAAGGCGGCCGTGGCCTGGTGGACGTCCACGCCCGCGGCGAGGATCGGCGGCAGGTCGACGATCTGGGCGGCTTCCGGGAACAGCGTGAACAACGCCGGGCGGGGCACGCCGCGGGGGAGCTTGGACACGAGCATCTGCCACAACGACGCGCCGAGCGCGTCGTCTTCGGCGGGGAAGTCGGGGTCGCGGGCGGCGTGGGCCAGCCGCAGCTTGATCGTGGGCATCGCCTCAGTCGCACCGGTCGTTGTCGTCGCGATCCTTGCAGCCGTCGCCCCGCATGGTGCGCCGCACTTCCTCGCCCGTGCCGGTGACCGCGACGAAGTTCGCGGAGTAGGCCCCCGCGCGGCTCGGGCGGAACCGCACCCGCACCCCGAACTGCTGCCCCGGGTTCAGCCGCCGGGGGACGCTGGGTTCAACGCCGATGGTGAACGCCCCGGTGTCTCCCTCCAGCCAGACGTCCTCCACGTCGATCGGGTTCTCCTGTCCTTGCGGCGCGAGCACGAAGTTCTCGAACTTGCTCTCCTCGCCGGGCATCAACTCCCCGAAGTTCGTGGTGGCCTGGGGCGTGATGGTGAGCCGCCCGTCGATCGCCGGGTCGATGGGCTCCAGGCCGAACTGTCCGCACCCCGGCAGGGCCAGGAACGGCAGCACGACGGCGAGGGGCCAGCGCATTCCCGAGGGGTCTAATTCGCCGCGCCGTGGGATACAGGATCGGGTGGCCGCCGACCCTCCGCTCTTCTCCGCCCCGCCTGTCGACGAGCTCCGCGCCGCCCTCGGCGGCCGGCTCCGCCGTCGCCTCGGCTCCATGCCCGACGCCGCCCTCGTCGACCTCCTGGCCGACACGGTCTTCACCGAACGAAAGCGGGTCTCCCACGATGGCGGCGCGCCCGAGTACCTCACCGCCGTGGAGCACGCGGCGCGCGCGCTCCACGCGGGGGATCGCCCCGGCATGGAGCGCGCGGCGGTCGCCCTGGTGGAGGCCTACGCCGGAGAGATCCACAACCCGTTCTCGGTGCGCACCTACCGCTTCGCCACGAAGCTCCTCCCCGGGCTGCTCACCCGGCTCCTGAGCACCACCCGGGCGCGGGACCTCGTCTCCAAGTCGACGGACCCGGCGCAGCGCATTCGCCTCCACGGCCCGATCGACCAGCTCCGGCGGCTCGCCGCCACCTCCACGCTGATCCTCGCGCCCACCCACGTCTCCAACCTCGACTCGCCGCTCATCGGCTACGCGCTCTACGCCGCGGGCCTGCCCCCATTCGCGTACGGCGCCGGGCTCAACCTCTTCGAGAATCCCGTGATGGGGTTCTTCATGCAGCGCCTCGGCGCCTACACCGTAGATCGCCGGAAACGCAACCGTTTGTACAAGGACACGCTCAAGGACTACTCGGTGGAGATCCTCGGGCGCGGCCACCACTCGCTCTTCTTCCCCGGCGGCACCCGCAGCCGCTCGGGGCGCCTGGAGGCGAAGCTCAAGAAGGGCCTCCTCGGCACCGGCCTCGACGCGTGGCAGGAGTCGCTCGCCGCCGGTCGCCCCCGCGACGTGTTCATCGTCCCCTGCACCCTCTCCATCGGCCTCGTGCTCGAAGCGGAGTCGCTCATCGCCGACTCGCTCGCGGAGGAGGGCAAGCAGCGGTACATCATGATGGACGACGAGTTCTCCGAGCCGCGGACGATCGCCACGTTCGTGCGGAAGCTCCTGGCGCTCGACGCCGCCGTGCACGTCCGCTTCGGCCAGCCGATGGACGTCACCGGCAACCCGATCGACGAAGCCGGCCAGAGCCTCGATCCCCACGGCCAGCCGGTGGACCGTCGCGGCTACGTCTGCGACCGCAACGGCGCCGTCGTCGCCGACGAACAACGCGACCACCTCTACACCCAGCGGGTGGCGGACCGCCTGGCCGAGGCCTACCAGCGCGACCTCGTCGCGCAGTCCACCCACCTCGCCGCGTGGGCCGCCTGGGCCACGCTGAAGAGTGCGCACGGCGCCAAGGACACCTGGCAGCTCGTGCGGCTCTCGCCGGACGAAGCGCAGGTCCCGCGCACGAAGGTGCTCGCCCGCATCGAAGAGGGGCTCGCGAAGATCAAGGCGAAGGGCCGCTACCTCGCCATGCCGTCCACGGCCGAAGCGGTGCTCGACGAAGCGCTCGCCCGCTTCGCCTCCTTCCACCGCCAACGCGCGCTCGACCCGGTGGGCGGCCAGCTCCGCCTCGCGCCCGAGCTGGTGCTCTACTACCAGAACCGCCTCGTGGGCTGGAAGGAGCTCGCATGACCCCCCTCCCCTCGGTCGCCCTGGTCGGCAGCGGCGAGATGGTCGAGGCGCTGGCCACGCTGGTGGGCGCGTCCGGCGCCCAGCGGGTGGAGCAGGGCGCGGACGTGGAGCTGTGGGTCACCCCGATCCAGGAGCTGCGGGCGCTGGTGCGGAGCCGAGCGCCCGGCCCGGCCGATCGTATCGTGCTCGCCACCCGGGGTCTGGAGCCCGGCACCGGCCTGCGCCCCACCGAGATCGTGCTCGCGGAGTCGGCCTGCTTGCGCGTCGGCGTGGTGGGCGGGCCGCTTTTGCCGGGAGAGCTGCGGCGGCGTTCGCCCTGCGCGGCGGTGGTGGCCTCAGCGTTTCACGAGGTCGGCTCGATCGCCTCCCGCGCGCTTCGTTCCCCCCTCTGCCGCGTGTACGCCACCACCGATCTCGCCGGAGTGGAGCTCGCGAGCGCGTTGGTCGACATCTTCGCGGTGGCCTTGGGGGCGGCACGGGGCCTCGGCCTGGGCACTGGCGCGGAGGCGCTGCTCGTGGCGCGGGCGGCGGTCGAAGGCGCCCGCCTCGCCGGGCGCACGGGCGGGGACGCGCGCACCTTCTCCGGCCTCGCCGGCGTCGGCGACCTCGTCGCGTGCGCCGCCAGCCCCGATCACCCCGGCCACCGCCGCGGCCTCGCCCTGGCGCGCGGGGAGCCCGCGCCCGAGGTCGTCGCCCTGTGCGACGCGCTGCTCGGCCGCGCGCCCAAGCTCCCCATCGTCAGCGGCGTACGCCGGGTCGCGCGCGGGGAGGTCCGGGTGGCCGACGCCTTGGACGTGCTGATGTCCAGCGCCCACGTGGGCGAGTGGGACGACGTTTGAGCGGCCCCATCGGCGTCTACGACTCCGGCTTCGGCGGCCTGTCGGTCCTCCGGGAGCTGCGCCGCACCCTCCCCACGCACGACTTCGTGTACCTGGGCGACTCCGGGCGCGCCCCGTACGGCGGCCGCGACGTGCACACCATCCTCGACATGGCCGAGCAGTGTGTGGAGCGGCTGTTCCACGAGGGCTGCGCGGTGGTGGTGGTGGCGTGCCACACCGTGTCCAGCGTGGCGCTTCGGCACCTCCAACGCCGCTACGGCGCCGGCGAGCGCCGCGTGCTCGGGGTCACGATCCCCGCGGCGGAGTGCGCGGTCGGGGTCACGCGCGGGCACATCGGGCTCCTGGGCACCGCGCGCACGGTCGCGAGCGGCACGTTCGCCACCGAGGTGCACAAACTCTCGGGGGCCCGGGTCACCGAGCTGGCGGCGCCGCTCCTCGCCCCGATCGTGGAGGAGGGCTGGGAGGAGACCGAGGTCGCCCGCGCGGCGGTTCGCCGCTACGTCCACGCCCTCGGCGCGGTGGACACGTTGGTGCTCGGCTGCACCCACTACCCGCTGCTCCGGCAGGCGTTCGAAGGGGCGCTCGGCCCCGAGGTGACCCTCCTGGATCCCGCACCGTTCGTGGCCCGGCGCCTCGCGGACTGGCTGGAGCGGCACCCCGGCTTCGCCACGCCCGGCACCGGCCGGCTCCGCGCCCTCTCCACCGGCGACCCCGAGCGCTTCGCCCAGCTCGGCGAACGGTTCCTCGGCGAGCCGCTCCACGAGGTGGAGTACGTGGCGGAGGTCGATGGGCGGCTGGTGCCCACCACGCGCGTCGTCCACGTGGGGCAGGTCGTCCGGTAGGTCAGTCCCCGGTGTACCCCAGGTCCCGCAACATCCGCGGGTTCGTCGTCCAGTCCGGCTCGACCGCGACGAAGAGCTTGAGCATCACGCGGGCGCCGAGCAGCGCCTCGATCTGCTTGCGGGCCGCAGTGCCGATGCGCTTGACCATCTTGCCGCCCGCGCCGATGACGATCGCCTTCTGGCTGGGCTTCTCGATGACGATCCGGGCGAAGATGGTCACCTTCCCCTCGGCGCGCTCGCTCTCGTCGAACTTCTCGATCTCCACGGCGGCGACGTAGGGGATCTCCTGGCCGCACGCCACGAAGAGCTGCTCGCGGATGAGCTCGGCGCAGATGTCCTTCTCCCGCACGTCGGTGACGTGGTCCTCCGGGTAGAGCGGCTCGCCTTCCGGCAGGCTGCGCGCCCACTCCTGGAGCAGCTCCTCGGTGCCGTCGCCGGTGAGGGCCGAGATGGGCACGACCACGCCGGTCTGGGCGTAGATCGCCATGAGCGGGAGGAGGAGGCGCTTGTCCTCCAGCTCGTCGACCTTGTTGAGCGCGACGACGACCTTCCGCCCGGCGAAGCGCGCGGCGAGCTCTTCGTCGTGGGGGCGCGTCGCGTCGACGATCCAGCAGAGCAGATCCACCTCGTCCATCGCGCCTTCCGCCGTCTTCACCATGCGGCGGTTGAGCTCGGAGCGCGGGCCGTGGAGCCCCGGCGTGTCGACCAGAACGGCCTGGAGCCCGGGCACATTGACGATGCCCATGATCCGGGTGCGGGTGGTCTGGGGCTTGGGCGAGACCGCGGCGATGCGGACCCCGACCAGCCGGTTGAGCAGCGTGCTCTTCCCCGCGTTGGGGCGGCCGACGAGGGCGACGGTACCAGTGTGTGACGACATCGGCCGGCGGCTAACTCGCCGCGCCCCCCGCGCCCGGTGGCGGCCTCGAACCAATCCCGATGTCGAGGGGCTGGTGGCGCCGCACCGCCTTGCCGCCCGGACCCGTCGGCGGTCGAGGCGCCACGGTCGGCGAGAAGCGCGAGACCGAAGGAGGGGGCCGCCGCGGCGCACCCCCTCGCCTCGGGTCCGAGGCGGTGCCCTGCGCGTCCTGCACCCCCTCGCCTCAGGTCCGAGGCGGTGCCCCGCAGGGGCTGCACCCCCTCGCCTCGGGTCCGAGGCGGTGCCCTGCGCGTCCCGCACCCCTTCGCCTCGGGTCCGAGGCGGTGCCCTGCGCGTCCTGCACCCCCTCGCCTCGGGTCCGAGGGCGTGCCCCGCGGGCGCTGCACCCCACCGCCTCGGTCGCGCCGGCGCCCGCCTCGCCATTCTCCCCGCGGCGGCTCCTCGACCGCGGCGTCGGCTGCGGGGCACGCCGGTGGAGGATCACCACCCCGCGCTCATCCGGGTCGTCGACCGTCCGCGCGGTTCACGGCGCGATCCCGTAGAACAACCAGGCCGCGCCGGCGGCGCTGCCGCCCGGATCGGCCCCGGGCGCGCCCACGAGCACGTCCGCGAAGCCGTCGGCGTCGACGTCGCCGCCGAGGGCGACGCTGCTGCCGAGCTGGTCGGCCCGGCCGTCGCCGCGGAGCCGGCCGTCGGCAGCGGACAGCGACACGGCGCCGCTGAGCGGGCCGCGGAGGACGTAGACCGCGCCCGCCTCGGGGATCGTGGTGGAGTCCGACGGCGCGCCGATGAGCACGTCCCCGTGGCCGTCGCCGTCGATGTCGCCACCTCCTGCCAGTGCGGTGCCGACACGGGAGGCCGACGTCTCCTCGGTGAAGGTGGCGGTCGCCCGAGACAACGAGCCGCTGCTGAGCGCCCCGGCGCTGAGGAGATAGGCGTGGGTGCCGTAGGGCGCGCCGACGAGCAGGTCGTCGAGCCCGTCGCCGTCCACGTCGCCGGCCCCCGCGACCTTGCTGCCGGCGCGGTCGCCCGTGCGTTCCCCGAGCCACTTCACGTCCGCCGTGGTGAGGGACGCCGTCCCCGAGATCGGCCCGTATTCGAGGTAGACCGCGCCCGCGCGCAGCCCCACCGTCGACTCGCCCCACGCCCCGACGATCAGGTCCCCGACACCGTCGCCGTCGAGGTCGCCGCCGAACGCCGCCGACGTGCCTGCACGGTCGAGGGACACCTGCCCGTACCGGGTGGCGGTGGCGGCGCTCAGCGACCGGGTGCCGATGAGCGATCCCGACATCACGTACACCGCGCCCGCCTTGCTCCCCCCGGAGTCTTCGTAGGGCGAACCCACCAGAAGATCGTCCACGCCGTCCCCCGTGACGTCGTGCCCCGCGTCGAGCGCGTAGCCCGCGAGGTCGCCCGCGGCGGCCCCGGTGACGGTGAGCGCGGCGGAGGTCACGTCCACGTCGCCCGCGAGCGGACCGGACAACAGGTAGGCCGCACCAGCCTGCACGCCGGCCGTGCCGTCCGCGCACGCGCTGACCCACACGTCGTCGAAGCCGTCGGCGTCCAGGTCGCCGGCGCCGGTGACGGCCCAGCCGACCCGGTCATCCGCGGCGTCGCCCACGAGGCGCGCGAGGGTCGTGGCGGGGTCAATCTGGCCCGCGCCCGGGTGACCGATGATCCAGACTGCGCCTGCGCCCACCGCACCCGCGTCGTTGCCCGTGGCGCCGACCGCGATGTCGTCGAGGCCGTCGCCGTCCACGTCGCCGAGGAACGCGACGCTGGTGCCCGCGGCGTCGGCGGCGAGCTCGCCGTCGAGCCAGGCGTCGCCGGCGGACGCGCTGCGGTCGCCCCACGGCCCGCAGACCTCCGAGAGGCCGTCGCAGTCGTTGTCGATGCCGTCGCCACACACCTCGGGGTTCCCCGGGAAGGACAAGGGCTCCGTGTCGTCGCAGTCGTCGTAGTCGGCGACGTACCCGGCGGGCGCGTCGCAGGCGGCGGTCTTGCTGTGGCGGTCGCCCGCGCCATCCCCGTCGGCGTCGGCGTACCACTGGCTCTCGCCGCTGGCCCCGGCTTCGTCGACCGATCCGTCGCAGTCGTCGTCGATGCCGTTGCAGCTCTCACGGTGCCCCGGGTACACGGAAGCGCGGGTGTCGTCGCAGTCGGTGCCGTCGGCGATGTACCCGTCCGGCGTGGAGCAGCTCCAGGTGGCGGTCGTGGCGTCGCCGTGGTTGTCGCCGTCCGCGTCGGCGTACCACCAGCCCGCGCCCACGCTGGTCCCGTCGTCGACGAGGCCGTTGCAGTCGTCGTCGGTGTCGTTGCAGACCTCCGGCGCCCCCGGGAAGACGGCGGCGTCCCCGTCGTCGCAGTCGTCGGACGTCGCCAACCCGTTGCTCGGCTGCGTGCAGGCGACGCGGGTCAGCGCGCCGGCGTGGCCGTCGCCGTCGCGATCGACGAACCAGGTCGCGGCGTCCACCGCGCTCACCTCATCGGCACCTTCGTCACAGTCGTTGTCGATGCCGTCGCAGCGCTCGATCGCGCCCGGGAAGACGTCCGCGTCGGCGTCGTCGCAGTCGCCAGTGGTGTCGGTGTAGCCGCCGGGGACCTCGCAGGCGCGGCGGAAGGAGGCCGCGGTGCCCACCCCGTCGCCGTCCGCGTCCGCGTACCAGAGCTGCGCGTCGGCGGCGCCGACGTCCACGGTGCCGTCACAGTCGTTGTCGAGGCCGTCGCACACCTCGGCGGCGTCGGGGTTCACCGTCGGGTCGAGGTCGTCGCAGTCGGAGGTGTCCTCGATCCAGGTCGGGTCCGGCTGGCAGCCCGTGACGACGGAGGCGGGATCGCCGAACCCGTCGCCGTCCACGTCCGCGGCCCAGGTGCCGGTGCAGTCCCCTCCCCCACCGCCGGTGTCTCCGGTGTCCGGTGGCGTCCCGGTGTCCGCGGGCGTGCCGGTGTCGACCGCGCCGGTGTCCCCCGTCGTGCAGCCTTCGTCCGCCACGCCGGTGCAGTCGTCGTCCACGCCGTTGCAGACCTCCGCCGCGGCCGGGGAGATCGTGTTGTCGGTGTCCACGCAGTCGGCGTCGTCCGGGACCCAGCCGGCCGGCGCTTCGCACTGGACGACCTCGGTGGCGGCGTTGCCGTACCCGTCGGCGTCGTCGTCCGCGTACCAGGGGAGCGCGTCGAGGGCGCCCGCGTCGAGGTCTCCGTCGCAGTTGGTGTCGATCTCGTCGCAGAACTCGTCCGCGTCGGGGTGGATCCAGTCCACGTCGTCGTCGCAGTCGCCGCCCTCGAGCACCAGCCCCGGATCGACGCCCGCGCACGAGCCGACCACGGCCTCGCCGCCCCAGCCGTCGCCGTCGAGGTCGACGTACCCCACGGGCACGTCCGCCGCGTCCAGGTCGACCTGCCCGTCGCAGTCGTCGTCCACGCCGTTGCACACCTCCACGGCGGCCGGGGAGATCGTCGCGTCGGTGTCCACGCAGTCGAACGGATCGGGCACCCAGCCTTCGGGCGCTTCGCACGCATAGACCTCGGTCGATGCGTCGCCGTACGCGTCCGCGTCTTCGTCGGCGTACCAGGGGAGGGCGTCGAGGGCGTCGGCGTCGACGATGCCGTCGCAGTCGTCGTCCTCCCCATTGCAGAACTCGTCGGCGTCGGGGTGCACGGCCGCGCTGCCGTCGTCGCAGTCGAGCGCGTTCTCCACAAACCCCTCGGCCTCGGCGCAGAGCCACGCCGGCTCGACGGGGTCGCCGTAGCCGTCCCCGTCGCTGTCGGGGTACCGCAGGAGCCCGGGTTCGTCCTCGTCGACGAGGCCGTCGCCGTCGTTGTCGACGCCGTCGCAGAGGTCGGGGGTGGCCGCTGCGGTGTCGGTCGGCGGGGCGGCCGCGGTGTCGGCGGCCGAGTCGCCGGCGGTGTCGTCGCCGGGCGGGAATGGGGCGCCGGTGTCGACCGGGGGGTCGGGGACCGTGTCCGTCGGGTCGGTCGGGTCGGTGGTGCTCGTGCCGGTGTCGACGTCGCCGCTGTCCGCGGCCGAGTCCCCCGCCGGGTCCACGCCGCCGCTGTCGGTCGGGTCGCCGGTGCTCATGCCGCTGTCGACGTCGCCGCTGTCCGCTGCAGCGTCCCCGGTGTCGTCGTCGCCACCCAGGCCGTGCCAGTGCCAGCCCCCGATGTTCGGCCAGTCCTTCGAGCTCACCGGGTGATCCGGGATGATCACCGAGCCGTGGCCGCGAAGCCCCGCGTCCGTCGTGGTCGTCGGCGGGTCCTCGGGCGGGGCCGCCCGGCAGGCGGAGGCCACGAAGGCAAGCGAGACGACCAGCGAAAACGATGCGCGCATGGCGCCGCAATCGGTGGAGATGCAGGGACCTTGAGGAGGAAGCGCGGGCCGCCGCGTGTCGACGCGCCCGGTGACTCTCCATCAAGTCGAGGACCCCCGCACCCGATCGAAGGCGCCCCTTCGCATGCTCGCCACCGTCGATCGATCCCCCGAATTCCGAGAGGCCTACGACGAGAGCCTCATGGGGCGGGTGCCGTGGGTGGCCGGGGGGTTGGTCCCGCTCCATCTGCTCCAGCTCGTCGTGTTCGGGAGTGCGTCCTTCACCGACCCCTCGGAGAAGACCTGGCGCGCCGGGGTGCTCACCCTCCACGCGGCGCAGGGCACGCTCACCCTGTGCCTGGCGCTGTGGGCCGCCGTGGTCTGGCCGCGGCATCGGTCGGCCTTCGCTGCGCGCTGGCTCCTGCTGGCCATCGGCGTCTCCTACCTCACCTTCGGGACCCTGCTCAGCGGCGTCGACCAGCTCCGCGACCTGTCGATCATCGCCATGCTCAGCGCCTACGTCGGCGTAGCGCTGCTCCTCGACGCAGGCGCCGTCACCGCCGCGCTGCTGTTCGGGACCGCCACCGCCATCGGCGTGGGCCTCATCCTGCGGCTCCAGGACGACGAAGACCGGAGGTTGGCTGAGGCGGTCCAGGCGGTGGCCAGCGGCGTGCTGGCGTACCTCGTCAACCTGGTCACCGCCCATTGGCGCCGGCAGAGCTGGACCCGTCAACACGCCGCGGAGACACTCGCCGCGGAGCTGGGCGTGCTCAACCAGCGGCTCCGGGAGGAGGTGGCGCGGCGCGCCGAGGCGGAGGCGGAGCTGGCCGCGCTCGCGATGCGCGACCCGCTCACGGACCTCCCCAACCGCCGCTTCTTCCTCGCCTCCTTGTCAACGGCCCGCGCAGCGTCGCCCGAGACGGCGCTCCTCCTGCTGGATCTCGACGACTTCCGCGCCGTCAACACCGCGCTCGGGCACCCCGCGGGTGACGAGGTGCTCCGCCGGGTCAGCGCCGTCTTGCTGGCGGCGGTGCGCACCGACGACGTGGTCGCGCGCCTCGGCGGAGAAGAATTCGCGGCGATCCTCCCCAGGGCGCCGGCGGCCGAGGCCAGCCGGCTGGCCGAGCGACTCCGGTCGTCCATCGAGCAGGCCGGCCTGGGGCGGGCGGACGCGCCGCTCACCGTGAGCATCGGCGTCTGCTCGGCGCGCCCCGAGGACACGGCGGACGATCTGCTCCGCCGCGCGGACGCCGCCTTGTATCGGGCGAAGGACGAAGGGAAGAACCGGGTGTCCGTCGCTGGATGAGCGGCCGTATCAGGCCCGCTTGGGCACGAACGTCCGGTACGTGAGCACGTCGAACGCCTCCAGCAGCGGGAAGGTGATCGCCCCGCCGATGAGCGGGATCGCCGAGCCGATCATGCTCACCACGAAGACGACCAGCAGGGCCAGCACGTGGTCCTTCATCCGGGAGCGAAAAAGCGCCCAGGCGCGGCCGTACGCTTCGACCACCCCGACCTCCTGATCCACCGCGATCAAGAAGACGAAGCGGAACGGGATCGTGACGAAGAACACCCCGAAGTAGCAGCAGAGCAGCCCGACGAAGCTCAGCCCGCAGCCGGCGGCGATCACCCCGAGCACCGTGGCGATCGACCCCCACCCCAGGTGACCGATGCGGGCGAGGCTCACCGGATCGCCCCCATCGACCTCGAGGAGCAGCGCCTTCTGGTACCCGTACCAGAAGATCGAGACGATCGGCACCAGGAGCACGGTGACCCCGAAGATCCCGCCGTAAAGCAGCGCGATCCCGGTGCCCGGGTCGATCGCCCGGGTCTCCATCCCCACCACGAAGCCCACCGTGAGCACGACGTTGACGACCATCAAGCTGATGAACATCACGAACCACGCCGCCATCACCTGCCCGTGGCCGCGGATGTGGGCGAAGATGTGCTGGAAGGCCGCCTGCATCGTGTCGATCGGGCTGTAGGCCTTGCCGGGCCCCCCCGGAGGGATCGGCGAGCTCGGGGCGGTGGGGAGCGGTTCGTACATGCCGGGGAAGTTACCATCCGGCGGGCATGCGTGAGCTCCGTACCTGCCCGGTCACCGGGGTCAACGTCCTCCTCAACGACGCCTGGCCCGATCGGCCGGCGCCGGCCCCGCCGTCGCCCGCCACCTGCTGGGCCTGCGCGCCGACGACCACGGAGATCGTGAGGTCGGGCGGCGTCTTCGCCGTTCCCCACCCCGTCCCCGCCCTGGGGGTCGAGGGCGACGTGCGCCCCCGGGTCACTCCCTCCGGCGTGCAGCGCGACGCCGTCGGTGCTCATGAGCTCCTCGTGGGCGCCCACGCCGGTCCGGACGCGCCGCTGCTGCACCTCGCCGCGGCGCGGGTCGCCGACCTGCGCCGAGACACCCGCCTCCGTGGCTTCGCCCTGCTTCGCGAGGCCGTCCCCGGCGCGCACGTCGCGTGGCAGCTCTTCGCGCTCCCCTACGACGTCGCGACGACCGACGCGCGCGGCTGGCGCGCCGCCGAGCTCGCGGCGAACGTGCGGGTCGTCGCCTCGCGCGGCACCGCCGTGGCGATCGCCGCGTGGGCGCCGACCACCCCGTTTGAGACCTGGGTGCTCGCTCGGGAAGGCGCTGGCGAGCTCCCCGAGGCCGTGGACGACGTCGCCGCCCTCGCCGAGGACGTGCTCCGCGCCCAACAGCGTCTGCTCGGCGGCGCGCGCGTGAACCTCACGGTCGCGTTCGGCGAGCCCTGGCGGCTGGTGCTCCGTCCGCACGTGGACGCGACCGCGCCGACCGCGGCCGTGGGGCTCCCCGCCCACGGGGTGACCCCCGAGCGCGCCGCCCGGCTGCTCCGCGCCGAACCCGCGCTCCGGTGAGCCCCGCTACTCCTCGCCGCCCGACCCTTCTTTCGGACGGTTGAGCCGCGCCCACTTGATTTTCGCGTTGGGGTCGGGCGCGCCCGGCCGGTCCATCGGCTTGATCTCCTCGGGCGCCGCCGAGGAGTGCTCACCGCTGAGCCGGTTCACCACGCCCTGCACGCCCTTCTTCAAACGATCTCGGAGTCCCATGCGGCAACGATAGCGCCCGGCGCGGCGCTCCACAAGGGCGGACGCGCCCACCGCTGACGCGCCCTTGGCAGCGATCCGCGGAGCCTGTGGTATGAATGTTCCACCATGACCACCATCACGCTGGAACAGATCATCACCTTCCTGCTCGAAGCGCCGATGTTCGGCGACCTCGATCCGGCCCAACTCTCCGAGATCGTCCACATCATGCAGGTGCGGCGCATCCGGGACGGCCAGCCGATCTTCAAGGAGGGCGACCCGGGCGACGCCTGGTTCGTGGTCTTCGAAGGCGAAGCGGACGTCTCGAAGATGGGCGACTTTGGGCCGCCCAAGGTGATCGCGCAGATCGGGCCGCGCTCGTGCTTCGGAGAGATGGCGATCCTCGACCACTCCCCGCGCTCCGCCTCGGTGACCGCCAAGGGCGACACCACGGTTTTCCGCTTCCCGCGCGACGAGTTCGAGGCGCTCCTCGCCGACGACAACCTCGCGGCCTACAAGCTGGTCTACCAGATGGCAAAGGTGCTCACGGTGCGCGCGCGCACCACCACCCAGCGCCTCTCCGACGCCCTGGCGGATCGCGAGAAGCCGCACCGGCTGCGCGAGACCAGCACCGCCGTGGTCGAGGGGCAGTCGCTCAGCGAGTAGTCGCCGGGATAGCAGCCGGGCAATGGCCCTCCCTCGCTTCGCCCGGAACGTCGCCCTCGTGGTGGCCCGCCTCGTCGCCCAGAACGACCTCTTCGAGAAGCCCGGCGAGCGGCCGCGCACGGCGCCGCTGCCGCCGCCCGGGGGTTTGGCCGCGAAGGCGGGACTCTCACCTTTGTCGGCGGGTTCCCGAGTGCCGTCCAGCGCGGCCGGGTCGCCGCCGGCGGGTGTGTCCCCCGCGCCTGTGGGCGCGAGCGCACCCGCGGCCGCCAAGGTGCCGCGCGGCAAGGCCAAGAAGGTCGCGCTCCCCGCGCTCAACCCGCCACGGCCGGTCACGGGCTGCCACCCGGTGGACCTCGATGGCCTCCACCGGGCGCTGAAGCCCTCCGGCAAGCCCCTCGTGGTCAACCACTGGGCTTCGTGGTGCGACCCGTGCGTGGACGAGCTCCCGCGCCTCGTCCGCGCCGCGGCCGGCGTGGCCGACATCGGCGAGTTCGTGGGCGTGAGCTGGGACCTGTTCGATCACCCGAGCGACCCCGTGGTGGTCGCGAAGAAGGTCGCCACCTTCGCGGACAGCGTCGGGGTCGGGTACGGCAGCGTGCTCTTCGTGGGAGAGCCCAAGGAGCTCTTCACTGCGCTGGGCCTCGACAGCGAGCTCATCCCCCAGACGGTGGTCCTCGCGCCCGACGGCACGGTGGTGTGGAAGAAGAACGGGGTGCTCGAGCACGACGACGTCTTCCCGCTCATCCGGGCGGTGAAGCAGGCGGCGGGAGTGGCGTGAGATGACGTACCGCCGTTCGTTCGCCGTGCTCTGCTTCGCGGCCGCCGCGACGCTCGCCGCCACGGGCTGCCCGCACAAGCCCGCCGAGCCCCTCTCGGCGGCGGGCCACGTCACGGTGATGCACACCAACGACCTGCACGGGCACTACCTCCCCGAGCGCGCCGACTGGCTGCCGGGCACCCCGGAGATCGGCGGCTTCGTGCGCATCGAGCAGGAGGTCCGGGCCGTCCGGGCCGCGCGCGGCAAGGAGAACACCCTGCTGCTCGACGCCGGCGACATCCTCACCGGAACCCCGCTCACCGCGATGAGAGAAGAAGGCGCCTGGGGCACGCCCATGCTGCGCTTCATGGAGGCGTTGAGCTACGACGGGTGGGCCATCGGCAACCACGAGTTCGACCGCGGGCTCGACAACCTCGGCGTGCTCACCGCCAAGGCGCCCTTCGCCGCGCTCAGCGCGAACCTCCGCGTCAAGGGCGGGAAGGAGCCGCTGCTCCCCAGCCAGGCGTTCAGCCGCGTGTTCACCGTCAACGGGGTGCGCATCGGGCTCATCGGCGCCACGACAGACGCGCTCAAGGGCCTCGTCTCCCCCAAGGATTGGGCGCGCATGGAGCCCACCCACGCGGTCGACGCGGTGCGCGCCGAGGTGGCCGCCCTCGACCCGCAGACCGACATCCTCATCGCGCTGACCCACCTCGGGGTCGACGACGATCGGAAGCTCGCGGCCGCCGTCCCGGGGATCGACCTCATCGTCGGCGGCCACAGCCACACCCGCCTCACCGAAGCGGTCCAGGTCGGCACCACCTACATCGTGCAGACCGGCTCCTACGGCCGCAGCCTCGGCGTCCTGGAGTTCGACGCGAAGGACGACGCCATCGCCGACTTCCACTACGAGCTGCGCGACCTGCTCCCCGACACCGCGCCGGTGGAGCCCGACCCCTCGCTCAAGGGCATGGCGGACCACTACCGCACCCTCATCGACCAGGAGTACGGCGAGATCGTGGCCCGCGCCCCGAGCATCCTGGGCAAGGAGTACGCCAAGGAGAGCCCGCTCGGGCGCTGGATCAGCGACGCCCTGCGGGTGGAAGCCAAGGCCGACATCGGCATCTACAACGGCGGCGGGCTGCGCAGCCCCATCGTGGCGGGCGACGTCGCCAAGCGGCAGATCTTCGAGGCTTTCCCCTTCGAGAACGCGGTGATCCGCTTCTCGATGACCGGGGAGCAGCTCGTGGGGGTCGTCCTCCGGGACGTCGGCGCCGAGCTCGACGGCAAACACGGCTACCTCTCCCTGGGCGGCGTCACCTACACGTGGCACGTCACGCCCGGGGGCGCGCCCGAGGTGGTGTCGCTGTCCGTGGGCGGGCAGCCGGTCGATCTCAGCCACGTCTACACCGCCGCATCTACCTCGTACATCACCGAGCAGTGGGAGAAGCACCTCGGTTTCGAGCCGAAGGACACCGCGATCGTGGGCATGAACGACTTCGAGGTGGCGGTGGCCTACGCCAAGGCGCGCGGGCTCATCGACGACGGGGTGGCGCGGTCGGTGCGGGTGGAGTGAGCGTCAAGCCAGGATCATCCTCGTATACGCCCCCACGAAGAACGTGAGGATGATCACGCCCAGGAACGTGTGGGCGGTGTTGAGGTAGCGGAAGCGGGTGTTCGACGCCCCGAAGTCCCAGCCGGTGTTGAAGCCGCCGAGCGACTGCAGCGAGATGTAGAGCAGGCCGGGCCAGGGGATGTCGCGGATGGCCACGTCGTCGCCGGAGTAGCTCATCACCGTGTCTCCGCAGAAGCGGCGGTAGAGCCAGGCGAAGACCAGACAGACGAGCATCGCGGTGACCGCGAGGTTGCCGAGGCGCACCCCCCAGCCAAACGCCAGCTCGAAGATGAAGAAGCGGACGGGGAACGCCACCCAGCCCGCCAGCCCGCCGGCGCGGAGCCCCTGGAACGTGCCGCTGTGCTTGATCCACCAGTAGGCCCAGTCTTCGTCCTCGGTCATCGAACGATCATCAAAGCTCTGCTTGAGCGAGGTGTATTCGTCGAGCACCTTGTCGCCGCAGCCCGCGCGGAACGCCTTCGGGTCGGCCGCGCCAGTCAGCGCGCTACGGGCGAAGCGGACGTCGCCCTCGACGGGCGTGACGCCGCTCGCACACTGGCCGTACCACAGACGGTGCCCGCCGGTCGACGGGTCCTCGATCTGCTCGCGGGCCACCTGGAAGCTCCCGATCTCCGCGCCGTAGAACGAGAGCGTGGCCCCCGGGGCGAACGTCGCGTCGGTGAGCGTGACCCGCCCGGGCACGTTGGCGTCGTCGAGCACCAGGGTGCGGTGCAGCTCCGCCTCGTTCAGCGCCAGCTCCTCCGCGTAGATCGTGGTGAAGTCTGCGGTGCTGTACCAGGTGGTGCGCTCGAAGTGGGTCTCGCCGCCGAACTGGGTGTTGTAGAACTCCGCCGTGGTGTCGGCGCCCGGGCGACCGAAGACGACCCGCTCGAAGATCACGAAGCCGTTGAGCACCGCGTTGTCGAAGCGAAGGTTCCCCGCCACTTGCGCGGTGAGATCGTCCACCGAGAGCACGCCGTAGCTGCTCCGGGTGGCCAGCGGCTCGGCGGCGTCGTCGTCGCCCTGGTAGTCGCGGTAGAGGCCGAGGAGCGGGGCGGGGTCGGCGAGGTGGCGGGCGCGAGTCACACCGTCCACCGAGAAGCGGACCTTCCCTGCGACCTTCGCGTCCACGAACTCGGCGTCGGCGTCGAGGGTGGCGCCGAAGAGGTCGAGCCCGCCCAGGTTCACCTCGGTCATCGCGAGGGGCCCGTGCATGCGGGTGCGGCTGAGGTTCACCCGACCGGCGACCCGGGAGGTGTCGAAGCGGATCTCACCGAGGAACTCGGCGTTCTCGAAGGAGGCGCCGTGATTGAACTCGCAGGCGTCGAAGTGGACGGGGGCCTCGAACCGGGCGGAGTCGAAGTAGACGGTCTGCTCCGAGAAGAGCTCGGTGAACCGCGTCTCCTTCGTGAAGCGGGTGTGGCCGAAGTAGACCGACTTCCCGAGGCGTGCGCGCTTGAAGTTGGCGCCGGCCGCGAACGTGGAGAAGCGGAAGTCCACGTCCCCCGCCATCTTCGTGCCGCGAAAGTCGGCGTCGCCTTCAAAGATCGTGAAGGGAAAGCGGGCCACCCGCCCGCTCACGGTGACGTCCTGGAAGTTCGCGTTCCCCAAGAACACGGTCTCCCGCGTGCTGAGCTCGGAGAAGTGGCTTCCCGGGATGACCTTGCCGGTGTTCACCTCCCCGTCCCAGGTCTTGCCCACGGCGAAGTCGCCAAGGACGAAGCCCTTGATCGAGAACGCGCCCATGTCCCGGTTGGGGATGAGCACCCGGCCGACCACGCAGCGGTCGAGGATGATGCGCGGCGCGAGCGTGGAGGTGTCCACCCCGGTGAGATCGAGCGCGTCGATGTAGCAGTAGCGGAGCCGGGCTTCGCCGTTTTCGTCGGCCTCCTGCAGCCGGGCAAGCACCTTCTCCGGCGGGATGACCTCGAGGAACCGATCCTCGCCCTTGCTCGTGACGTAGATCGGAACCTGCTCGCCGGCCTTCGCCCGCTCGGCCCGCGCGCGCACGTCGGCGGCGACCTCCGCGAAGAGCGCGTCCCGGTTCGGGAGGTGGCTCTGGATACGCAGCGCCATCGCGGTGTGCAGGGGGTCCTTCTTCGCCAGCGCCCGATACTCGGCTTCGGCGGAGGCAGAGTCGCCCATCGCCTCGTCGATGCTCGCGGCCCGGAGCTCCTTCTCCTTGCCGAAGTACAACGCCATCTCGCCCTTGTCGTACGCGATCCCGAAAAGCGTACGTGCGAGCTCGGCGTTGCCGTGCGCGGCGTGCCATGCGGCGGCGCGACGGATGACGTCGGGGTCTTCCGCGGCCTTCGCCGCAGCTTCATCGACGAGGGCGCCGGGGGGGGCGTCAGGGTCCGGGGAAGCCGCCGGGGCGACGGGGGCGCTCGGCGCGGCGGGCTCCGTCGCGCTGGATCGTCCAGGAACGAAGCTGCCGATCACCGTGACGACGAACGCCACGGCGAGCAGGGCGCGGGTGGACCAGGAGAGCCGGGGCGGCGTCACGACCGGCGATTAACCCGGCGGCCCGGCGGCAGGGGTGCCGAGCCTGTTTGTCCCCCCTCCCGGCCCTCCTCGACCCTCGCGAGCCAGGACCCGCCTCATCGCGGACGCCGCCGGGCGAGCGCGGCGAGGCCCGACCCCGCGCGCCGCCACCCCACCCTCACGCCGTCCGCAACACCCCGGCCCCCGCGAGGATGAGCACGATCCCCGCGATCTTCTGCGCGGTGACCGCCTCGTTGAGCCACCAGAAGCCCAGGCAGGCCGCCAGCACGCCCTCCAACCCAAGCACCAGCAGGTAGGTCACCGCCATCTCCTTGTCACGCATCGCCCACGCCTGGAGCAGGCTCCCGGCGGTGAACGCCAGCGCGGTGGCCAGCGACCAGCGCAGGTCCTGGAGGCCCTCCGCGTGTTTCATGCAGATCCCGCCGACCGCGTAGATGGCGGCGGCGACGGCGAGGGCGGCGAGCTTCATCCGCGCGCTGCTAATGCGCCGGCTCCCGCCGGGCGATCCGCTCCGGTGCCAAGGCGGCGACCCTACGTGAACATCCGCAGGAGGGCCACCAGCAGGTCCCCGGTGGCAGGCTCGTACCGCTCCCCTCCCCCGTAGCCACCTCGTCCGCCCGGCGGCGTCGCCGCCATCGTGATCTTGTGCAGCCGCTGCTCCTCCCGCAGCCGCTCCACCTCCGCGGCCCGGCTCTTCGACAAGCCGCCTTCCTGGACGAACCGCACCACCCGCCCCAGCTCCTCCCGGTCGAACCAGGTGCCGTGATCGTGGCACACGTCCACGATCACGCCCGAGACCCGTGCGAAGTTCAGCCGGTTCATCAGCTTGCCGCAGCGTACGCAAGGCGCGTAGCGCACGGGGTCGGGGCGCGGCGCCCGCTCCGCCTCCGAGCGCCAGGCGATCACCGCCGCCTGTGCTTCCTGATCCGCGAGGAGGCGCTCGAAGTCCGCGGCGAACATCCACACCCCGCCGCAGGGCGCGCACTCCAGCAGCTCGACCGCCCCCACGTTCACCCACGACACCGCCCCCCGGCACCGCGGGCAGCTCAGCCCCTCCACCGGGGGACGCTCCTCCCGCGCCGTCGCCGCCCCACAGGCGGGGCAGTGGTTCATCCCCGCGAAAACCGGCGCCAAGCACGCCGGGCACGCGATCTTCGCCAGCGGCGACCCGCAGAACGGGCACGCAGGCGCGTCGGGCGACGCAGCGGCGCCGCAGCTCGGGCAGCGGAGGACGCCGGGATCGACGGGAATGGCCATGCCCCCAGGGTAGCCCGACGGCCTCTACTCCGGCACGACCACCGTGAGCAGCAGCGGCGCCGGCACGGCGCAGGTCTCACAGAGCAGCGCCAGCACCCAGGTTCCGTCGTCGGTGAAGCCGGGGAACGCGCTGCCGTCTTCCACGTCGGTGAGCGCGGAGAGGTCCTCGGTGGTGCCGAAGGCGTGGCGGACGGACCACCGGCGATCGGCGAGGTTGGCGAGGTCGAGGAAGTCCGCTTCGAGGTCGGGGAGCGTCCGGTCGGCGAACCACGCGAGCGTGACTTCGCTCACCTTGGTCGGGAAGAACGGGTTCTGCATCCCGTTCACCGTCAGGCGGGTCCAGTCGAGGAGCCACGGGCCGTCTCGGAGCACGGGCGCGGGCGTGAGCGCCTCCAGGTCGACGGTGAAGTCGAGCGCGCCGCACTGGGAGTCGATCGCGGCCGAGGTCTCCGTGGCGTCGTCCTCCGGGCTCAGGAGCGCGAGCACGCGGGTGCCGACCCCCACCGTCTCCCCCGTGGCCATGAGGAGCAACCACTCTCCGGTGCCCGCCTTGAACTGCTTCTCGATGTCCGCGTCGGTGCCGAAGAAGGTGAGATCGCTCAGGTGCACCGTCGTGGCCGACCCCGGCGGCCAGCTCAGGTAGACCGCGGAGTCCGCCTGCTGCAACGTGTCGTGGGCGAGCCCGGTCTCCACCTCGGCTTCGCTGAGGCGGGGGAACGTCAGGAGGGAGACGTTGTCCACGTCGCCCACCGGATCCAACGGCTGGCACTGCACGTCCTCGACCGCGGCACCCCACGAGAGCGCGGCGTCACGGTTGGCGCGCAGCGGGAAGCGGGGCACGTCCAGCTCGCCCTCGAACAGGTAGTTGTTGGCGTTGACGATGGGGATCACCCCGCTCTCCGCCGCCTCCGTCGCCGGCGCATCGTCCTCCGGGTGAAACGGAGATCGGGCGCATCCCGAGGGCGCAAACGCCACCCCGACCGCCACCACCACCCCGCTGAACCGCTCAGCGATCCTCATAGAAGCTCATCACCGGCTGCACGAAGGTGAACGCCTGGCCCAGCGGGGAGTTGAGCTGCCAAAGCAGCGTGCCCGCCGCGTCCACCATCTGGATTTCCCCCGCCGTGGACCACGTGACCTGCGTCGCGCCGTCGGCGTACCGCTGCACATCTCCCTTCGCGAAGACGAAGATCGGCGGCACGCTGGAGTAGCTCCAGAGCTCCTTCGCCGTGCGCGCCGCCACGTCGAGCTGAAGCTCGACCGCGCGCGAATACCCACGATCCATCGAGCCGTTGTCGAACAGCAGCAGGTGGCCGTCCCCGAGGACCTCGAACTGGTGCTGGAGCACGCCCGGCACCGCGCCGTCGAGGAACGCGAACTGGTTGAGGCGCCCGTTGAGGAGCCACTCCACGGTGGCGGTGGACCGGGGGATCTTCGCCACCGTGCCCGGCCCCTTCATCGCCAGGTAGTACGCGTCCTCCGAGGGCACGTACTCGATGCCGTTGGCGTGCGTCCAGTTGCCCTGCTGGTCCAAGCCCAGCTCCACCGGATCAAACGCGTCCCAGGCGTTCCAGATCGTGGTCATCTCCCCCGCCGGGGTGACCTCCACGATCTTGTCGGCGGACCACGGCTGGCCGTTCTTGTCGCGCTCGTCCACCACGATGCACGCGAGGTCGCCGTTGGGCAGCTCGGTGAGGTCGTGGTCGAAGTACGGCACCGCGAGCTCCTGCACGTCCGCGCCGTCCAGGGAGATCCACAGGACCCGGGACGTCTCCAGCTCCCCCTGGTTGCCGGCAAAGCCAAGGATGACGTGCTGGCGGTCGTGGGCGAGGACCGCCTTCATCAGGTTTCCCCCGCCCACCGGCACGTAGTACCAGACGACGCGGCCGAGCGCGTCCACGATGGGGACGACGGCGGCGGTGCCCTGGGTGGGCATCACCATGTACCGCCAGCGCCCGCCGAGGTCGCCGTTGACGGTGAAGGTCGGGAACCCGGAAGGCAGGCTCTGGGTGGTGATCGTATGATCGGTGGAGGCGACGAGCCCCTCGGCGGTGCGCACCACGACCCGGAAGTGGACCTCGGTATCGGGAGGCGTGCCGAGGAGGAACGTCCGATGGACCGTGCCCGTCGCCGTCACCACCGTCTCGTCGGTGTACTCCACGCCCGGGCCAAACTGCACGTAGCCCGTGGTCTCTTCCTCGGTGCGCCACTCCACGACCACGACCGTGTGCACCTTCTCGGCGATGGTGGCGGTGAGGTCCAGCGCGGCGTCGCCGACCACGATCTCCCCGTCGTCGCCGGAGTCGGTGAGGACCACGGAGTCGGCACCCGCGTCCGGGTCGCCTCCGACGATCGGGTCGGTGCAGGCGGAGAGGCAGAGGGAGAGCTGGAGCCCGAGGCTCGCGGCGAGGGTCACGCGCATCCCCCGAATGTACGAGCCTCCGGCCGCCACCGCGACCCTTCTCCGCGCAACGGTGCGTTCGGGTACGGGAACGCGCGGCGCGCCCGCCCGCCCCCGGTTAGCGGGCCTCCCCCGGAGGTTCCCCCGTGCTGCTGCTCACCTGGCTCGTCTCGATGGCCCACGCCGAGGACATGTGGATCACCTCCACCGTGTCCGCCCTCCGCTGGCCCGACAAGGCGTACCCCGCGATGAGCCTCAGCAAGGGCGATCTCGTGCATGTCCTGCTTCGCGATGGCGATCAGGTGCGGGTCCGCAAGGACGACGACTTCGGGTGGGTGCCGGCGGCCGAGCTCAGCGTGGTGCCCGTCGAGCCCGACCTGTCGTTCGACCCGTCCAATCCTTTCCCCGGGCTCTCCACGATGCCGATGGTGCCGTCCACGGCCCCCGCCGGCATGCCCCCCGCGCCCGGCAGCGCCCCCCTCCCCGGCGCGCCCGCGCCCCAGTAGCCGCCCCCGGCTCCGTCCCCCGAGGTCCCGCCCGTGAGCCTGTTCGCCCGCGACGTCCACGTGTGTGTGCTCGGGTCGGGCTCCGCGGGAAACTGCACCTACATCGGCGACGGGAAGGCCGGCGTGCTCATCGACGCGGGCGTGAACACCAAGCAGGTGATGACCCGGCTGGCCGACGCCGGCCTCGCCGACGCCCCGATCGACGCCGTGCTCATCACGCACGAACACTCCGACCACGTCGGCGCCGCCGCCATCCTCGGCCGCGCCCTGCAGAAGCGCGGCAAGCCCGTCCCCTTCTGGATGACCGCGGGCACCGCCGGCGGGATTCACCCCAAGGCCGTTCCCGAGGGCATCGAGCTCGTGGAGGCGGGCGGCACCGTGCCCGTTCGGCACCTCCGCGCCGAGTGTTTCCCGATCCCCCACGACACGGCCGACCCCATCGCGTGGCGGGTGCACGTCGGCAGCCTCACCATCGGGGTGATCACGGACCTCGGGCGGCCCACCCGGCTCGTCGCCGACAAGCTCGCCGGCTGCGACCTTGCCGTTCTTGAGTTCAACCACGACGAAGAGCGACTGCTCAACGGCCCCTATCCCTACTGGTTGAAGCAGCGGATCAAGGGCAACCACGGGCACCTCAGCAACCGGCAGGCCGGCACCCTCCTCTCCGACGGCCTCACACCCCGACTCCGCACGTTGGTCCTCGCCCATCTGAGCGAAGAGAACAACACGCCGGTCGAGGCGCTCGCCGTCGCGACGGACACGCTGAAAGCACACGGCGCGCTGGGCGACGTCGCCGTGCACGTCGGCCGGCAGCACGGCGCCCTGCCGCCCATCACCCTGCGCACCGAGACCTGGTAGCGCGCTCCTCGGCGGACAGGCTGTCGTTTCACCCTGTCGCGCGCGGTCACCGGTCACGGCGACCGTCGACGCACCGTTCGGAGTCGTCGAGCGTCGTCGGCCGGGGCGGCCGGGCCTGAAGCCACGGGCGAAGCTGGAGTGTCGGCGGCTCCACGCCGACGTCACCCGGAGAGTCCATGCGCCTTCATTCGCGCCGTCGCGGCCAGTCCCTCATCGAGATCATGGTGGTCATCGCCATCATCGGAATCCTCACCACCGTCACCGCCGTGGGGGTGATGGAATTCCTTGGCAACGCCAAGGTCGACGCCACGAAGATCGCCATGTCCAACGTCGACAAGGTCATCTTGGCCTACACCGCTCGCCACGGTCATCCTCCGACCACCGCCGAAGGACTCCAGGCCGCCGCTACGTTCTTTCCCGAACACCTCGTCCCCACCGACGCCTGGGACCACGCGCTCCTCTACCAGTCCCCCGGTCCCGACGGCCACGACTACGAAGTGCGCTCGCTCGGCGCGGACGGCCTCGAAGGGGGGACCGGGAACGACGCCGATCTGAGCAGCATTCGCGGGCGGTGAGGCGTCAAACGCGACCCTCGCCGCGCTCCGAATCACGATGTCAAGGGGCGGCGGCCGGGTCCCGGTCCTGCCGCCCCGCCCCCGTCGTGCCGAGCGGAGCCACCGTCCGCGAGAAGGCCTCGACGGGCGGCGTGGCGTCCGGTGGCCCTCCAGCCTGCGCGCCGCGGACCGATGAAGGCTCAATGCGCCCGCGCCTGAGCCTCTGCATGATCGTCCGCGACGAGGCCGCGATGCTCCCTGGCCTCCTCGACTCCGTCGACGGCCTCTGGGACGACTTCGTCGCCGTGGACACCGGCTCCCGCGATGACACGCCCACCCTCCTCGCCCAAGCCGGCGCTCGCGTCGTGCACGAACCCTGGGCCGACGACTTCGCCGCCGCCCGCAACACCGCCCTTGCCCACGCCGCCGGCGACGTGGTCCTCGTGCTCGACGCCGACGAGCGCCTGCAGCCCGGCGCGGCCGCGGCCATCCGCGCCGCCGTGGACAAGGGGATCGCCGTCGCCACCCTACGGTTCCAGAACCCCCTGGCCTCCGGGCTGGTGCGCGAGTCGCGGCTGTTGCGCCTGCTCCCGCACGACCCGCATGTACGCTTCCGGCACCGCATCCACGAAGACCCGTGGGAGTCGGTGCAGGACTGGCTCGAGCGCACCGGGCAGCCGCTGGCTCACCTCGACGCCGCCGTGCTCCACCTCGGCTACCAACGCGACGTGGCCGCCGAGCGCAACAAACGCGACCGCGACTGGACGCTCCTCGGCCGGCTGCTCGACGACGATCCGGACGATCTCTATGCCCACTACAAACGCCTGCAGGTCGCCCGGTTCTGGGACGACGCCACGCGGTGGCGGGAGGCCGCCGCGGCGGCCGAGGCCGCGATCGGCAGGGTGCCCGCCGCGTTCGCCCGGCTGCACACCGCCGACGAGCTCCTGGTGATGATCGCCAGGGCTCCCGGCGGCGCGCACGCCGCCGACGCCCGCGCCTTCCTCGACGCCCGCGCCCCCCTCCTCCCGCCGAGCGGCCTCCTCGACTACTGGCGCGCCTGGCTGGCCGAAGCGGCCGGCGACCTCCCGGTCGCCGGTGCCCTGTACGCCGCCGCGCTGACGCGCGGCGGCTCCCGCGATCCGCAGTACGATCGGGTCCGTCCCCGCCTGGGGCTCGCGCGGATCGCGCTCGCCGCCGGTGAGGTCGCGAACGCGGCCGGGCTCGCGCTTGCCGCGTGCGAAGAAGCGCCCCGCGATACCGAGGCGCTCGCGCTGACGCTCTACACCGCGAAGGTGCTCGGGCGGCTGCCCGACGTCGCGGCCGCGCTGGTCGCCCGCGCGGACGTGGGGACCGTGCGGCGGGCGGGGGCGCAGGTGGGCGTCGCCGTGTGAGCGTTCAGCCTCCCAGCCACCCCTTCACATACGGCGTCCAGTCGTCGAGGCTCACGTCCGACCCGGAGATGGTCCGCGAGGACTCGATCGAGTCCGGGCAGCCCCCGGGCATCTCCCCGTAGACCTCCTGGCGGCCGTAGCCCTGCCCCGTCCGGGCGTTCACGAGCTCGCCGAACTGGTGGGACCGTTTGCGGGTCACCGTGAGGCCGCCGTCGTAGTCGCAGGTCTCCGCCACCACGTCCTCCGCGTCGTCGAGGCAGAGCACGAAGCTCGTCTCCGCGGTGGTGTCGCCGGCCACCAGGCCGGGCAGACTGGCGATCTTCGGCGTCCACCCCGAGCTGTCCCGCTCAAAGACCGCCACGTGCGCGCCGGGCCCCGGCGGCTCGGCGGCGGCCGCCGCGACCGGCTGACCGGAGCACGCGGGCGCGAGCGCCTGACGCTGCGCCTTCTCCTTCTGGCTGAAGTACACCGAGCCGCCGCAGATGGCGGCGCAGCACCCGAGCAGCACGAACATCGCGAGGAGCCCGCCCACGATGAGCGTGCCCTTGTTGCCCTTGTCGGAGCTCGCGGACGGGGACGACAGCCCAGGGATCGGCGAAGACGTGCTCATCCCCGGGATCGGCGACGAGGACGACGAGGACGACGACACGCCGATCGCCGCCGGCTCGGTCTGCCGGCGCACGGCGTTGTCGCCGAGCGACGCCCAGCGGTCGTCGACCAGCTTGGCGAGCGCCCCGTCGCTCAGCCGCTCCCGCTGGGCGTCGTAGCCGTAGAAGGCCGCTGGCGCGGAGCGATGGATGAAAGCGATGATCTCGGGGGTGTTCGCCTCGCTCGCGGGCAGCTCCACCTTGGTGTGGCGGGTCTTGAGGACCACCTGCACTGTGGTGCTGACGGTGATCCCGTACCGCTTCCGGGTGGTGACCAGCTTGTACGCCCAGAGGACGTCGCGCGTCGCGGTGAGGAAGAGGTTGCTGCCGTGCCGCACCAGCCAGTGCGGGGTGGCCGTGAGGAAGTCGCCGCTCGCGAGGGTGTAGCTCTCCGCGTCGGGGGACCGCAGCTCGCGCTCGATCTCGTCGATCGCCCGCGATCGGGCCTCCGGGGTGGGCCCGAGGCGGCGGAGCGAGCTGTGGGAGAGCGGGTTGTACCACTGGTAGGCCCCGATCGGCACCATCACCATGCCGGCGAGGACGACCAGCGGCCCCAGGAACAGGAAGCAGGTGGCCACGGCGCCGATCGCGGTGAGCAGCGCCCCGCCGGGCACGCACACCAGGCCGAGGATGAACATGTTGCGCGCTTCGCGCGCAGCGCTGGCGATGAGGTCGGGAGGGGGAGGAGTCTCGGCCATGGTCCGCCTTCTATGGGCGCAGCCGGCGCGTCGTCCACCCGACGGAGCGGATTCGGGGGCCCGCGTCGCCAGACAATCCGCGACAAACCGCACCACGCCGTGGTTGTCCCGTAAGCGATGTCTCCGGTCCGCCGTTGCGGCGTCATGCGCCGCTCCCTCCCCTCGCTCGCCGTCGTCACCGTCCTACTGCTCGTCGCGTGCCTCCGCCCCGCCGCGCTCCACTCCGGCGGGCTCAGCGGCGGGGGTCGCGTCGAGCGGCTCTACCGGGTGGCCTTCGGCGACACCCTCTCGGGCATCGCGTCGAGCTGGGCCGTTCCCGGCGGGTACGTCGCGCTCGCCCGTCAGAACCACGTCGCCGACCCCAACCTCATCTTCGAGGGCGACAAGCTGCGGATCACGTCCAGCGACCCGGCGTTGCCGGAGGTGCCCCGCACCCTCCCGGCGCCCGCGATGGAGGCCTGCCCGATGCAGCCGGTGGCGAGCCGCCCCACCTCCCTGAGCGGGTGTGTGGCGGCCAGCTGCGTCGACACGGGCCGCGGCGGCCGCGCCTGCGCCTGCCAGGGCGCCGCCGCGGCGGGCGACGCCCTCCTGGTGCTCCGTCCCGGCGCGCCCGCCGAGCGGCTCGCCCTACGCACCGAAACCCCCTGGTGGTACGACGCCTCCACCGCGCCCGAGCCCGAACGCTCGCCCCGCACCCTCCTCGGCGTGCACGTCCAGCTCGACGCCGACGCGCCCCTGGAGACCCTCGTGGCCTGGCGCACCCAGCTCGGCGATCTCGGCATGGCCCACGGCACCGCCCTCGTGGTCGACGACGACGGCCGCCCCGGCGCCCTCTTCCCCGCCGACAACTTCGGCGTCGGCTCCGCCGTCCGCGCCGGCGACCACTGCGACGTGCTCGCCACCGAGTGGGCGCTCACCGACCAGCCGGGATGGCGCTCCGCGGGCTGGTACCTCGAGGGGCGGCGCTACGGCGTCGGCGGCGGGGCGCTCGTCCCCGGAGCCACCGCGCTCACCATGCGCCGCCTCTTCCAGAACTTCCACCCCGCGACGACCGCGGTCGGCGGGCTGCGGATGGGCGCGCCCGCCGTCGACCTCACCGAGAAGCGGGCTTTCGCCCGAACCACCGACCCGGCCGTCGAGTACACGGCCTACGGGGTCCAATCCGGAACGATCCGCGCGGCCCGCCGCGAGGACGGCAAGTTGGTCGTCGACCTCGACGGCCGCGTGGAGCCCGTGGACCCGGACGCCGGCACCCTCCGCCGTGTCGGCGACGCCGCCACCGGGCTCCTGTACCCCACCGGCTACGCCCCCGCCGACGACACGACACTCCGGGGTCACCCGTATGAGCTGCGCGGATACCTCACCGAGTGGGGCGAGTCCTGGCAGGTGCTGTGGGTGCGGTAGTCAGCGCGGCGCGACCGCCCAGCTGAACCGGTCCGGGAGGTCCGTGCACACGGCGTGCACCCAGGTCTCCGCGCCGAGGGCGTACACCGTGAGCGCGGAAGCACCCACGTCGAGGTCGGCCGTGGCGAACGGAGTGAGCTCCACGGTGGTGTCGCCCGCGAAGACCATCGTGTGATCGGCGACCGTGCCGCAGTTGTCCTCGTACTGGCCCAGCTCCGCGCCAGCCGAAACGGTGAGCCCGGGCGTGGCGGACGCGTCGAGCGCCTCCCCCCAGTAGCCATCCGCCACCGCGCCCACGATCACGTCGTCACGGACGACGGAGAACGCGTAGCCGCAGCCCTCGCCGCACTGCGAGGCCACGTGGAGGTCCACGGGGTCGCCGGGCTGCAGCGCCAGCGTGGGCGTGAGGTCGCCGTCGGGGCCGGTGACGGTCCAGCCGACCGCGACCTGGCCCTCCGCCGTCACGACGAGGAGGCTGCGAGCGGGGGTGGCCGCGTAGCAGCCGGCCTGCGGCAGCGGCGTGTAGCCTTCGGCCTCTTCCACCACGGTGCCCGTGTACACCCCGTCGAACCCCCAGGCTTCGCCGAAGTCACGGCTGACGCAGACCGTCGCGCTGCCTTTGGCCGCCGGCACGTAGTCGCCGGTGTCGGCGGTATCCGCCGTGTCGAGGGTGTCGGCGGTGTCTGCCGTGTCGGTGATCGGGGCGCGGCAGGCCACGGCGAAGAGCGGGAGCGCCGAGAGGAGGGTGATCACGATGTCGCGCATGGGGACTCCGGCAGGGATGGACGAGCGGAAGTGCAAAAGGTGTGCCGGTCGGGACGTCACCGACCGCGCCTTGCACCTCCCGTGCCCCAGACCTAAGCACCGACCGTGCCGGCTGAGACGCGGCGCCCCGACTACCCGATGCGCACCAGCTTCGAGCCGGTCTCCACCGCCTGCCCTTCGACGACGAGCACCTCGGCGACGTTGCCGTCGACCGGGGTCTTGATCTCGTTCTCCATCTTCATCGCCTCCACCACCAGGAGCGGCTGCCCCTTGGTGACCACGTCGCCCACCTTCGCCATCACCCGCACCACCCGGCCGGGCATCTGTGCGTTGATGGTGCCGCCGTGGGTGCCGCTGGCGAGGCGCAGGGCCTTGCGGCGCGGGTCCACGACCTGCACGTCGGTGGTGAGGCTCATCACGTCCACCAGCCAGCCGCCCTCGGTGGCCACCGCGCCGGCCTCCCAGCTCGCGCCGTCGATGAGCATCTGGAACGCTTCGGGGGTGGGATGGGTGAGGTCCACCACGTGGGTGGCGCCGTCGAAGCTCACGACAAACTTCCCGTCTTTGCGCTGATCCACGTCCACGAGGCGGGTGGTGCCATGCACGGTCACTTCGTACTTCACGCGGCACCTCCCGGGCGGCCGGAACGTTTCCAGGCGCTCTCCGTGGGCGCGGCGGCGGCGCTCCGCGTGAGCTGGTGATCCCGCTGGTACTGGGCGATGGCGGCGGCGATCGTGGTGATCTCGTCGTGCCGGGCGCCCTCGGTGAGCTTCGTGAGCCGCTCCGGCGAGAGGAACCCCGTGGAGTAGGTGCCCGCCTGGAAGTCGGGGTCGCGGAGGAGCGCGCCGAAGAACGGGATCGACGTGCGGATGCCGCGGACGCGGTACTCGCGCAGGGCCCGGATGCTCCGGCTGATCGCCTCCTCCCGGTCGGCGCCCCAGCAGATGAGCTTCGCCACCATCGGATCGTAGTGGATCGGCACTTCGTAGCCGGCATACACGCCGGAATCCACCCGCACCCACGGGCCGCCGGGCTCGCGGAGGCCGGTGATCTTCCCCGGGGCCGGAGCGAAGTTGTTGCTTGGGTCCTCGGCGTAGACGCGGCACTCGATCGCGTGGCCGGTCTGGCGGAGGTCTTCCTGGCGGAACCACAGCTTCTCGCCGGCGGCGATGCGGAGCTGGGCCCGCGCCAGATCAATCCCGGTGACCAGCTCGGTGATCGGGTGCTCGACCTGCAGGCGGGTGTTCATCTCCAGGAAGTAGAACTCCCCAGAGGCCTGCGAATAGAGGAATTCGCAGGTTCCCGCTCCCACGTAGCCGACGGCCTCGGCGGCCTGCACCGCGACCTTCGCCATGGCCTGGCGGGTGGTCTCCGGGAGGACCGGGCAGGGCGTCTCCTCCACGACCTTCTGGTTGCGGCGCTGCACCGAGCAGTCGCGCTCGAAGAGGTGCACGGTGGTGCCGTGGGTGTCCGCGAGCACCTGGATCTCCACGTGCTTGGGGTTCTCCACGAACTTCTCGAGGTACACCGCATCGTCCTTGAAGCTCTTGGCCGCTTCGCTGCGGGTGGAGCGCCAGGCGCTCGAGAAGTCTTCTTCGCGGTCCACCCGGCGCATGCCCTTGCCACCGCCGCCCGCGGCGGCCTTGAGCATCACCGGGAAGCCGAATTGTTTAGCCAGGACCAGCGCTTCGGCCTCGGTGGCGATGGGCTCGGCGGTGCCGGGGACGACGGGCACGCCGGCGGCGATCATCCGCTGACGGGCGCCGGTCTTGCTGCCCATGGAGTCGATGGCGCTCGGCGGCGGGCCGATCCACACCAGACCGGCGTCGAGCACCGCCTGGGCGAACGCCGCGTTCTCGGAGAGAAAACCGTAGCCGGGGTGGATCGCCTCGGCGCCGCACGTCTTCGCGACCTCGACGATCACCTCGCCGCGGAGGTAGCTCTCCGCGGAGGGGGCGGGCCCGATGTTGTAGGCCTCCCCGGCGTTTCGCACGTGGAGGGCGTGCCGGTCGGCATCGGAGTACACCGCGACGGTGCGGACGCCGAGCTCGTGACAGGCGCGGATGATCCGCACCGCGATCTCGCCCCGATTGGCGACGAGGACCTTCTGGAAGGGGGGAGCGCGCATGGCGCGGGGGGCTAACCGGGCGCGGGGAGCGCCGCCGTCCGCGCGGACGCTCGGAGAGCCAGGCTCGCCGACGGCGGCTCCTCGACCGCCGACGGCTCCGGTGGGCAAGGCGGGTCCCCGGCGCCACCCCATGGGCAGGTGAGCGACAGAACGTCACACGGGGGCGATCCTCCGCTCCGTCCCAGCCCTCATGGACAGAATCGCGCCGGCCGATCCTGGTTGTGGAGGCACTCCCCATATGCCAACCAAGCTCACCGTGTCTGAACTGGCCATCGCCATCGCCGAAGCGCTCTACGGGGCCGTTCCCGACGTCACCGACGCCCTCGAAGTCGACGAGGAGTACCCATGCTCGTTCCGACTGCTCCCGTAGCCCGTGTGGTGTGGTTACCGGGCGGCGCCACCTTCGTGACGGTCCGCCGCGTGCCCACCCGAACTCCCCTGCCGCCGTTCCCGGTCGACGACGACCCCACCGACGAGGTGCCCCCCTTCGAGCGTGCGATGCGGAAACACGCGTCGTCCGCCGAGCCGGAGCTCACGATCGAAGAGGAGATCGAGCGGGAGGGCATCGAAGATCGCGATCCGTTCGAGCTCTTCGACGCCGTGCCAGAACGCGAGCTCACCGACCCGGGGTTCTTGAGCCCCGAGGAGGAGGCGCTGCCGGAGCTCGACCCCGAGGCCCTCGTGGGGGTCGACGAGCCTGAACCGCGGCCGCACGGGCGTTCACCCAAACGGTGAACCCGGGCACTGGATTTCAGACTGAGTCCGGATAATGGGCAGCGGTCGGCGGGTCGACCCGTCGCCGCACCCCCCGGAGAGCTCCCATGCCCGCGCTGAACGGAACCAAGACCCACGACAACCTCAAGGCCGCGTTCGCCGGCGAGTCCCAGGCCAACCGCCGCTATCTCTACTTCGCCAAGGTGGCGGACGTCGAGGGTTACCCCGATGTCGCCGGCCTCTTCCGCGACACCGCCGAGGGCGAGACCGGCCACGCCCACGGCCACCTCGACTTCCTCAAGCAGGCCGGCGATCCCGCCACGGGTCTGCCGATCGGCGACACCGAGAAGAACCTCAAGGCCGCCGTCGCCGGCGAGACCTACGAGTACACCGACATGTACCCGGGCATGGCGAAGACCGCGCGCGACGAGGGTTTCCCCGAGATCGCCAACTGGTTCGAGACCCTCGCGAAGGCCGAGAAGTCCCACGCCGGTCGCTTCCAGAAGGGCCTCGACAGCCTCTGAGCTGACCTGGCGGGTCGTGTCAGGGGAAACCCGGATGACGCGGCCCGCCGTCCCGTCCCCTCCGGGTCCGGCACGGCGCCGGGCTCTCCACGGCTCGCGGCCAAGCCGCTCGGTCCCTCCGGGACCGGCCTGTCGGCCGCCGTTCCGATCCCTGGCCGGGCGCCTCCGTGGCGCCGGTCCGCCACCCCAGGTCCCCCCGATGTCGATCTCCCTCCCCGGCCCCCGCGACGACGCCTACTGGTCGCGCGAGCAGCTCGTCGCCGAGGAGAAGCGCGTCTTCGAGATCTGCAACGGCTGTCGCCTCTGCTTCAACCTCTGCCCGAGCTTCCCCGCGTTGTTCGACGCCGTGGACGCGCTCGATCCCACCGCCGTCCTCACCGGCGCCGAGCCCGCCGTCCGCCACGAGGTGGATGCGCTGGGGAACCACGCCGGCGCCACCGGCGGCGACCACGCCGCGCCCCCGCGGGAGGACATCCTCGGGCAGGCCGAGGCGCTGGAGAAGCTCCCGCTCTCCGTGCACCAGAAGGTCGTCGACCTCTGCTACCAGTGCAAGCTGTGCGACCCCATCTGCCCCTACACCCCGCCCCACGAGTTCGCGGTGGACTTCCCGCGGCTCATGCTCCGCCACAAGGCGATCGACGCACGGGAGAAGGGAGTTCCCCTTCAAGATCGGGTACTTGGGGACCCTGACCTCATCGGGAAGCTCGGCACCATCGTGCCCGGGATCGCCAACGCCGTCACCAACCTGCGGCCCAACCGCGTGGCGATGGAGATGACGGTGGGCATCCACCGGGACCGCCAGCTCCCCGCCTTCGCGAACGAGACGTTCCTGAGCTGGTTCCAGAAGCGCCACCCCACGCAGCCCGACCCGAAGACGGTCGCCGGGCCCAAGGTGGTGTTGTTCTACACCTGCTCCGTCCAGTGGAACGAGCCCCAGGTCGGCCGCGCCGCGGTCGAGGTGCTCGAGCACAACGGCGTCACCGTCTTCGCGCCGCCGATGCAGTGCTGCGGGATGCCCGCGCTCGACGGCGGCGACGTCCCCCGCGCCACCGCCTGGGCCACCGCCAACATCGAGACGCTGCTGCCCTACGTGGAGGCCGGCTGCGCCATCGTGAGCCCCGGCCCCACCTGCTCGTTCATGCTCAAGAAGGAGTGGTTCGACTACGTGGGCAGCGACGCGGCAAAGCGCGTGGGCGCCGCCGGGTACGACCTGATGGAGTTCCTGTTCAAGCTCCGGAAGGAGGGGCGGCTCCGCGAGGACTACACCACCGACGTCGGCAGCGTGGGGTACCACCTCCCCTGCCACCTCAAGGTGCAGAAGATCGGCTTCCGCAGCCGCGACATCCTCAAGAAGCTCCCCGGCGCCACCGTCACCCTGGTGGACCAGTGTTCGTGCATGGACGGCACGTGGGGCATGAAGAAAGAGTATTACGCCCTCTCCAAACAAGGCAGCCAGAAGCTGATGAACGGGCTGAAGGACAGCGAGGCGAAGACCTACAGCTCCGATTGCCTCATCGCCAAGCTGCAGATCGAAGAGCAGAGCGGGAAGAAGGTGAAGCACCCCATCGAGCTGATGTGGGAGGCGTACGGCGGCGTCGCGGGCCCGCTCAAGGTGTTGCCCGCCGTGGTCCCGCCGCCCCCCGAGGAGTCGTGATGCTCACCCTCGCCGACGTCCTGCCCATCCCCACGTTCGTCGCCCAGCGCCGCAAGCTCGAGGCCGAGGTGGTGGCCGCGAAGACCATGCGGCGCCTCGCCGCGGGCCCGCAGATGACCTGGCTTTTTGAGAACCGGGCGACGTGTCTGTGGCAGGTGCAGGAGATGTGCCGGGTCGAGAACATCACCGCCCCGGCCGCCGTCCAGCACGAGCTCGACACGTACAACGCGCTCCTCCCCTCCCCGAGCGACCTCAGCGCCACCCTCCTCATCGAGATCGACGATCCTGCCGAGCGCGCCGTGCAGCTCCGCGCGCTCCTCGGCCTCCACGAGCACGTGCGCCTCACGTTCGCCGGCGCGCCAGATGCCCTCGCGCGCTTCGATGGCGCCCAGTTCGACGGCGAGCGGGTGTCGTCGGTGCAATTCGTCCGCTTTCCGCTGAGCAGCTCACAGATCGAGGCCCTCCGCGATCTCGGCCGGCCGGCTACGCTCGCCATCACTCATCCCGCCTACCCGGTCTCCACCCCGCTCCCGCTCACCTTGCGGGCCGCCCTGGTGGAGGACCTCGCTTCCGCCTGAACCCCCTCCCTTCGGAGTCCATATGTCCCTCCTCGGCAAGACCGCCCCTGACTTCACCCTGTTCAACCACAAGAAGGAGCAGGTCACCCTCTCCGCGTCCCGCGGCAAGAAGGTCGTCCTCGCGTTCTACCCGGCCGCCTTCACCGGCGTCTGCGAGAAGGAGCTCTGCACCCTCGCCGGCCAGTTCGCCGGCCTCGCGGGCGCCAGCGCCCAGGTGTACGGCATCTCGGTGGACATGCCCTTCTCCAACGCGGCCTTCGCCGTGAAGACCCAGGCGGGCTTCCCCCTGCTTTCCGACGTGCACCGCGAGGCCACCCGCGCCTACGGCGTGAGCTGGCCGAACTTCGCCGGCATCGCCGGCCTCGAAGTCAGCAACCGCTCGGTCTTCGTCGTCGACGAGAACGGCACCGTGGTCTACGAGTGGATCGCCCCGAACCCCGGCGTCGAGCCGGACTACGCGGCCGTCCAGGCGGCGCTCGGCTAGTGTCCCCGGCGGCGGCCGAGGCGCTGCTCCGCGGCAAGGGCCACTCGATCACCGCCCCCCGGCGGGCGATCTTGAGGTTCTTCCACGGCAACACGTCCCACCCGACGGCGGGGGACGTGTACGCGGCGGTCTCGGCCGACCACCCTGAAGCGAGCCGCGCCACGGTGTATGCCACCCTGGCGCTGCTCACCGAGGTCGGCGCGGTGCGCGCGCTCCGCACCGCGGAGGCGGAGACCCGCTACGACCCCAACGTCGAAGCCCACCACCACGCGGTGTGCCCGACCTGCGGCGCCCTCGCCGACATCCCCGCCGAGGCGGTGGCGGTCACGCTGCATGGCCGGGTGATCCAGGCGGAAGTCCGGATCGAAGAGCCTTGCGAGGCTTGTCAGGAAATTGTGGAGCGGTCCCTGCGGCAGTTCGGCTAAGCTCCAGGCCACGGAGGCCCCATGCCCGAGACTGTCCCCCTGGAAGAGCTGATTGAGGTGCTCGCGCGGCTGGTGGGCGAGGCCTAGCAGCCCGGGTCGCCGCGCGCGGCCGGGCAAGGGCAACCACAGAGGTCGTGGAGAACACGGAGGGACACCGGGAGGGAGGTTCTCCCATGTCTTCTCTCCGCGTCCTCCGCGTCCTCCGCGGTGGATTCATCGTCGTCCGTCGCGGCGAACGGCGCGGGCTTGGCCGCGGAGGAAAAAACGATCGGCCCGACGCCGTCGATGGATCGCCACGCTGTCGGGGTCCGGTCAAGGCCGCGGAGGCGGAAGCCGCCTGAACGACGATCGGTCTGACGCCCTCCGGAAGGTCCCGGTGATACCCGGGCCCGATGCTGCTCCTGCTCGCGTGTGCCCCCGGCGTGCTCCCCGCCTCCAGCGGCGCCGTCGACGCCGCGACCGACACCGCAGACACCGCCGCTCCGGACACGGCGGACTCCGCCGACTCCAGCCCGAACGACTCCGCGGCGGATAGCGCCGACAGCGGCGACACCGCCGACTCCGGCGACACGGCCGACACCGCTCGCCCGGAGCCCACCACCGGCCCCTGCGCCGCCTACGCCGCCGCCGTCGCGATGGGCGACGTGGACGACCCCGCCCTGGACGAGCTCTCCGGTCTCGCCGTGAGCCGCCAGAACCCCGGCATCCTCTGGACCCACGAAGACTCCGGCGGCGCCGCCGAGCTCTACGCCCTGGACTTCACGGGCGCGACCGTGGCCACGATCCACGTCGACGGCGTGGAGAACCACGACTGGGAGGACATCGCCATCGGTCCCTGCAGCGCCGGCTGGTGCCTGGTGGTCGGGGAGATCGGCACGGCGAACTACGAGCATGCGCTGCTCGTCGTGGAGGAGCCCCTGCTCACCGGCGCCATGGAATTCACCCTCACGCCTGACGTCGAGCCCTTCACCTTCCCGGGCGACCCCGAGGACGCCGAGGGGCTCGCGCTGTTCCCCGACGGCACGCCGCTCGTCGTCTCCAAGCGCGACGACGCCACCGCCGGGCTCTACACCTTGCCCGCTGGGGCGTCCGGCTTGGTGTGGCAGGCGGACATCGCCACCGGCGCGCCCGGTGAATCCCTTACGGCGATGGCCACGGCGGCCGATCTCTCCACCGACGGCGCCACCCTGCTCGTCCGCACCTACCTGCACCTCTACTCGGTGGACGTCGCCGACTTGACCGCGCCTGGAACGCCCGACTCCCTGGCCTTCGCGATCGAGCTCCAGGGCGAGGCCGTGGCCTGGGACCCGAACCAGGGCGGGTTCTGGCAGGTCGGCGAAGGCACAGGGCGAACCTTGTATTACACTGGGTGCGCGGCGGAGTAGGTGAGGCCTCAGCCCTCGTCTGCGGGCCGCGCCGCGAGCTCCGCCGCCTTCTCCAGCCGTCCCCTCGCCTGCTCCACCGGGTACTTCTCCCCGTTGCGCTTCAGCTTCGCCTCGACGGCCGCTGCCAGATCGATCCCGGCCCGGTCCGCGAAGTTCAAGAGCGTGATGAGCACGTCCGCCGCCTCCGCGGCCACGTTCGGCTCGCGCGACGCGACCGGCGGCTGGGGCCCCCCGTCGGCGCTCCAGAGGTAGAGCTCCAAGAGTTCGTTCGCCTCCACCGAGAGCGCCATCGCGAGGTTGCGGGGGCTGTGGTAACGGCCCCAGTCACGTTCGGCGTTGAACGCTTGGATCGAGGCCTTGATCTCCTCGATCGTGGTCTGCGCGTCGGACCAGGGCTGCGGCAGCGCCTCGCCGACGTCTGTCCCGGCTCGCGAGGATGGAGGAGGGCCGGGAGGTGAACCCACCTTCGTCGTCATTTGCGGGCCTCCAACGCCTCCCACCGGGCCCAGAGCTGCTCGATGGTCGTGGTGAGGTCGGTGAGCTTGCGGGACAGGCCGGCGCCATCGCCGGCGCGCCAGGTCGCGGGATCGGCGAGGGCGTCTTCGAGGGTGCCTTTCTCGGCCTCCAACGCTTCGAGTCGTGCAGGGAGCCCCGCGAGCTCCTGCTGCTCCTTCCAGCTCAGCCGCCCCGATGCGGGCTTCGGCGGCGCCGTCGCTGCCTTCGCGGCCGCCTTCTTCTCCTCCGCGGCCCGCACCATCGCCTCCGCCGCCCGCGACTCTTCGTTGAGCGCCGACAACCACTGCTGCCGACTCGCGTAGCGGACGATGCGCCCGTCCCCGTGGAAAGCAAGAACGCCCGTACACACCCGGTCGAGGAACGCGCGGTCGTGGGTGACGACGATCGCGGCGCCATCGAAGCCGAGGAGCGCCTCCTCTAAAACCCGTAGGGTGGTGAGGTCGAGGTCGTTGGTGGGCTCGTCGAGCAAAAGCAGGCTGGAGCCCTGGAGCATCAGCCGCGCGAGGAGCAACCGCGCCCGCTCGCCGCCGGAGAGCCCGGAGACCTTCTGGGTGAGCATCTCCCGGCCGAAGAGGAAGCGCTCGAGGAAGCCGGCGACGTGCACCGCGGAATCCCCGACCATCACCGTGTCGTTCCCGCCGCCCGCCGCTTCGAAGACGGTGTCGTTTTCCACCAGCCCGGTGCGCTCCTGGTCGAGCACCGCCACCTTGAGGCGGCCCTGGCGGGTGATCGTCCCCGCGTCCGGGGTGACGATGCCGCGGATCATCCCGAGCAAGGTCGACTTTCCCACGCCGTTGGGGCCGACGACGCCGAGGCGTTCGCCGGGGCCGACGTCGAGGTCGAGGTCCCACACCATGCGCCGGCCGCCCCAGGACTTGCGGAGCCCCCGGGCGTCGAGGAGGGTGCGGCCGAACTTCACCCCGCAGCGGAACTCGAAGGAGAAGCTCCGTTGTTTTTGGAGGCCTTCTTGCGACTGCAAGGCCGCGAGGCGGTCGAGCCGGGCTTTCTGCTTCGTGCTGCGCGCCGCCGGGGACCGCGACGCCCACTCGGCCTCTCGGGAGATGAGCGCCAACCGGCTGGACTCCACCTGCTCCAGGCGGAACTGCCGCTCCGCACGCTCCACGAGGTAGTCGGCGTAGCTCCCCTCGTAGCCCACGAGGTGTCCTGCTTCGACCTCCACGATCCGCGTGGCGACGCTCTCCAACAGGTACCGATCGTGGGTGACGAGCACCACCGCGCCGGGGAACGACGCGAGGAAGCCTTCGAGCCAGGTGACCGTGTCGGCGTCGAGGTGGTTGGTCGGTTCGTCGAGGAGCAGCACGTCGGGGGCGGCGAGCAGCGCGCGCGCCAGGGCAACGCGGCGACGTTCGCCACCCGAGAGGCGGCTCACGTCCGAATCTGCGGGCGGCGTGCGCAGACGGGTGAGCACCGCGGCGACCTGGTGCTCCACGTCCCAGCCCACGAGGTCCAACCGGGCTTGTAGACGGGCCAGCTCCGCCTCGTCGCCCGAGTGGGTGGCGGCCTCCCAGTCGCGCAGTAGCTGCCCGTGCCAGGCGAGGGCGCTGCGGGCGACGGACTCCACCGTGCCCTCCGGCAGCACCGGCTCCTGCCCGAGGTAGCCCACCGTGCCGTGGACGATCACCCGCCCGAAGTCGGGCGCCTCCACCCCGGCGAGGATCTCCAGCAGGGTGGACTTGCCGCAGCCGTTCGGCCCGACGAGCCCCACACACTCCCCGGCCTTGACGACGAGGTCCACCTCGCGAAGGACGAGGCGATCTCCCCAGGCCTTCTCAATCCCGGTCGCGGCGAGCAGCACCTACTGGATGACCAGTTCGACGCGCCGATTCTTCGCCTTGCCTTCGGCGGTCTGGTTGGTGTCGATCGGGCGGGTCTCGCCGTAGCCGACGCCGGAGAGCCGCGCGGCGTCCACGTGGCCCTGCTCGACGAGGTACTTCACCACCGCGTCGGCCCGGCCCTGGGAGAGCTTGGTGTTCTTCTTGTCGTCGCCGTCGCTGTCGGTGTGCCCGCCGATCTCGATCTTGCTGATCTCGGGGTGGGCGTTGAGCACCTTCGCCACCTCATCGAGCAGCGAGTAGCTCACCGGCTTGATGGTGGTCTTTCCCGTGTCGAAGTACACAGACTCGTTGAGCTCCACGCGCTTGCTGGTGACCACCACGCGGTGGGGGCAGCCGTCGGACTTCGCGGGGTCCTCCCGGGGGTCCTTCGGCTCGGTCGGGCACAGGTCGCGGGCATCAGGGACGAGGTCGGCGTCCGTGTCGGGGCAACCGCCGCTCTTCGCGGGGCCGGCCACGGCGGGGCAGGCGTCGTCGCGATCGGCCACGCCGTCTTTGTCCTTGTCCGGGCAGCCGTCGGTGGACTGCGGACCGGGGGCGGTGGGGCAGCTGTCGTCGCCGTCGGTGAGCCCGTCCTTGTCGTTGTCCGTCTCGGGGCACCCGTCGCGGTCCTCGAAGCCGTCCATGTCTTCGGCCTGATCCGGGCAGGTGTCGGCGGAGTCGAGCAGGCCGTCGCCATCGTTGTCGGAGTCGGGGCAGCCGTCGGTGTCCTTGTACCCGTCGACGTCCTCGGCGCGATCCTTACACTGGTCGAGCTTGTCCTCGATGCCGTCCTTGTCCTTGTCCGGGGGCGCGCCGTGGTGGTAGCCGGCGGCGAGCACCAGCCGGAAGTCCGGCGCGCCCACGCCGGCGACGATGCCGGTGCCGAGGCCGAGGGTCCCGATGAACCCGGACTCGTGGGCGTAGGTGCCGTATACGTCGAGCTCGGTGGGGTTCTTGTTGAAGGTGCCGATGCCGTTGACGAGGCCGATGTTGCTGTTGAGCTCACCGCCGACACGGAGCTGCTCGTTCACCAGGTAGGCGAGGCCGAGCCCCCAGTCGAGGGTGCTGCCGAACTCGTAGCTGCCCAGGGTGGACGACGGCGCGAGCGTGGTGCCGAAGTTGCCGGAGATCACCAGGTTGTCGGCGAGCTTCGCCTCAGCGCTCGCGACAAGGCCGGCGGAGAACCCGTCCACGCCGACGAGCCCTTCCTTGCTCGCGGTGGGCAGAGCGATGAACGGCTTGAACCCCAGGCCAACCGGGGAGCCATCCTCCAGGCGCATCACCGGGAGCATGCCGCCGATCCGCAGATCGCCGAACGCGCCGCCTTCGTAGTCGGTGCCCGGCACCGCCACGTCGGGGTACGTAGGGATGTCGAGGTCCAACCGGACGATGCTGCCGATGGTGTAGCCGCCGACGAGATGGATGCCGAACTGGTCGCTCACATACGACGTGGTGCCGCTGTCGCTCGTGGTGACGACGGGGTTGTGCGCGTAGACGAGCTGGAGCCCGCCGTAGTAGGCACCCGGGGCGGACAACGTGGGGGATTCGACCTGGAGGCCGCCCGCGCCGTCGAGCGTGGAGCCGGCGGGATCATAGGTGTCGGCGTCCACGGCCAGGGCGGACGAGGCGAGGAGGAGGACGAGCGACATCAGGGCTCCGAAAGTGGCCGCGACGGTTAACCCCGCTCAGTCCTCCGCGCCCGGGTCCCCCTTCAGCGCGGGATCGAGCGCCGGGGTGGCCCGATCGTCGCTCACCGGCGGCTCCACGTCGAGGTCCCCCTCCGGCTCCGCCGCGTTTCCCGCCGTTCCCGCCGGAGCGAGCGGGGGCAGCGACCACTCTTCGCCGAGCACCGGTGGGTTGTCCTCGGCGATCCCCTCCAGCTTGGCCGGGTCCTGCTTCGGGCGAGGGAGGATGGCGACGGAGGCCACATCCACGAATTCGTCGCCCTTGTCGGTGAGGACGGTGTTGCCGGTGACCCCTTGCCACGAGACCCGGATCACGCCGTCCCCAGCCCGGGTGTACGCCGGGGCGGAGACGCGAAAAGTGTCGGAGACGGCATGGCCGATCTTCCAGTTCCACATCCGCAGCGCGCCCATCAGGGGCGTCCACTTCACCTGCCCTGTGCGCTTGCTCGCCACGAGCTGGGCCACGAGCGTCCACGCGTCGTTGATCTGGCGCTCGGCGCGCCAATCACACTGGACCCAGACCTCTTCCGCGGGGATCGCTTCAGCCTGCTCCGCGCGGCAACCGAGCAGGGAGAGCTCTCCGCCGCCCCACGAGGCGATCGCCGCTCGGTCATCGGGGTGTTGGAGGCCGTCAAGCACCTGCGCCTGCCGCGCTTCGTAACGACCGCGCACCCGGCCATACCAGGCGCGGGTCTCCTCTTGCCACCTGCCCCGCTCCTTCTGGAACTTCCGCCCCAGATCGGACTTCTCCCCCGGGTCTTCGGCCACGTCGAACACCTGGCTGGACGCTTCCCCGTAATGATCGAGGAACACGGTGTTCCCCTCCCGACGGGCGAGGCACCGATGCGAGCGCCAGCAGGAGTGGAACAAGACCCGCCCCTCCGGCGGCGGCGAGAACAACGAGCTCCCCCGAAGTTTTCCCTCGGTGACCGGGGCCCCGATGGCCTCCAGGATGGTGGGCACGACGTCGATCTGCTGGCGATTGCCCTCGATCTTCCCGGTGCGTCCCGCCAACGCCTCCTTCCCGACCATCACGAACGGGATGTGAAGCCCCTCCTCGTAGATCGTCAGGTCGTGCTGATAGCGGCCGTGCTCGCCAAACCCCTCGCCGTGATCGCCGAGGATCACGAACAGCGTGTGGTCCGCGAGACCGCGCTGTTCGTAGGCGCGGATGAGGCGGCCCGTGAAGTCGTCGACATATCGGACGGCGTTGAGGTACTTCTCGAGGCGCCCACCGATCCCCGGAAAGTCCAGGAGCTGCACGTGCTTGGGCAGCGTGTAGTCATGGTGGGACGCCAGGGTGAGGTAGGTGGCGAAGAACGGCTTCTCCGGCGCCTCCTGCGACCATTCCAGGCCCGGCGCGAGCATCGAGCGGTCGTCGATCCCGAAGTAGTTGTTCTTCTCCCAGATGGGCTGGGAGAGAGTGTCCCGACTACGGAAATGTTCGTACCCCATCTGGTGCACGAGATCCACGCGGTCTTCGAAGTCTTCTCGGGCAGGCTGGAAGAACGCGGTGCGGTACCCCTGCCCCCGCAGCATCCCGGGGAGACAGTTCCCCGGGAGTCCGCCGGGCTTGGCCTCCCGCGCGTCGCCCACGAGGTTGGGCCAGTCCCCGCAGAGGGTGGTGATGAGCGCCTTGGTCGTGTGGGTGACCGCGGCGTACATGTTCGTGGCGTACACCCCCTCCCCTGCGTACTTCACAAGGTTCGGCGTGGTCTTGAGCTCAGGTTCGTAGAGCGTGGTGCGGTTGGCCCCCACGCTCTCCATCAGGATCACCACCACATTGTACGGCTGAGCAGGCGCGCCGATCTTCACCGGCACGAGGTCCGCCGGATCGGGGACCGTGAACACGTCCTGCCGACGATCCATCGCTTCCCAGAAGAGCTTCTCGGCGATGGTGGGCTGGAGGTCCCGCACCGCCTTGCTCGGCTTCACCCGCCCCTGGGACTCAAACCAGATCACGGGGAGGAGGGCGAGGATCCACAGGCGGGAGTACCAGGTGCGGGTCTCACGCTTCGGAGTCCACACCACGGGGAGCAAGGTGAGGCTGACCAGGCCGAGCACGGCGTAGACGTGCCAGGGCCGAAGCTCACTCTTGATGACCGGCCAGACCCGGGCGAAGTCCTCCACGCCAAACAGGATCGTGTCGAGGTCCGTGCGCCCGCCGGTGACCAGGAAGAAGTTCAGGTCGGCGAGGGTGGGCGCGAGCACCAGCATGATGCAGACATGGAGGAGCACGCGCAGGACGCTGCGCCAACGCCGCCACGGCACGCGGCCGAGGAGGACGAAGACCATGACCCAGACGCCCCAGAACTCCATCTCGCCGATCTGCACCGAGAGCGTGTCCCAACCCTGCGGCGGCGAGGTCCGCTGCTTCATCACGAAGATGCGGCCGCCCACGAGCACGAGGAAGGGCACCAACGAGCCCACCCCATACACCCACGCCTCGCGCACGGTCGGGGTGAGCCAGTCCAAGAATCGGAGGACCCGAAGGGCCCAGGTGCGCGCTCGGATCAACTCTACCGCCGCCGTTGAGCGCGCGCGCGTAACCGAAAGGATACGACAACGGCATGCAACTGTTGGTCGGAAATCCGACGGCGCAGTCCGGGCGCAACGCTCGCCGGATCGACGAAGCCCGCCGTCTCCTCCATCTCGCGGGGGTGGACCACGACTTCCTCCCCACCCGCCCCGCCGGGCAGACCGTCGCCGACGTGGCGAGGGCCCTCTCGGGCGGCGCGTACACCGCCGTCATCGCGATGGGCGGGGACGGCACCTTCGCCGAGGTCGCCAAGGGCCTCCTCCGCGCCGGCGCGACGATCCCGCTCGCGATGCTCCCCACCGGCACGGCGAACGACCAGGGCAAGTCGTTCGGGATGGAGAGCTCCGCCGCCGCCCTCCCCCGAAACGTGGAGATCGTCGCCGCCGGCCACACCACCCCGTTCGACGCGGGCCGGATCACCGCCTACGGCGCGGTGGACGATGAGCTCGGACAGGACTACTTCTTCGACAGCGCCGGCTGGGGCTTCTCGGCGTTGGTCCTTCGGATGCGCAACGAAGACCGCAAGCTCGTCGGGGGCATCCCGCTGCTCCGGGAGCTCTACCGGGATCACGCGGTGTACGCCGGCGCCGTGGTGCGGGCCCTGGCGCTCTCGGCGGTGCACGAGCAGCCCTTCGAGGCCGAGGTGCACACCTCCGCCGGCGCCACGTTCTTCGAGGACCTCCTCGATCTGGTGGTGAAGAACACCCGGGTGTACGCGGGGAGCTGGGTATTGGACCCGACGGGCTCCCCGGAGGACGGGGAGATGGACCTCGTGCCCTTCCGCGGGCGCGAGGAGATGATCACCCGGAGCGTGGTGCACCTGGAGCAGGTCCCGTTGCAGGAACGTCACCTGGCGGCGGTCGGCCGGCCGCTCTCCGAGGGGCTCCGTTCTTCCTGGTTCGACGTACATCTCCGCCCCCGACCGTTGGCGCAGGCGCCCGAAGCCCAGCTCGACGGCGAGGAGTGGATCCGCGCCGAACGGTACCGGATCGACGTCATCCGCCACGCGCTGCGCCTGGTGGTCCCGGTCGCGATTGAGGGACCGTGAACACGTGGTTGGAGCTCCACGTCGACGACGTGCTGCTCTCGCTCGATCCCGGCGCCTGGCCGGAGGTGGCGGCGCTGCTCGACGGCGCGGCGCGCGCCGCGGAAGCCGAAGGCGGGCGGCTGTCGTTCCGGGTCCGGGCCGCCTTCGCAGAGGGAGATCGTACGGGCTTCCTCCGCGGCCTGATGGCGCGTGGGCACGAGGTGGGGGCCCACGCGCACGGAAAGGACCTCGACGCCGCCGTGGCGGCGCTGCGAGGAGCGGGCATCGCTCCTTCGGTCTTCGCGCCCGGCCTCGTGCAGGCCGGCGTCGCGGGCGAGGCGGCGCTGGTGGCCCGGGCCGTCGCGCTGGGCGCGACCGGGATCACCGATCGCCTGGAACTGCGGCGGTGGACCTACCAGGGGTGGCTGCCGCGGCGGCACCCCGCCGGCCCCTGGATGCTCGACGTCTCGGTGTCGCCGTGGGCGTGGGGCGTGATCCGCGACGGCCCGGAGGGGCCCGAGCCCACCCACGCCCTCGACTGGGCCGCCCTGGATCGATGCGCGCGCGTGCAGGCGCGCTGGCGCGCGCCCGCGGGACGAACCCCCTTCTTCGGCGCCACCTTCCACGAGCACGATCTCTGCCCCCCTCGCGCCCTCGCCCCGTCAGACCCCAGCTTCGACGGGCTTCGTCGCTGGGTGGCGGCGTGGAAGCCGGGGCCGAGTACGTCCTCCGCAGTAGGCCCCGAGGTGGAGGGAGCCGCGCCGGCGGGAGCTGCCGGGGCGCCCGACGGCCTGCCGGCGCCGCCCCCGTCCACCCCACCCCGGCTCCACCTCCCCTGGCCTCGCCGCGCCCCCGATCCCACGGATCGCCACCCCCTCCTCCATGCCGCGCTCCGCCGCACCCGCGCCGCCGCGCTCACCTGGGCGGGCGCCCGCTTCGGCGCCCACGAGCTGCCGCCGCATCAGGTGATCCGCGGCGCCACACCCCGCGCCACAGTCGTCTGCGTCCACGCAGGGGAAGGCGGCCTGGTCGAGCGGCTGCGCTTCCTCGGCCTCGGTGACGAGGGCTTCGGCCCCGACGTCGACCTCTGGCTCTACGCCCGCCGCCCCGCTGGCTGGGCGGCCCCCGGCAACCCGGCGCACGTAGACGACGCCCGGCGGGTGCTCGCGGCCGCGGCCCGGTCGGGGCTGCCGGTGATCGTGCTGACGTGGAGCGGCGGCTGCGTCCCGGGCGCACGCGCGATCCTCGAGCTTGCTGAGGCCGAACCTGCGCTCTGCGCCCGGGTCGCCGCCCTGGTGGACGTGGAGGGGCCGCCCGACCGGCTCGCCCTGGTCAAACCGGGTGCCGACGCTGAGTGGGCCGCCTTCTCCCCCCATGACGATGCGCCTTGGGTGGGTCGCGAGCTCGTCGCCCTGCTCCCCGAGCTGGCCCGCCTCCCCTCCCCTCCGGAGTACCACCGATGGCAGGGTCGGCCGGACCACGTACACGGCGAATGTACGCTGCACGCGGATGTGGCGATGGCCGCCGCGCGGGCGGCGGGCCTGCGCGCGGAGCTGGTCCGCGTCGACGGCGAGATCGGGCGCCAAGGGGGGCGATGGAGCGCTTCGCTCGCCGAGATCCTCGATCGTGTCGCTCGCGAGGCGCGGCGGTGAGCGCCCGGGGAAGGGCAGCGGGCCCGGCGCCTCGCCCAGATGGTCGGCCCCTCCCCTCGACATCGCCCCGGCCCGCCCATAAACGGCGCCGATGCGCAACCTCCTCGTCCTCCTCTTCGTCGCCTGCACGCCCAAGCCCGCGCCCCCGGTGGAGAACGCCGCCCCGCCGCCGCCCCCGCCGCCGCCGGCCTGGGCCACCGATCTGCTGAGCTCGATGGACCCGAGCGTGGACGCATGTAGCGACTTCTACCAGTACGCCTGCGGCTCCTGGATCAAGGCCACGCCGCTGCCGGCTGACAAGCCCGCCTGGGGCCGCAGCTTCTCCACCATCCGCGACCGGAACCTCGCCACCCTGCGCACGATCGTGGAAGAGTCCGCCGCCAACCCGGGTGCGAAGGACGCCGACTGGCAGAAGATGGGCGACACCTACAAGAGCTGTATGGACGAGCCGGCCGTCGAGGTCGCCGGCGTCACGCCGTTGCAGCCCTGGTTCGACCAGATCGCCAAGGTGAAGGACGTGAAGGGCTTCATGCGCACCTCCGGCACGCTCTCCGCCGCGGGCGTGGGCGGGCTCGTGGAGTGGGGCGTCGAGGGCGACTTCAAGGACCCCAACACCAACATCCTCTACCTGGGCGAGGCGGGCCTCACCCTGCCCGACAAGGACTACTACGCCCCGAAGGACGACAAGGGCAAGGCCACGCTCACCGCCTTCCAGGCCCACGTCGAGAAGATGCTCGCGCTCGCGGGCGACAAGCCGGCCGACGCCAAGACCGAGGCCGCCAACATCGTCGCCTTCGAGACCAAGCTGGCGGACGCCTGGGTCGACAAGGCCACCCTTCGCGATCCGGACAAGAGCTACCATAAGATCGATCGCGACGGGCTGGTGAAGCTCACCCCGAAGCTCGACTGGGGCGGCTGGCTCGACAACCTCGGCATGGGCAAGGCGACCGCCCTCTCGGTGGACTCCCCGGACACCCTGAAGAAGTTCGAGACCATCGTCGCCGCCACCCCGATGCCCACGCTCAAGGCGTGGCTGCGGTTCAAGGCGCTGCACTCGATGGCGCCGAGCCTGAACAAGGCGGTGTTCGACGAAGACTTCGACATGTTCCAGCGCACGCTGATCGGTCGCCAGCAGCCCGAAGATCGGTGGAAGCGCTGCCTCGGCACGGTCAACGGCGTCGTCGGCGAGGTGGCCGGCCGCTACTACGTCGAGAAGGCGTTCCCGGGCGACAGCAAGGAGGTCGCCCGCTCCATGCTCACCGACATCCAGGCCGCCTTCGTGGCCGGCCTGCCGACCCTGGCGTGGATGGACGACCCGACGCGCGAGCGCGCCCGCGAGAAGTCGTCGAAGATCACCAAGAAGATCGGCTACCCGGACGCCTGGCGTGACTACAGCCAGCTCACCGTGAAGCCGGGCGACTTCGCGGGCACCGTGATGGCCGGCACCGCCTTCGAGAGCCGCCGCAACCTGGTGAAGGTCGGCAAGCCGGTGGACAAGACCGAGTGGTACATGACCCCCCAGGTGGTCAACGCCTACTACAATCCCCTGAACAACGAGTTCGCCTACCCGGCGGGCATCCTCCAGGCGCCGTTCTTCGACCGCTCCTTCCCGTCCGCCCGCAACTACGGCGGCATCGGCGCCGTCATGGGCCATGAGCTCTCCCACGGCTTTGACGATCAAGGCCGGAAGTTCGACGGCGACGGCAAGCTCACCGAGTGGTGGACCCCCGAGGTGAGCACCCGCTTCGAGGAGCGCACGAAGTGTGTGGTCTCCGAGTTCGACGCGTTCACCATCAACGACGGAACGCACGTGAAGGGCGATCTCACCCTCGGCGAGAACATCGGCGATCTCGGCGGCGTCCGCACCGCCTACCGCGCGTTCCAGGGAACGCCGGGAGCGAAGGAGCCCACGGGCATCCAGGGGATGACCCAGGACCAGCTCTTCTTCGTCAGCTACGCGCAGAACTGGTGCTCGGTCCAGTCCGACGCCTACGAGCACATGATCGCCACGAGCAACCCGCACAGTCCCAACCGGTTCCGCGTCATCGGCCCGCTCCAGAACCTCCCGGAATTCCACAAGGCGTTCAACTGCGCGGAGGGCACCCCGATGCACCCGAAGAACACCTGCGAGGTCTGGTAGGTCGATCGGTCGGAAACCGACGACGGCGGCCGCCCGGCGAAGCCGGGCGCCGGGTGCTGCACGGCTCGCTGCGCTCGGTCCTTCGGACCGGCCGGCCGGCGGCCGTCCGCCGTTCCGCCCCCTGCCGCGGGGGCCGCGGCGGCGGTAGACGGGAGGGCGGTCAGCCTCCCCCGCCCGGCAACATCCCTTGCGCGACGAGGAACCCCGTCACCAGCCGGCTCCACCGCTGCCCGTCTGCGTCCCGCATCGCCACGTGACCGGCGTGCGGGAAGAGCTCGACGGTGTGCGGTCCCGCCAGCGCGTCGCCCACCCGCCGGGTGTCCTCGGGGCGGACCCGCTCGTCCGCGTCGCCCGCGAGGAGGAGCGTGGGCGCCGTCACGCCGCGAGCGTACTCGGCAGGGTTCAGGGCGAAGCCGTCGAACCCAAGCTCCAACCCGCCGAAGAGCACCAGGAGCTCGGCGCCCGGCCAGCGCGGGAGGTGGAGCTTCTCGAACCGGTTGCCGACCGTCCGCACGAGGTTGTCATACGGGTTCTCGAGCACCAGCGCGTTCGCGTGCAGCCCCTCCGCCCCGACCGCGCGCAGGATCGCCGCCGAGCCCATGCTCTGGCCGAAGAGCAGCACCCTTCCCCGCGGCGCATCCCCATCCACCGCGCCGCGCACCGTGTCGGCCTCTCGCCACCCGAGCGTCGTCCCGGTCTGCTCGCTCCCACCCGAGTTCGGGAAGTCGACGCAGACCGCCGTGAACCCGCGCGCCTGGAACCACGCCGCCTCGTCGAGCACGTTCGACGCGCTCCCGCCGTAGCCGTGGAACAAGAAGACGGTATCAGGCCCGCGGCCCGGCAGCCGCCACGCGAACGTGCTCCCGTAGTGGACCTCCTCGGCGTCGAGATGCCGCCGCTCCGGCGTCGTCCAGTGATGACCGGGGCGGAGGTGCGTCGCGGCCCAGGCGAACCCGGCGAGCGCCGCCAGCGCGAGCGCCGCGGAGGCGAGCGCGCCCGCCGCGAGCCGACGGAGCCGCCGCGGCCAGCGCGTGCTCACCCGGGCGGCTCCGCGACATCGAACTCCACCCGCACCCGGTCCTGGAGCCGGAGCTGCCCGAAGAGCGCCGAGTAGGGCTTGATGCCCCAGCGGCTCGGCGCGAGCTCCGCGTTGCCCCGCACCCGGCCGCCCTCCCGGACGATCACCACCTCGAGCGGGGCGGTGCGCCCGGCGAGCTGGAGCATGCCCCGCACGGACGTCGCCCCGACCTCACCGCGGAACACGATCTCCGGGTGGTGCGCCACGTCGAGCACCTTGTCTCGGGTCGTCGCTTCGATGTCCCGGTGATCGCGGTCGCTCATCGGCTCGACGCGGCCGCCGACCACCTTGCCCCACACCGTCAACGTGGCCGCGGCGATCCGCACCTCCACCGCTCCGCTTTGGACCGCAACCCGCGGCTCCACGCGGAACACGAGGTCGTGGGCGATGGGGGAGAAGAGGCTCTTGTCCTTGAAGGTGAAGATCTGGAGCACGGAGGATCGCTAACGCGCCGACCGGGGCGCGCTCACCCCCCCTTCGCCGCCTTCACCACCTCGTCGATCGCCGGACCGAGCTTGCCCGCGTGGGGCTTCGCGAGGGTGCCGAGCTCGATCGCGAGGGCGTTGTCGCCGGCGTTGTAGGCGTCCACCGCGACGGCGTAGAGGGCATAGACACCGGCGGCGCCCTCCGGCGCGAGGTGGAACGCCGCCCGGGCGTGGCCGGCGCGGTCCTTCAGATCGTGGCTCTGATCCTCGGCGAGGGCGCCGTGGCACCGCGCGCCGACGTCCCCGAGGCCGGCCTTCTCCGCCACCCGGGTACATTCTTCGAGGCGCATGTCGAGCCCGGTCACCTTCTGGGACACGGAGGCCATGACCGCGGCGCCGTAGGTCCGGGCGTAGAGCTCGGCGTCCTCCACCTTGGCGTTCTCCTCGACCAACGCCTGCCAGCTCGGGAGCGCCTTCTCCACCGGGGTGCTCACCAGGGCGTTGTACCCGGCCCACCCGGCGCCGCGGCGCGAACGGAGCGAATACTCCTTCTCCCCGAGGGTGTCGAACGCGGCGGCGGCCTGCTTGAAGGTGGCGCGCGCTTCGTCGTAGTGCGCGGCCGCGTACGCCGCGAGCCCCGCGTCGTACCGGGCGGAGGCGATCTCGAGGTCCTGCTCACGCTTGACGAGCTCCCCCAGGCCCGCTTGGGAGGCGAGCGCGGCGAGGTCCTTGTCGTGGCCGAGCATGACGAGGGTGGCGGCAGCGTCTTCCCGGGCGACCTTGGCGAGCGCCGTGGCCCGGCCCCCGCCGACCTTCTCCGCGAGGTCCGCGGCGGCAGCGAAGCCGGTGAGCGCCTCGGGCAGGCGCTTGGCGCGGCCGTCACCGAGGGCGCGGGCCAGCGCGACGTGCGCGGCGCCGAGCGGGTCACCCGCCGCGGCGAAGTAGCCTTCGGCGGCCTTCACCGCGCCGTCCACCGTGGCGGGGTCCACCTGCTGCCACGCCCCGACCAGCGCGGTCTGGGCACGCGCTGCGTCGAGGTTGCGGCCCTTCCCGGCGTAGTACGTGGCGGCCTGACCGAGCGCGGACTTCGCCGTGGGGAGGTCGCCGCGGGCGGCCGCGATGACCCCGCCGAGCACCGCCTGCCGCGCGATCCCCTGGGGGTAGCTCATCTTGGTGAGCAGCGTGCCGGCGGTGCGCTGCTCGGACTCGGCCGCGGCGAGGTCCCCCTTGCGGGCGAGCACGATGCCCAGCTCACAGCGCGCGTCCACCTCGACGACCCGGTAGCCGCCCGCCTGGGCGGACTTCGCCGCGGCGCGGAGCGTGTCCTCCGCGACGCCGGAGCGCCCGCCGAGCGACTGCACCAGCCCGAGCTCCACGAGCGCGACCGCGTGCTCCCGGACGAGGCCGCCTTCGCGCGCCTTTTTTGCCGCCGTGGCGAGCCGGCTGGACGCGCCGTCGAGGTTGCCCTCGGCGCGCTCCACCGCCGCGAGATCGAGGCCCGCCTGCAGCTCCTGCCGGGGCGTCTTCGCCGCGGACAACGCGGCCTCCGCGCTCTTCCGGGCCGACTTCGTCTGCCCCTTGCCGAGCATCCCGCCGACCGCCGAGTCCGTGCCGTTGAACGCGGCGACCGCGGCCTTCACCTGAGCAGCGGCGCCCGCCACGTCCGGCTCGCCGGCCTCGGCGGCGAGCGCGACCGCACCTTCCGCCTCCGCCAAGGCGGACTTCGTGTCCCCGAGGTCGAGGTAGGCGAGCCCGAGGTTCACCTGCGCCCGGGCTTCGCTCGCCTTGCGCCCGGCGCTGTGCGCCGCCGCCTTCGCGGCCTTGAGCGTCTCGATGCCCTTGAGCACGTCCCCGCCGTCGACCTGCACGAGGCCGAGTACGTTGAGCGCGGCGGGGTCCTTGGGCGTGGCGTCGATGGCGAGCTGCACGGCGTACTTCGCGCTGTTGAGGTCGCCGACCTCGTAGTAGGCGATGGCCTCGGCCACGCGCGCCGGCGCGCCGCCGCCGGACTCGGCGATGGCGCGGTAGAGCCCGGCGGCGTCCGCGAAGCGGCCGGCGGTGAGCGCGGCGCGGGCGTCGGTCACCGTCTCCTGGGCGTCGGTGGCCACGGTGATCTCGCCGACCTCCACGGTGGCGTCGAGGGCGAACGCACGGGCGATCAAGAACAAGAAGAAGGTCATCGACGCTCCGAGGTCAGGGCTGGGTCGCCACGCGCACGACCAGCTCGCGGGCGTGCACCACCGGGTACACCCGAACCGCGAGCACCACCCCCGCGGCCCCCGAGACTATCTCTTCCAACCCGGTCCCGCCGAGCGGGGCGCGGACCGTGCCGAGCAGCTGCCCGGCGCGGACCCTGTCCCCTGGACGGAGCTCGGGCACGAAGAAGCCGCCGACGGTGGTGCGGTGGTCGTGCACCTCGGTGGTGACCACGCCCGGCGCCGCCGGTTCCGTCCGCGTGAGCACCCCCACCTCGCCGAGCACCCGCACCAGCGCCCGGGCGAGCACCCGCGCCTCCTCCAGGTCGAGGGCGCCGCCGCGGCCGCCACGCAACGCCAGCGCGGGTTGACCACGCCGGTGCCACGCGCCGACCAGCCCATCTGCGAGGCGCTCGGCCGGCCGGGCCCAGGTGACGGGCAGCCCGGCGGCGCGGCCGAGGTCATGGGCGAGCCCCGCTTCGGGCATCCGCGCGTGGGGGACCTCGTGTACGGTCGCCGAGCCGGTCTGCACGTCGATGCCAACCGCGCCGGCGGTGGCCTCGACAACGGCGGCCGCGACCCGTTGCACGGGAGAGCCTTCGGGGTCGCCGGGGAAGGCCTCGTTGAGGTCCCGGTCGTCGAACGGCCAGCGTTTCTGGGCCGCCTCCGCGCCGAAGACGTTCACGCATGGCAGGAGGTGGACGGTGCCCCGGGGGGGCTGCATCCGCAGCACGCCGGCCACCAGGTTCAACGCGTAGACCCCGTTGACCTCGTTCCCGTGGATGCCCGCCACGACGGAGACGACGGGGTCGCCGGCGCCGAACGTGAGCCGGTGGAGCTGGTACTCGCCCCGGTAGGGCGACTCGAGGCGGAAGACGACGCTCATGCGCACACCAGCCGCGCGGCGAGGTTCCCCGGGTACACCACCGGCTCTTCGCGAAGCGCCAGAACCCGCCCGTCGCGGGGCGCGCGGAGCTCCTCCCGGACCTCCCCCGAGATCGGCTCGATCACCTCCCCAAGGAGGTCCCCGGCCTGCACCTCCCCCCAGCCCCCGACCGCGGGCAGGAAGAGGCCGCCGCGATCGGTTCGTACATCCTCGAACGCGTCGTCTCCGGCGACGATGGGGCGCTGGATCGCCGCCCAGTGGAACGGCAGGCGCGCTTCGGGGAGCACCCCGAGGTGCGAGAGGAGGTTCAGCAGGCCGTCGCCAAGCTCCAGCGACACCCCCTCGGTGAGGCGATTGCCCGCACCACCCTGCAAAACCACGAGATCCGGCACGCAGCTCTCCAGGCTCCCGGGCAGCACCCCCGACTCCAGGCGTACGCAGCGGACGTTGAGCAGCTCCGCCCGTTCGCGAGCCAACGGCCGCTCGGCCCGCACCCGCGCCTGGGGAGCGAGCCGGAACGCCGGATGGGCGCCCCGAAGCTCCACCACCTGCGCCGCGCCCTCCACCGCGGCGACGAACGCGGCGGCGACCCGATCGGGGGCATGGCTGTCCTCCCGGCCGGGGAACCGCCGAGAGAGGTCCACATCAAGGCCGGGCCACGCGCGCACGCCGAGGTGCGCGGCGAGCGGGTTGAGGCAGGGGTAGAGCTCCACGGTGCCCCGAAGCTCTTCGGCGCAGGACGCCAGAAACTTGCCGACGACGTGCAGCAGCCGCGTCCCTTCGGGCGTGTCCCCGCCCAGGCCGGCGACGAAGACGACGCGCGGCCCCTCCCCGCCCCCGAACCGCCGGCGCACCACAGGCACCGCTTCCCCGGTAGGGAGCTCGATCTCGCAGAGCGTGTCGAGGGTGACGGCCACGGACCCCGAGATCATAGCAGACCGGACGTCCGGGCGGAGCGGCCGCAGCGGGAGACGCCGACGCCGGTCATGGCTCGCGAGGGTGGCGGAGGGACGGGAGGGGGGACACGTGAACGCACATTGAGAGGGAGAGGGGGTCCCACCTCCCAGCCCCGCTACGCCTGGCCCACTCCGGACGTCGTGAGCCAAGACAACCGTCGGCGCGCGGCGAAGGGGCGGAGAACGTGGGAGGGGCCGCAGTTGGCCGCCTCAGGGCAACGGACGCACACACCGGAAGCCGATCCCGTTGCTCGTGCCCCCCTCGGGCTCAGGCACCCTCGCGAATGTACTTAGTCGATCCGCCGACTGGGCCCAGTTTCCCCCGCGAGAGATCCGCGCCACGTAGGTGCCCACGCCGTCGTCGAACGGCTCGCCGGCGGGGGGACCGGTGGGATCGGTGAGGTCCGGGTCATCGTAGGCCGTCGGGGAGAACCAGTCGCTCACCCACTCGCCCGCGTTCCCGGCCATGCCGATCGCGCCGTAGGGAGAGACGTTCTCGGGCAGGCTATAGACCGGAACAGTCAGATCGTAGCAGAGCTTGGCTTCTACGCCAGGAGAGGGCAAGACCAGCGCGAACGCGGCCCGATCGCAGTCAGGGGTCTCTTCGCCCCAGGGCCACGGCGCCGCGTCGGTGCCCCGCGCGGCCTTCTCCCACTCGGCCTCGGTGGGGAGCCGTTTGCCGGCCCAGGCGCAATAGTCCTCCCCCGAATACTCCCAGACCTCGGTAACCGGGCGATCCGCGTACTCCGGATCGACGCTCCACACGCCGGCTTCGACGGTGAACGCGGAGGGGTACTCGTCGGGCGAGACGAGGTCCTCGATGCTGTAAAGTTCGCGCCCTTCATCGTCGGTGTTCGAGTATCCCCTCCCCTCCTGGTCCTCCAGATACCGGAGGAACTCGGCGTGGGTGACCTCGGTACGATCCACACAATAGGCGGACAGCTCGACCGTGCGCTGGGGCTCCGCCCAATCGGACCCGGGCTCCCCTTCGACGAACGCACCCGCGGGGACGAGCACCTCGGTCTCCGGGTTCACGCCGGGGTCGCCGTCGTCGCAGTCGGCGAGGGCGGGGTTCCCGGTACCCGTCCAGGCGGGGGCGCCGTCACCGTCGGCGTCGATTTCAGCGGGGAGACCGGCGGTGTCCGCGGAGTCGGTGGGGTTGGTGGCGGCGGGGCAGGCGAACAAAAGTGCGAGGATCACGA